>JAFRJF010000015.1 GCA_017432405.1 Clostridia bacterium | reverse complement strand
GCATCGCCCTAAAGGACTAGCTTCGCGTCGCCCTAAAGGACTAGCTTCGCGTCGCCCTAAAGGACTAGCTTCGCGTCGCAGCGCGCCGCTGCGGGCCTGTTCAAAGTCGATGAAGCGCACGTCCACCGGCAGGCCGGAGAGCGCCTCGTTGATGTGGATCAGGGGATTGGCGTCGGTCTCATGAAAGTGGCCAGAGAGGGTCCAGGCCCGCAGGTGGCCCCAGGTGTGCAGCACCGCCACCCGTATGGGCAGCACCGCAGGCGCGCCTTCGGCGTGCAGCGCCTTCAGCCGACGAAACTGCCTGGCCATCAAGCCGATGGCCTCCACGAATTCGGGATAGCCCTCGGTCAGGTGCAGATAGCCGCCCAGGCCGATCCGCTCCACCGGCTGGCGCGCCAGCGCCCTGCGCACGTGCAGCCAATAGGCCATGGCATCCCGCTCCGGATGTCCGCCCTCCGAGAAGGTGGGCAGCCCGCCCAGCCCCACCGGGAACAGGTAGGGGTGAAACCGCAGCTCGTGCACCGGCACCTCTGCCCCGGCGCACAACCGGCATTCGAACCCGGAAAAGACGCACTTGATCAGGCCGTCGAAGCCTATGGAGCTGAAATACTTTCCATAGGGCTCCATGCCCACCCAGCTGTCGTCGTAGAAGACATAGGCCTGCTTGCCGTGGCGGTGGATGATGTCCACCAGCGCCCTGGCCTTCTCTGCCACGAAACGCTGTATGAAATCCATGTAGTCCCGCTTGTGGTCCGTCGGCGGGCGATGGGTGGCCTGGAGCCTGCCCCCGTTGATGAAGTCCTCGGCAGTCAGCGCGTAGCCGTATTCCGCCTCGAAGGCCTTCAGCGCCGCGGGACTGACGGTGAAGTCATAGCTGGCCCAGTCCACGAAGCGGCTTCGCCGGCGCAGATCCGCGCCGAAGATCCATACGAAGTTGTAGAACAGCGAGGTCAGCCGCACCACGTCGGTCTGGGGATTGGCCGCGCACCAGTCCTCCAGCCACTTCTGCAAATACGCCCAGGCCAGCGGGTGGCGCGGGTCCAGCTGCCGCAGGTGCGCGCTGGTCCAGTGGTTGGTGGTGTGGTTGTACATGTTGATCTCCTCCCAGATGCGCCAGCAAAGGAAGGAGGCCGTGTAGCGGTGCCACGGCGTGCAGCCGTCGACGGTGATTTTGCCGTCGGCATAGCGCCAGCGGTCCCGGGGAACCGGCTCGCCGGCGGTGCGGTCCCAGACCTGCCAGTATTCCAGGGCCTCGGGGCTGTCGTTCAGCTGGAACTGCTGGTCAAAGTAGCCCGCCAGCGGTTCGATGGTCACCCGTTCCCCCTCCGTCAGGACGGCATCGGAGATCAGGAAGGTCTGCTGCTGGGCGTCCGGATGGGCCTCGGCAAAGGCGTTGTGCTCCCGGATGATGCAGATCGTGGAATAGATGCGATACCCCGCCGCCACGATCCCCGGCGACAGCTTCGTGCCGTCGCTGTCGCGTATCACGTCCGCGCCCCACTTTTCCGCCAGCTCCAGCGTCAGCGCCTCATACCCCGCCTCACCCGGCAGCGTGAAGCCGCCCGCATCGCGACGCGAAGCTAGTCCTTTAGGATAAGTCTGTGTCATCATCCGTCCCTCGCTTCGCTCATCTTATCTTCAACTGGTAATCCGATTATAACATTATTAACATTGTATGGCTATAAAAAAACAGTCAGAAACTGTGCAAATATGATTATAAATATCCCCTTCCGAACGCGGAAAAGGCTTGAAGAACGCGCCACGTTGATATATAATGGAGCAGGATTGTACAGGACAGGGGGGTAATATCCATGCCGCGGCCAAAGCGCACCGTACTGGAATACCGAAGCTACGAGCTTCCGGCGGGATTCCCGTTGATCGTGCTGACGGGCAACGAGTGGATCATCAGCGCCACGCCCAGCAGCCGCCTCCACTTTCACAATTGCCTGGAAATCGGCATCTGCCATTCCGGCTCGGGAACCATGCTGTTTAACCACCTGCCCGTGGAATTCGGACCAGGCTCCATCACATGCGTGGGCAGGAACATTCCCCACACCACCTGGTCAAAGCCGGACGACCCCAGCCTTTGGAGCTATCTCTTTCTCGACCCGGAGCTGCTGCTGGGACCGGATGTGTTCCGGCAGCTGGCGCTGCCCGCCCAGGGGCAGAGCTTTCTGAACAACTGCCACATCGTGCTGTCCGCGAATGAGGCGCCCTGGGGCGAGAGTCTGACCCGGGGTATCATCGGCGAACAGACCCGCCAGGAGGCCGGGTATCAGTTCAGCATGAGGGGCTACTGCATGGCTCTGCTGATCCACCTGCTGCGGGCCTACTACAGCGGGCAGCGACGAGAAGCCAGTCCTTCAGGACGACGCGAAGCCAGTCCTTCAGGGCAACGTGAAGCCAGTCCTTCAGGATTTGCGGAAAACGAACAGCTGGAGAATACCCATGTCCTATCCCCGGCGCTGGACTATATCCGAAACCAGTACAACCAGGGCTTCGACCAGAAGCACCTGGCCGACCTGTGCCATCTGAGTGTCTCCCACTTCCGCCGCCTGTTCCGGGAGCAGATGGGCACCTCTCCCCTCACCTTCTTGCACCAGACCCGTATATTGAACAGCTGCACCCTGCTGCGGGCCTCGGAGCGGCTGATCTCCGAGGTGTCCTCGGCGGTGGGCTACGAATCCCTGAGCAGCTTCAACCGCCATTTCCACCAGATCATGGGCCTGACGCCCTCCGAATGGCGCAGGAGCTCCGGCAGGACCGGCCGCCCCTCCCTGCTGGAGTTCTCCGGCTGGACGAAGGCGGAGAACCCCTGATTTATCGAGCTGTGCTCGATAAATCAGGGGTTGAGTATTTAGTATTTAGTGGTTAGTATTCAGAATTCTCGTATCATCAGCTCCGTGAGCATAAGGAAGGTCAGGCCCTGGCCGTAGGCGGTAGGCGTGACGATGATGTCCTTGTAGTGCTGCAAATCGTGGCCCATGCCGGTGCCGCCGGAGACACCCTGCACCGCGCCGGTCTCGTCGATCTGCTCCAGCACGGCCCTGGCGGACAGCATGGCCATCTGCTGGTAAGGCTCCTGGGGCAGCCAGCCCAGCCGCAGGCCCTTCAGCTCGCCATAGGCGATGGCCGCGGTGGCGCTGGTCTCGCAGTAGCTCTCCTCCACGTCGATGAGCGTGGTATACAGGCCGTTCACCCGCTGGTATTTCCACAGCGCCAGCACCTGGTCCAGCCAGGCGGAATGGATCATGCGCATCGCGGCGTTTTCCCGCCCGGTGATGTCGTAGAGCTCCACGGCGGCAGCGGTGAACCAGGCGTTGCCCCTGGCCCAGAAAGCGTTTGCGAAGTTGTGGCGGCGGTCGAAGCTCCAGCCGTGGTAGAACAGGCCGTTTACCTTGTTTTGCAGGTAGCGGATGTGCATCAGGAACTGGTATTCCGCCTCGTCCACCAGCGCTGGGCGCTCCAGCACCACGCCGGCCTTGGCCAGGAACAGGCAGACCATGAACAGCGTGTCGCACCAGAGCTGCTGGTAATGCTTGTTCCACACCGTGCAGTGCTGCATGCCGCCGTATTCCGTGCGGGGCATTTCCCTCATGACCCAGTCGATCCAGCCCTCGATGGCGGTGAGGTACGCCGGGTTGCGGGTCTCGTCGTACAGGCAGGTGAGCGTCAGCGCCGGAGCCACCGTGTTGACGTTGCGATGGGGCTGGGTGGGACGGCCGAGCATGTCGTCGTACCAGCCCTTCAGGTAGTCCAGTATGCTCTGGTCGCCGCTCTGCTGGTAGGTCTTGTAGATGCCGTACAGCGCCACGCCGGTGGGCCATTCCCAGTTGTCCATGGTCAGGTGCCCGCGGGAAGGGTCATTGCGACGCGAAGCTAGTCCTTCAGGGCCGTCCGCCCGCTTCAGCATGCCCAGCACGCTGTCCGCAATTTGCTTGTAATCCATATGTGATGCCTCCTGTCGCGTCGGTGTTTTTTTGTCTGTTCAGGCAGGTAAATACTGATTTATCGAGCTGTGCTCGATGAATCAGTATTTGTACGCGCCCGAGCAATTACTTCGATTGTAAACAACCCCCATAATCCCTGTCAACCATCAAACAGCCGCTCCAAATCCGTCGGTTCGAGAAATTGTTCCGGTTGAAATAGATCCGATTCCATATAGCGGTAGATCGCGTTCAGCAGCGCCTGTGCCTCGGGATACTCTGTCAGCTCCCGCAGGGCCATGCTGGAAAACAGCAGCCGCCCCGGGCCTACCCGGCACTCAAACAGCTGGGCCAGCGGGCGCAGCGTCGTGAAGCTGTCCAGCTGGGCGACGATGGGGCGCAGTCCCCGGGGAACCGGCACCGCGGGGCGGTTCGCCATGGGCCACCACTGCCAGTTTGTATGCTTTTCGGTGGGAAAGCCCCGCCCTCGTAGCGGCGGCAATCTGCCGCCATGTGGCGCCTGATAGGCGCCGCTACATGCTTCGCGTCGGAAAACGGGGTGCGCCGCGTCGATGTACTGGCCCATCGTGCCGCTCTGGCAGGGAAACGTGCCCACCGACCAGAAGTCCGTGGAGAAATGGCAGGGCACGGCCCGAAGGGGCGCGTCCGCAGGTGGGTCGAGAAACACCCGCGCTCCCGCGGCCAGCGCCGGAAGGGCCTGGTCGAGGGAGCGCGCGACGACCACGCCTTCGGGACAGGGCACCCGCTCGTCAGGACCCTGAAGGACTAGCTTCGCGTCGTAGACCCAGACCGGATAGCGGTTTGCCGTGTCCCCCACCTCCAGGGTCAGGTCCAGCCGGGTCGGCTGCCGGATGGACGCCAGCGGCACCTCCAGCGTCCCCGCCGGCGTCAGCTCGCCCCTGGGAAACACCGCCGTTGCCAGGACCCCTACCCGGTCAAAGCCCTCCCCGTGCAAACGCCAGCGCACCGGCCCGCGCAGGTCGCCGACGCCATAGTTGGCCACCGCAACCTCCGCATGCAGCGTCTCGCGGTTCAGCCAGGTGTAGCGCTCCAGCAGCGCCAGGGGCAGCTCGTCCCGGAAGAAGGCCGCAAAGCGCTCCGGGCGGGCGAAGCCGTAGGGCTTGGGGCGCAAGTGGCTGTTCAGCATGCCCACCAGCGCGGTACCCTGGCCTGGAAAATCCTGCAGGCCCAGCAGGACCAGCCCCGACATCCCCGGGGTGCGCAGCACCGCCTCCACCTCCGCCCGGTAGCACAGCAGCGCCAGCTCCCCCGTCGCTTCCACGCAATCCTTCCATATTGGCGTCAGCCCGCATTCGTCCACCCGCGCCTGTGCCCGGCGCAGGTTGGCAGGGTCGGTCACGCCGCGAAAGTCCTCCAGCTCGTCAAAGTCCGGCAGCACCTCGTACTGGCCGACCTCGAAGCCGAACACCGGCCCGGCATACGCCTGACGGAGCCGGCCCATCACGTCATCATAGTTTATCCGGGCAGATGGATACTGCCCGTTGATGTGCCCTCCGAGCCCGCCTCCGCTTGCCTCCGTGCCCGACATGGTTCCCCGCAGCGGCGCGCCGAAATAAGTGGAGGCGGTGTAGAAGTCGCTGCGGGGGTCGCCCTGAAGGACTAGCTTCGCGTCGCAGCCCCGCTCGCCGTAGTGGACGTTGGAGCCGTTGGCATAGAGCCTTGTGTCATCCGCCTCCCGCGCCAGCGCCAGCAGTTCGTCCATGCGCCGGTGTCCCAGGTCGCCCGCCGCCAGCTCGTTGCCCAGCGTCAGCATCACAAAGGACGGGTGGTTCGCGTATTCCCGCAGGATCTGCAGAAGCTCCCGGCGGTAGTAGGCCCACGCGGCCTCGGATTCCAGCGCGTCCCTGGGGTTCCAGTGGGAGAGCTCCGGCTGCATCAGCATGCCCAGCCGGTCCGCGGCCTCAAAGGCGGCCTCCGGCGGGCACCAGGAGTGAAAGCGCACCAGGTTGACGCCATAGGCCCTGTAGGTCTCCAGCATCTCCAGCCAAGCCCCGACGGTCATCGGCGGGTGGCCGGTCTCCGGAAAAACCGCGCAGTTGGTCTCGCCCCGCAGGAACACCCTGCGCCCATTCAGCGCCAGCCTGCCCGTGCCGTCATCGCCGAAGCGGCGCACGCCGAAACGAACTTTTTTGGGCTCTGCGCCCTCCCCTAAAGGACTAGCTTCGCGTCGCCCTAAAGGACTAGCTTCGCGTCGCCCTAAAGGACTAGCTTCGCGTCGCCCTAAAGGACTAGCTTCGCGTCGCAGTACAGCGGCCATCTCGCAGAGCTGTCCGTCGCCGATGTCCCAGCGGGGGACGTCCCCGGCAATGGGCAGCCTCGCTTTGATCTCATGCTCCCCCGGGGGGACGTCCACCGGAACCGCTGCCTCCCGCGCAAGGGCATCGGAGGTGATATGAAGGCTTCCCCGATACGCCCTCGCCGCGCTCAGGTCCACCCGCACGTCCAGCACCTCGTCCCGGGGATAGACCCGCAGGGCACGGATGAACACCGGCCCCTCGGTGCGCAGCGCGACCTCGCCCAGCAGGCCGTTCCAGTTGGTCTGGGTCTCGTCGGTTGCAGCGGAGGCGTTGAGGATGTCCGCCCTGGGCAGGCCGGGATAGCTGTTATCCGAGAGCAGGACCAGTTCGGCCCCCCTGTGGACGCGCCCCGTCACCTCGAAGACCTGGGTCGTGCTCAACGTGGGCGGCTCGAAGGGGGCAACCTCCCTCCCGTCGATGAACAGCCTCAGGCAGCGGGCCCGTTCCACGTCGACAAAGGCCCTCACGTTCCCGGGAAGCTCAAAATCCAGGGTTCGGCTCAATCGAGCCTCGCCCTCAAAGGTGAACCGCCGGGTCAGCCGGGTGACGATGGCCTCCCCGGTTTCCTTTCCGCCGGCATCCCTGTGGCCAATGCCGGCCTCATCCAGCGTTCCGGGGATGGGGATGTCCCCTGCGAACCCGTCAACAGTTGCCCGCCAGATGCCCGCCAGTGATGCCTTCACGCGCCTCGCCTCCAACGATTTAGGTTGTCAGGAGAACCGTCCCCATGACACACCGTCTGCCCGGCAAAAGGTGACCTTCAATAGGAACCCCGGGTATCCGCAGGAGCGGATTGCACCCCGGCCTTACAGCGGGAAGTGCTGACGCGCTTCATCAACTCGTCATAGTACAGGTCCTCGTCGATGGGCAGATCCACGGGCCGGCCCAGGAAGGCGGACAGGTGCATGGCGTTGGAGAGCATCAGCCCGTTGAGGCCTTCCCGGCCGTCCGCCACCAGCGGCTCGCCCCGCAAAATCGCCCCCGCCCAGGCCTTCAGCACGCCGACGTGCTGGGGATTTTGCCCGTCGGTTTCCACCTCGATCTCCCAGGCTGGCATGGCGGCAAAGGGTTGTTTATTCGTCCGGCTCCACTCCGGCTCGCTCACCGCGTACTCCAGGAGGGTCAGCCGGTCGTCCTCCACCACCAGCTTTGCCCGCTCCAGCTGCACCTCGAGGCGGTTCGTGCCGTGGGCGTCGCCGGTGGAGGTGATGAAAACGCCCGTAGCGCCGTTCTCATATTCCATGTATGTGGTCACGTCGTCCTCCACCTCGATGTCGTGCCACTGTCCAAAGCGCATATGGCTTTGAAGCCGGACGGGCAGGCCCAGTATCCACTGCCACAGGTCCAGCTGGTGGGGGCATTGGTTCAGCAGCACGCCGCCGCCCTCCCCCGCCCAGGTGGCCCGCCAGCTGCCGGAATCGTAGTAGCACTGGGGCCGGTACCAGCTGGTGATGATCCAATTGGCCCGCCGCAGCTGCCCGTATTCACCGGAGCGCACCAGCCGGCGCAACGCGCGATAAACGCCGTTCGTTCGCTGGTTGAACATCATGCCGAACACCACGTCGGGATGGGCTTCGGCGACCGCGTTCATTTGACGCACCTGCTTTGTGTACACCCCCGCGGGCTTTTCCACCATCACGTGAATGCCGCGCTGGATGCAGGCGATGGCATACCTGGGGTGGTCATAGTGGGGCGTGCAGACGATGCAGGCCTCGATCAGGCCGCTGTCCAGCATCTCCAGCGCATCGGAAAAGCCCTTCGCGTCCGGGCAGAGGTTCTCCCTCGCCCACGCCAGGCGACCGGGGTCCGCATCCGCCACCGCCACCAGCTTCAATTCGGGGCACTTGCCCTCAACGATGCCCCTGGCATGGCCGACGCCCATGTTGCCCATGCCGATGATGCCCACGCTCAGCTTCCTGTCCATATCAAATCCTCCCGACGGTTCGTCAAACCAGCAATTCCCGCAGCGCCGCTGCCGCCGCGTCAAAGGCGGCGTCGCCGCTTTCATAGGCATATGGCTCCATCGGACGCGACTGGCCCCGGCGCTCCAGCGCTTCCATGCCGCTGAACACCCTCAGGTGGGGCTCCAGCGTCAGCGCCACGCCGCCGTTTTCCGTATAGTCCTTCACGATCGCCTTCACGTTTCCGATTCCCCGCCCGGCAGGCACCACCGTGCCGTCCGCCAGCGCGTCCTTGATGTGCATGTATTTGATGTGGGGCTTCAGCATACCCCAGGCCTCGGCGGTATCCTGCCCGCACTGTATAAAGTTGGCAGGATCGAATATGCCCGCCAGCGCCGGCACGCTTTGGTGGATGTCCAGGCAGCGCGAAGCGACGTCGCCGTAGATGCCCTTCTCATTTTCGTGGCACAGCGTCACGCCGGAGCCCTCGCAGGCCTGAACCATGCGGCGCAGGCGCTCCATGACCGCGTCCCGGTATTTGGCGGGGTCCTCCCCGGCGGGCAGGTAAAAGGAGAACATGCGGATGTTCCCGGCGCCGAGGGCGCGGGCGATATCCACCGTATGGCGCAGCTTGTCCAGATGCGCCGTGAAGTCGCCCCCGACGAGGTCGATCTTGCCGATGGGCGAGCCGATGGACCAGGTGATCAGCCCGGCGTCGTCCAGCCTGCGGCGAATCTCCCTCGCCTTGTCCATCCCGATATCCGACACGTTCTCCCCATCCACGTTGCGAAGCTCGATCCCGTCCATGCCGTTGCGCAGCAGGGCGGCGATCTGTTCATCCAGCCTCGCTCCAGCCTCGTCCGCAAAGGCGATCAGCATCGGCTTGTTCATCGGTACCCCTCCAATCGATGTGTATGTCCCCGGTTACCCCTTCCGTTTCGCCTGACAGCGCCCGCAATATTTCGGCCATTTCCCGGCGGAGGCTTCAAATGTGAAGCGCTGCCCGCATCCCCGGCAGGTTCGCGTAATCGTCTCCACCGGCCGATACTTCGCCCGGCATTCCTGGCAGCAATCCGGCCAATGCTGCACCGCCTCCGGGAGGGTGAACGTCCTGCCGCATATCCGGCAGGTTCTCGTGATCGTCTTCATGGGATCCCCCCTCGGACCGGATATCACATATAGCAAATACTGATTCATCGGGCAAAGCTCGACAAATCAGTATTTACCGAACTGAATAGATACCCCTATTCCAGCTTCGCCTCGAGCTGCTTCAGGGCTTCCCCGCTCATGCCGTTATCGACCAGATAGGCCTGGGCCGCAGCCTTCAGGTCGGTTTCCGCCGGTCCCGCCACATAGTCCAGCATCTCCCGGATGTTCTTTTCCACGATCAGGTCGTACTTGGCGGTGCCGGGAAGGATGCCGTAGTAGTTGTCGTAGGTCTTCATATAGTCGTCCACGATCTGCGCCTGGCTCCAACCCATCAGCGCCTCAAGCATCATGATCGCGAACCCGGTGCGATCCTTGCCCTCCAGGCAATGCACCAGATAGGGCGGCTCCTGTTCGGCCAGGAAGGAAAAGCCCGCCACGATACCCGGTGCAAAACTCCCGGCGGCGAAATCCGTGGGCATCTTCTGGGCGCAGACCTTCCCGGCTTCAACCAAATCCCTGTAATAGGGGGAGGCAAAGTCCTCTGCGGCGATATACGCGGCGATATCCTCGGGCGTATCTGCCATGTTCATAACCGCCTGTACCCCTGCCTGCCGGATCAGGCTGTCGGCATAGTGGGCGCGATTGGCCTTGTTGTCGATGGGAGAGGCGGAGCGGTACAGCTTTCCCTCCACCACAGGCCGGAAATTGGCGAAGACCACGTCAGACGCAAAGTCGGCCCGTTCATCGCTGTAAACCAGTTCGTTGAGCGCCTGGGTCTCCAGGGCGCCGCCCTTCTCCTTCAGCGTGATGGTCACGGCATCGCCCGCGACGATTCCTGAAGCCTCCGAAAAATTGCCGTAGTTAATGCACAGGCTGATGTCGCCGTCGTTGGGGTTGATGCGCACAAGGAAGCCGCCGCGATCCGTGTAGTAGCCGTTGAACACGGGCATGTCGCCGGTATAGCTGCCGCCGGTCACGGTGACGACATCCCCCAGCGCAAACCCGGCCCCTGTGAAATCCGCCTCGGTGATGTCCAGCTTCGCGTCGCCGTATTCATTGATTCGATCGACCTTGCAGCGGATGGTGACGGCCTCCGCCATCGCCGGATAAGTGCAAAGGACCAACAGGCAGGCGAGCACCGCACACAGTAATCTCTTCACGATCAAGCACCTCCGTCAAATACTGATTTGTCGCTGCGCGACAAATCAGTATCCCCAGGTCAGCAGCTCCCAGTCGCCGCCTTCCTCGCGGGCCAGCCACCACTGCCAGTCGGTATATTCCTTGTCCGCCTCCCATGCGCCCCCCAAAGGGACTAGCTTCGCGTCGCCGCCGCCTTCCACGGGCGAATGGAAATCGCTGAGGAATTCGATGACCTGGGTATAGTTTTTGCCCTCCTCCAGGCTGTTCATCCACTGAAGGTTGCCCGTGCTGTTGCACACGTCGCCGGCGTAGCGCAGGGCATGGAGCTCGCAGCCCTCGAAGGACTCGAACTGTTCCCTGATCAGCGCGGCGGCGGCTTCCAGCTCCGCCTGCGCATAGAGGTCGGAATTGCCGTAGTCCTCCCAGGAGGCCGCGGCCTGGCCCGTGAGCTGCCTCAGCTTCTCCTGGTCGTTAAGCAGCTCGAGCAGGGGGAAGCTCTCCTTGTCCAGCGTGCCCACGTTCTCAAGGCCCGTGGCGGGAATCTCGTTAACCGCGCCGCGCTGGATCGTGAACAGCAGCTGGCTGATGAACTGCTTCGGGGCGAAGAGGCTGCCGATGACGGCCTGCAGCAGGGGAGAGTTATCCATGGAGGCGTCGCTGATGTCGAAGGACTTGAAGACGTCGGTCAGCACGGACGTCAAATCGCCTTCGGCCAGCTTGGCGAGGTCGATGTTCTGCACCAACGGCGCGACGAGGGATGCCAGGTCGATCCACTGGCCGAAGGCGTACACCGCCAGGGCGGTGCTCTGGAGGTGCTGGTCGTCGTCGAGCTCCAGGCGGAACAGCACGGGTATGGTCAGGCCCGGGCCGGTAACCAGCCGGACTGTACGGCCATCCTGGCCCGCGACGCCGGTATCGGAGCGGGCCAGGTCCCCGAAGTAATCCCGCAGCAGCATGACCAGCCGCGGCACCAGGACCTTTTTGTCGAAGACCGAGCCCTCCTGTTCCCCGTCGACGGAAAACAGGGTCTCAAAGAAGGCGTCGAGCTGGCCTTCGTATTCGCCCTTGCCCTCGATGAGGCCGTTGAAGCGCTGACCAAGGCCCTCGGCGTCGACGCTGAGGATCATCAGGCCCCAATGGCCGTCCTCGAAGCGTTCCTCGTCGGGCAGCGTCAGCGTCACCAGCGCCCGATCGTCGTCAAAGCTGTCGGGCACGTCGTTGGAGCGCAGGCGCGTGGCGTCGATCGCCGCCTCGAGGGCGTCCTGGTATTTTTCCAGGCCCTGATTCCTGAGCACCCACGGCATCAGCACGCTCAGCTGGGCGTAATCGGTATGGGGCACCATCGAGCCGTCCACCGCGAACCAGAAGGCCCGCGCCTCCTCCAGCGCCATGCCGCCCTTCTCGCACAGCCGCCAGGCCACGTTGTTCAAAAGCGAGGAATTAGTATGCACGCCGCCCTGATCGTTGAGCACCGTGGGCTTGTTGACGTTCGCCTTGTAATAGTAATCCCAGGTGTATTCCGGCTGCTGGAACATATGGGGGTCGCTCATGCAGCGCACCGGGATCGTGCCCATCTCGCCCAACAGCCAGGTGGTGTCCTCCGTCGCGCCGTTCAGCATCTCGCAGATGTTGCCCTGGATGTCGCTCATGGCCTCGTTGATCGCGCCGTAGTCGTTCAGGTAGGCATTGTAGGTCATGATGCTGCCCGTCACGCAGTGGGTGAACTCGTGGGCCAGCACGTCCAGGCACTGGGACAGGTCGTTGATGTCGCTGGACAGGAACAGCTGCCAGCCGTAGAACTGTCCGGCATAGGCGGCGTTGTCGATGGGCTCGTGGTAGCTGTTGCAGTAGTCCTTCAGCACCAATATGGGCGTCCCGTCGCCGTCGCCGCCGTTCCAGCCGATGGCCTTGTAGTAATCCCAGGCCCTGCAGTAGTTGTACAGCGAAAGCAGGCAGGTGTTGTCCCAGCCGGTGTTGTCCGGGGACGCCTCCAGCACCACATGACCCTTGTTGTACACGAACTCATAGCAGTCCGCCACGGCGATCCGCCGCTGCAGGTTGCCCAGGTAGTACATGCCCGTGCGGGTGTCCCGCATCAGGTCGACGGTGATCTCCTTCTCGGTGCCGTCGGAGAGCAGCACCGTGCCGGTATACGGCACCGACTCCATGAACTCAAATACGTAGGCCGCGCTAAAGCCGCTGGTGGCCGCCGCGTCGCCGGGCATGACGGCGGGCAGGCTGTACAGGTATTCGCCCGACAGGGTCACATAGTGGGCCAGGTAAGGCAGGTCGGAGGCCGACTCCACGCTGCTGCCGGGATTGTTGGTATAGACCACCCAGGCAAAGCGTCTCTGTGCCTCTTCGACGCCCTCGCCGTTCGGGTCAATTTCCGGCTTGACCGGCAGCACGACCTTCCCGGTGCGTCCCTCGATCAGCTCCGCCTCGGCCTGGTAGTTGTCCTTCACGTATTTAAGCGCCAGCGCCTCGGCCTGCCGGGCGGTGATACCCTCGGCCTCCTGGGCGTCGGGCAGGTTGTCCTCCAGGCTGCCGACGAGGCCCAGCATGCTGCCCTCGGCGTCGGTGACGACCTTGACCGCGCCGCCGGGCACCGTGATTCCGGCGTGCATCTGCTGGAACACGTAGTAGACGTTCCCCGCCGTGTCCTCGAAGGAGCGCCAGGGCTCGAACCGCGTCCCTTCATCGCCCTGAAGGACTAGCTTCGCGTCGCCCTTAAGGACTAGCTTCGCGTCGCCGCCCAGCAGGGCGATCATGGCGTTTACGACCGCCGCCGCGTCCTCCATGCTGCGCACGGGTTCTCCGGCGCAGTCGCCGTCCACGAAGGTCACGCGCCCGTCGGGGGCGTAAGCCTTCGCGCCCTTCGCCTCGATGTCGGCAAGGGTCAGCTGGCCCTTGAGCGCCGCCCCCTCCGTCGCAGTCGCCCCTGCCGTCTCGGCAAGGCCGGCCACGCAGCCCAGCAGCATCGCCAGTGCCAGCAATACCGCCAGGAGCTTGTCCATGGTCTTGTTCATGTTGATATTCTCCCTTGTTCGCTGTGTCTTGCGCAAAGCCGAATGTACGTCCGTTCCTGCGGGCTGCAGCTCCAAGGTCCTGATCCGCCGCGACGCGAAGCTAATCCTTTAGGAATACAGGGCCGCACGCATCCCGCCGTCCGCCGGCTACAACACTACTATTTTCGATATCAACTGCCCGTTTCCTGCATCCGGATTGCAATGATAACAAAAATGCCACGCGATCGTGGGACAAGAGAACCGTCCCCTTGTCCCACTGGCGTCACTCCCTGTCCTTCAGGACCTCGTTCGGGGCGATGCGGCGGACCCTGCGGGCCAGCAGGGCGTGGATCAGGGCGTAGATCAGCATGCAGCCAGCAAACAGCGCCGCGTAGATCCAGGGCTCGAAGCGCAGGTCCATGGCGCAGGCCACGTTTGAGACCAGATACGGGTACAAGGCGTCCATAATGCCCTTGGACAGCGGGATCGATACGAGCACGCCCAGCGCGATCAGCAGCGTGTTTCCGTTCAGGAACAGGGTGCTCAACTCGCGCTTGCGATAGCCGAACAGCCTGAACAGGGCGATGCTGCCGGCGGCGTGGTCGACCATGACCTTCATCATCAGGACCATCACCAGCGCCATGATGGCTGCGGAGGCGACGATCATGGTGATCACCATGGACCGCATGAGCTCCACGAAGATGTCGGCCGCCTTTTCCACGTCCGCCCGGGTGCCCACGCTGTAGAGCCGCCCGGGGTCGACGCCAAGGTCCCGGTCCGCAAAGACCGCGTTGTAGTAGTCCTCCGGCAGGTCGAACAGCTCCCGCAGGCTGTCGATATCCATGAAGACGTAGAACGCGGGGCTGTAGCGCACCACCCCGTCCACAGTGAAGGCGTAGAGGCGGTCGCTCTCCGGGTCCTTCACGGTAAAGACGTCCCCGGCCTTCAGGGCGTACTTCTGGGCCATGGCGGAGCTGATCTGCGCGCGGGTCATGCCCTCCGGCGGGGCGGCGTCGAAGAAGGGATTGTCCGCCGTGAGGCCCAGCAGCGTCACGTCCATATTGTAGCCGAGGACTTCCTTCTTCATGGAAAGGGCGATCGCCTCATAGCCGCCCGCCGGCGCCTGGGCCTCGGGGTACTTGTAGAGATACATGTGCGAATACCGCGTGTCCGTCACATTGTCCTTGCCGACGTGGTCGCACATCACCCAGGCGTTGATACCGATCATCATCAGCAAAAGGCAGATGAATATGGCCAGCACGACGCCCACGGCGCTTCGGCTCTCCCGGACGAGCTGGCGGATCTGGAAGCGGCGAACGTATCCCATGCGCCCGAGGTCCAGCTTCCGCACCTGGGCGTACTTCGTCTCCTTCCGGATCAGCCTGAGCGCCGGGGCGGAGAGCCTGCGACGGATGAACAGGAGGTTGACCAGCGCGGCAACCAGCGGCGGCATCACCGCGCCGTAAAGTATCACGGGCAGCTCGACGACCGTCGACAGGGACGGAACGGAGAAGTAGGCGTAGGTGTCCGCGGTTTGCGTCGGCACGCCGAGGGCGCTGTAGCCCAGCGCGGTCCCCGTGATCCCGGCCAGCAGCGCGACCATCACCGGCAGCAGCAGGTAGTGCCGCGTCAGCTCGCTTCGCCGGATGCCGAGGGCGTACAGCGTGCCGATGACGCTCTGTTCGCGGTCGATGTTGTGAACGACAAACACGCTGATCACGTAGGTCAAAAGCGCCATGACGATCACGCCGGCAAGTATGCTGGCGTATTTGTTGATGACCACGTCGTCAGCGGCGCCGCCGATGCGGGGATTGTCCTGCGCCGTGATGAAAGAACGCAGGTTGCCGGTCTCCGGGCGCATGTACTGGTCCGCCAGCTCGTCCACCGCGTCTCGAAGCTCGGAAGCGCCCTCCTCGGCCTCGTGAACCGCGTCATAGGCCTCGGTCACGTCCTTGGGCAGCAGCTCCCATGCGACGGTCCCCGGCTTCCCGAAGGCCTTCTCCCCCAGCTCATCCAGCGCGTCGCTGAGCTTCTGCGTGCCATCGGCCATCTCAGAGGCCGCGTCCAGCAGCTCGTCGCGCTTGCCGTAAACCCGCTCCCAGTATTCCCGGAACCACGGGTCCGCCACGCTGTCCGGGTCGAAGGTCAGCGCCTTCAGTCTTTCCCGCAGTCCTTCGTCGGTGAGCGCGCCGTTCAGCCGGTAGGCGTACAGGTATTCCTCCGACCGAAGGGCCTCGCCGGTCTGCCGCAGCCTTTCATACAGCGCTTGGGTGACGAAGGCCGTGCCGAAGTTTGCGCTGTCCACGGTGCTGTCGCCCAGCTCCCGGAAGGGCGTGTCGTAGTCCGGCGAGGTGCAGACCCCGCTGACCGTCAGCGCGAGGCCTCCGATTTGGATCGCGCTGCCGGGAGCCAGGCCGTTTTCCTCGCAGTACCGCTTTTCCAGGGCGACGCCGTCGTCCCCGGGAAAATCTCCCGATTCAAGCTCTGCCCGGTCGATGGCCTCCCGGAGGCGGAACACCCGCAGGACGCGCCCGCCCTCCAGCTCATAATCCAGGAAGAACGCCTTCTCCAGCGCGATGCCCGAATCGGTCAGCGCCTTCACCTGAGCGTCCGTCAGGGGAACGAAGGTCGTGAACTGGCCGTCCTCGATCCCGTTGGCCACCGCGTGGCGCTCCGTTCCCAGTATCACCGTGTCCGCCGCGCCGATCAGGCTGACGATCAGGTACATGGCCAGGGCGATGGCCAGGCCGAGGGCCAGGTACCTCGGCCAGGCGGCGCGAAGCTCGCGCCACATCTTTCTGTACAACAGGCGCTGCATATCAGAGGTCCTCCAGCTCGGCGGCGGGAACCGGCGCGTCGTTGTGGGTTTCCTCGGTCACGCGGCCGTCCCGTATGGTGAGCACCTGGTGAGCCATCCTCCGAATGGCGGTGTTGTGGGTCACGAGCAGTATCGTCGTGCCGTACTCCCGGTTGATCTGCTCCAGCAGCACCAGTATATCCCGGCTGGAGGCCGAGTCCAGCGCGCCGGTCGGCTCGTCGCACAGCAGCAGGCTCGGGTTCTTGACGATGGCCCGGGCGATGGCGCAGCGCTGCTGCTGACCGCCGGAGATCTGAGAGGGGAATTTGTTCTGGTGCGCCCTGATCCCCAGCGCATCCAGCAGGCCGTCCACCGACAGCGGATTCCTGGACAGGTATTCGCAGACCTGGATGTTCTCCCGCACCGTGAGGTTGGGCACCAGGTTGTAGAACTGAAAGATGAAGCCCAGCTTCTCCCGCCGGTATTCCGAAAGCGCTTCCGGCTTCATGCCCACCAGCTCCGTGCCGTCCACGCGGATCGAACCGCCGCTGGCCGTCTCCAGCCCGCCGATGCAGTTGAGCAGCGTGGACTTGCCGGAGCCGCTGGGGCCGAGTATGGCGCATATCCGCCCCTTCTCCACGTCGCAGTTGATCCCCCGAAGCACCTGCGAAAAGCCGGAGCCCTCGCCATAGTTCTTCTTCAAATCCCGAATCTCGATGTACATGCTTCCCTCCGAACCGCCGGTTGGGTTTGCCGATCGGCTGAATATATTAGTTAGTTCTAACCATTGACCAAAGCAAAAGCCCACCGCACAGCCGTCCATCTCCGGCGCACTGCACGATGGGCGAAGAGGTTTTGTTAGTTAGCATTTACTATTATACATCGTCGGGCTCCTGTTTTCAAGATGCGTGACATGAAAAATGAATTCTCATTGCACCGCTTCGTCTTCCACGCTGAGGGGGCGCTCTTCGTTGCTCAGCACGTCGTATTTGGCCAGAAAATCCTCATAGATCTGCTGATACTGCGCTTCGCTCAGCTCGAAGGCCTTTGCCGAATGCACGTGATAGTCCGGGTGGGCCTGGTGTTCCCTGCGCACCACGCCCGAAACGGCCACGCAGTGGGAGGCGATCCGCTCAAAGCTGTTCAAGAGCTCCGTATAAGCGGTGCCCTGGGTGAGATTGCACTCCCCCCGGGAAAGCCTGCCGATATGCCGGGCCTTCAGTATCTCACAGAGATAGGACAGGCCGGCGGAACGGGGCTTGATGCACATGGCGGTCCGCAGTTCATTCTCCTGGAACGACCTCATGGTGTCGTTGACCAGGTCCCGCTCGGCCTGTATGGCGACGTTCAGGTCCCTCTGGGCGTTCTCGGAGAAGGTGATATTCTCATCGTTGATCTGGTTGGTCACCCGGGCGATATTGGAGGCGTAGTCGCCGATCCGCTCCAGGTCGCCCACCGCGCGCAGCAGCATGGTGACCCTCCGGGTCTGCTTTGAATCCATTCGCTGTTTGGAAAGCTGGATCAGGTACTCGCCCGTCTTGGATTCGTATTTGTCGATCAGGTCCTCCTTGCGCTGCACCTTTTCAAACTTCTCCCGGGAAAAGGTCTGGATCAGGTTGAGTGCCCGCCCGACGTTCTTGCGGACCTTCCTGGACATGCCGTTGACCACCCGCTCCACCTGGCCCAGGGCCAGCGCCGGCATGTTCAAAAGGCGCTCCTCCAGCAGGTCGAAGTCCGCGCTGTCGGCGATGTCCTCCAGGTCCTCCGCCGAATCCCTGACCAGCAGCATCAGCAGCTTTTCCATCGCCCCTATAAAGGGGAACAGGCATATGGCCGTGACGATGCGCACGGCAGAGTTGATCATCGCGATCAGCACCGGATTGACGGTCATGTCCACAAACGAAAACCTGAAAGCCGCGTTCAGGGCATAGAACCCAACCAGCCAGATCACCATGCCGAACAGATTCTCCAGCAGGTAGGCGAGCGCCGTGCGCTTGCCGTTCTTGTTGGCCCCGATGGCGGAGAGCATCACCGGGCAGGACGCGCCGACGCCGATGCCCAGGATCACCGGAAACGCGGTGGCGAAGGTCAGGGCCCCGGTCACGGACAGCGCCTGAAGGATACCTATGGACGCCGACGCGCTTTGCAGAATGGCGGTCATCACGATGCCCAGCAGGATGCCCAGAAGGGGATTGGCGAACATCGTGATGGTCCTGGTGAAGACGGCGCTGTCCTTCAGCGGCGAGACGGCCGCGCTCATCATCTGCATGCCCACCATCAGGATGGCAAAGCCCAGCAGGATATTGCCGAGGCTCCTGTGTACGCTCCTCTTGGAGAGCATCCTGAACAGTATGCCCGCGATGGCGGCTATGGCGCTGATGGTCGCCGACGAGAGCAGCTTCGCGATGCCGGCCGAGCCCTCGATATAGGACAGGCACAGGATCCAGCCCGTGATGCTCGTGCCGATGTTGGCGCCAAGGGTGATGGCGATGGCCTGGTGGAGCTTCATCAATCCTGAATTGACAAAGCCGATGACCATGACCGTGGTGGCGGAGGAGGACTGGATCACCGACGTGACGCCCATGCCCAGGAGAATGCCCTTCAAGGGCGTGTTGGTCATCCTGTACAGGAATATCTCCAGTTTGTTCCCCGCTACGCTCTTAAGCCCGTCTCCCATCAGCGACATGCCGAACAGGAACAGCGCGACGCCACACAGCAGGGAGAGAATCATACTGATCATCTGCATATTGTTTCCTCAAATCACTGGCGCCGCATCGTCCATCTGCGCACCGCCTTTTCGATCTCGACGACGGGAATGACCGTCAACGCCATGGCGATGGCGATCAGGTACTGGGTGAAGGTGATGAGCTGGAAGGAAAATGCCCGGTTCAGCGCAGGAATGAATATGACCGCCGCCGTGACCAGCAGGGAAAACGCCAGCGTGAGCCACAGCGTGCCGTTCTGCTTTCCCATGGAGAACAGGGAGGCGACGCGGGAGCGCATGTTGAAGGAGTGGAAGATTTCGATCATGCTCAGCGTCAGGAACGCCATGGTCATGCCCACCCGGGAATCCGCGATCATCCAGCGGCCATGCTCCATCCTGCAGCCGACAAAGAAGCTGAAAACGGTCACGGCGGCGATGATGAACCCCTGGAAGATGATGTCAAAGGCCAGGCCGCCGCTGAAGATGCTCTCCTTCCTGTCCCGGGGCGGGCGCTGCATGACGTCCTTCTCCGCGTTCTCCATGCCCAGCGCGATGGCCGGGAAGGTGTCGGTGATCAGGTTGATCCAGAGGATGTGCACCGGCTTGAGGATGGAAAAGCCCATCAGCGTGGCGGCGAACACCGCCAGCACCTCGGCCAGGTTCGCCGACAGCAGGAACTGTATGGCCTTGCGAATGTTGTCGTAGATGCGCCGGCCCTCGCCCACCGCCGAAACGATGGTGGCAAAGTTGTCGTCGGTCAGGATCATGTCGGCCACGGACTTGGTCACGTCGGTGCCCGTGATGCCCATGCCCACGCCGATGTCCGCGCTCTTGATGGAGGGCGCGTCGTTGACGCCGTCGCCGGTCATGGCGGTGACCATGCCGAGGGCCTTCCAGGCGTTGACGATGCGCACCTTGTTTTCCGGCTGGACCCGGGCGTAGACGGAATAGCGCCGCACGTCCTGGGCGAAGACGTCGTCCGGGATGGCGTCCAGCTCGGCGCCCGTGATGGCCATCTGGCCGGGCTCCAGGATCCCCAGCTCCCGGGCGATGGCGGTGGCCGTGTCCTTGTGGTCCCCGGTGATCATGATCGGGCGGATGCCGGCGCTGCGGCACTTTTCGATGGCGTCCTTGACCTCGGGGCGAATGGGATCGATCATGCCGCACATGCCGATCCAGGTCATGTCCTGCTCCCAGGCCTCCGGGGCGTTGGTTTCCGGCCGCGCGTCATAGATGCGCTGCGCGGCGGCCAGCACCCGGAGGGCCTGGTCGGCCATGGCCTTGTTCTCCTTGAGGATTTCGGCCCTTTGCAGCTCCGTCAGCGGAACCGCCCTGCCGTCCTGCCAGATGTGGCTGCAGCGGCGCAGCACCTCGTCCGGGGCGCCCTTGGTGAACTGTATGAAGCCCTCCCCCGCCCTGGCCCTGTGGAGGGTGGACATCATCTTGCGCAGAGAATCGAAGGGCGCCTCGTCCATCCGGGGCAGGTCCGCGCTGAGCTGGGGCTTGGGCATGCCGTTCTGGTTGGCGCAGTTGACCAGCGCGCACTCGGTGGCCTCGCCCACCGCCTCGCCGTTCTCCAGCTCGGCGTCGGAGCACAGCGCCATGGCAGTCAAAAGCAGCGCTTCGTCCTCGGCGACCATTTTGACCACCGTCATCCTGTTCTGTGTCAGCGGGCCGGT
>JAFRJF010000120.1 GCA_017432405.1 Clostridia bacterium | reverse complement strand
CGAGCACGAGGACGAAGAGCACGAGGACGAAGAGCACGAGGACGAAGAGCACGAGGACGAAGAGCACGAGGACGAAGAGCACGAGGACGAAGAGCACGAGGACGAAGAGCACGAGGACGAAGAGCACGAGGATGAAGAACACGAGGACGAAGAGCACGAGCACGAGGGCGAAGAACACGATCATGAGCATGAGGACGAGGTGGACGAGCACGTGTGGCTCAGCCTGCGCAACGCACGGAAGCTGGTGAAGGCGCTGGCTGTCGCCCTGGGCGAGGCTGACCCGGCCAACGCCGCAAATTATGCCGCGAGCGCCGATGCCTACGCAGAAAAGCTGGCCGCGCTGGACGCGGAATACGCCGCCACCCGCGAGGCCGCGGAATTCGATACCGTGCTGTTCGGCGACCGCTTCCCCTTCCGCTATCTGGTGGACGACTACGGGCTGAATTACTATGCCGCCTTCTCCGGCTGCTCCGCCGAGAGCGAGGCCAGCTTTGAAACCATCGCGTTCCTGGCGGGCAAGGTAAACGCGCTGGGACTTACCACCGTGCTGACCATCGAGGGCGACAACCACCGCATCGCTGAAACCATCGTCGCAAATACCAAGGCGAAGGACGCCAGGGTGCTGGCGATGGATTCCCTGCAGGGCACCACAGGCGAGGACGTGAAGAACGGCACGACCTATCTGGGCGTGATGGAGGCCAACCTCGAGGTGCTGAAGCAGGCGCTGACAAGGTAAACGGATACTGCATTGCGGGGCCGCCGCATCCTCGGCGGCCCCGCGGAAAGGGTTGAACATGGCGCTGATAACCTGTCGGGATCTGGCCCTGGGCTACGAATCCCACGCGATCCTGGAGCATTTGAACTTCTCGGTGAACGCCGGGGACTACCTGTGCATCGTGGGGGAAAACGGCTCGGGCAAGTCCACGCTGATGCGCACGATGCTGGGCCTGCAAAAGCCGATGGGCGGATCCATTGCGTTCGGAGACGGCATGCGGCCCAACGAGGTCGGCTACCTGCCTCAGCAGACGGCCATACAGAAGGATTTCCCGGCGACGGTCTGGGAGATCGTCCTGTCCGGCTGCCAGGCGCATGTGGGCAAACGCCCCTTCTACAACAGGGCGGAGAAGGCGCTGGCCGAGGCGAACCTTTCGCGCATGGGCATGGGCGAATACAGGCGGCGATGCTATCGGGAGCTGTCCGGCGGCCAGCAGCAGCGCGTGCTGCTGGCCCGGGCGCTGTGCGCGACCCGGAAGCTGCTGCTGCTGGACGAGCCGGTTTCCGGCCTGGACCCGAAGGTGACGGCAGAGATGTACGCGCTGATCGAGCGACTCAACGGCGAGGGCGTCACCGTCATCATGATCTCCCACGACATCGCCGCGGCGGTCCGGTACGCGACCCACGTTCTGCACGTGGGCAGCGGACAGACCTTCTTTGGGACGGTCGACGATTACCGGGCCAGCGCCCTGGGAAGCCGCTTCATCGCACTGGAAGGGGGTGAGGGCGCGTGATCCAGACGATCCAGCAATATCTGCAATTTCCCTTTGTGCGCTATGCCCTGGTGGTGGGCACGTTGATCGCGCTGTGCTCGTCGCTGCTGGGGGTGACGCTGGTGCTGAAGCGGTTCTCCTTCATCGGCGACGGGCTTTCCCACGTGGCCTTTGGCGCGATGGCCATTGCCGGGGTGCTGCAAATCACGAACGACATGCTGTTCGTGATGCCGGTCACCGTGCTGTGCGCGATCCTTCTGCTACGCACGGGAGGGAACACCCGGATCAAGGGCGACGCCGCCATCGCCATGATCTCAGTGGGGGCATTGGCAATCGGCTATCTGTTGCTCAACCTGTTCAGCACGTCCTCCAACCTGTCCGGCGACGTATGCTCGACGCTGTTCGGCTCCACCTCGATCCTTACGCTGACAAAGACCGAGGTGTGGCTGTGCGCGGTGCTGTCGGTGATCGTCGTGGCGCTTTTCGTGCTGTTCTACAACAAGATCTTCGCGGTCACCTTCGACGAGGATTTCTCCCGCGCCATCGGGACGCAGGTGGAGGCGTACAACCTGCTGATCGCGGTGGTGATCGCCGTCATCATCGTGCTGGCCATGAACCTGGTGGGCTCGCTGCTGATCTCCGCGCTGATCATCTTCCCCGCGCTGTCGGCGATGCGGGTGTTCAAGAGCTTCAGGAGCGTCACCGTCTGCTCGGCGGTGCTGTCGGTGATCTGCGCGTTGGCGGGCATGCTGATCTCCATCGTCGCCGGCACGCCGGTGGGCTCCACCATCGTGGCCGTGGACATCGTGATGTTTTTTGCCTTTGCGGGCATCGAACGATTCTGTTGAAGGAGGAAAGAACTATGAAGAAAGCGTTATTACTGGCGACGCTGCTTATTGTGACGACGATGCTGACGGCTTGCGGCAGCAAGGATGATGCCACGGTACAGAAGGGCGCTTCGGCGCAGCAGGCTTCCCGACGCGAAGCTAGTCCTTTAGGAGGTGGCGCACAGGCTGAAGCGGCCATCGTCGAAACGCCCTCCCTGACCAGTGGGGCGGTTGCAGCGCCGATTGGAGCGCAGGCGGAGTTGACATCAGCGACTTCGG
The DNA here is from genome assembly GCA_017432405.1 of Clostridia bacterium. The sequence continues at coordinate 6,884 of JAFRJF010000120.1, read as the reverse complement.
CTGAAGAGCGCCCCGTCGACCTGGATTTGACGAAGCTCAGCGGCACGGTGGTCTATTCCCAGGTCTACGACATGATGACGAATCCGGACAGCTACATGGGCCAGATCATCAAAATGAAGGGCAGCTTCAGCTACTTCCAGGACCCGGAGACGAAACAGGAGTATTTTGCGGCGATCATCGCGGACGCCACGGCCTGCTGCGCCCAGGGCATCGAATTTGTCTGGGCGGGTGAACACAGCTATCCCCGGGATTACCCGCCGCCGGATACCGATATTACCGTGACAGGCGCGTTCAGCACCTATGACGAGAACGGCTTTATGTATGTGCAACTGGTGGACGCCCAGGTTGAGTGGGACGCCTGAACTGACTCCATTTCCTAAAGGATTGGCTTCGCGTTAGCCTAAAGGACTAGCTACGCGTCGCCCTAAAGGACTAGCTTCGCGTCGTGCGAAGCGGGCTTCACGCGGGCGAAGAACACGGGCAACATCCTGATGAAGAACCTGATGGACTTCTGCATCGGCACGCCGCTTTACTGGCTGATCGGGTTCGGCATCATGTTCGGCGCGGGCACGGCGGCCTTCGGCCGGATCGACCCGTTCATCATGAAGGATTACAGCCACATACTGCCCGCGGGCGTGCCGCTTTGGGCCTATGCCATCTTCCAGACGGTGTTCTGCGCCACCAGCGCCACCATCGTCTCCGGCGCGATGGCCGAGCGCACGAAGTTCTCCGCCTACTGCGTCTACTCAGCGGCGATTTCCCTGTTCATCTACCCCGTGTCCGGCCACTGGATCTGGGGCGGCGGCTGGCTGGCGGATATGGGCTTCCACGACTTCGCCGGCTCCACCTGCGTGCACATGGTGGGCGGCGTGTGCACCCTGATCGGCGCGAAGCTGCTGGGCCCCCGCATCGGCAAGTACGGCGCGGACGGCAAGCCCCGGGCCATATTGGGCCACAACCTTTCCATCGCGGCGCTGGGCGTGTTCATACCGTGGTTCTGCTGGTTCGGCTTCAACGGGGCCAGCACCGTGGGCATGGACAGCGACGAACTGATCGTCTCCGCCGACCTGGTGTTCTTCAACACCAACCTGGCCGCCGCCGTGGCGACGCTGACGACGATGATCTTCACCTGGCTGCGCTATGGCAAGCCGGACGTGTCCATGACCTTCAACGCCTCGCTGGCGGGGCTGGTGGGCATCACGGCGGACAGCAACCTGGAGGACGCCGAGCCCGTACCCCTGCCAGTCGGTGACTGGGAAGCGCCCGTGCGGGCGGCGAAGGAGAAGGCCCCGACGCACCGGTATACACCAACGTGCGCATCATCTGCCGCCCCGCCAGCCTGGAGCCCCTGAAGAAGAGCCTGAACAAGATCGGCATCACCGGCATGACCGTCACCAACGTCATGGGCTAAGGCACGCAGAAGGGCAAGCCGGAATACTACCGCGGCACGCCCGTGGAGATCACGCTGCTGCCCAAGGTGCAGGTGGACATCGTGGTCAGCAAGGTCCCCGTCCGCATGGTCGTCGAAACCGCCAAGCGCGTGCTGCACACCGGCCACATCGGCGACGGCAAGATCTTCGTGACCGATGTCGAAAACGTCGTGCGCGTCCGCACCGGCGAGGAGGACTATGACGCGCTGCAGTCCGATTAACCTCCCCCAAGACATAAAGTTTTAACACTTTAGTATGGTCGCGTGGTGTTGACAAATTCGCGGATCGTGATATAATCCCTATCATAAGAACAGGAAAGGTGGGAAACGACATGAAGCGTCGTCATTGCAGCGGTATGACCGTTTCCCGCCTGTCCGTTTGCCACGATGCGGAAGCTTCTTATGTCAATATCAATGCTGTGCGATTTATCCTCGCGCAGCTGTTTTTTGGCTTTATTCGCTTTTCACCGACGCCTGTCTGAAGAATCGCAAGCGTGGACATGAGTTCATCGAGGCGGCTCTCCGGATGGGAGGGCCGCTTTTATGATACATCTATACTTGAGGAGGAACCCCGTTATGAAGAAACTGCTTGCCATCGTCGTCGCCGCCGTGCTCTGCCTGGGCATGGTCGCCGTTGCCGAAGAGACCTATACCGTGGGCGTGTGCCAGCTGGTGCAGCATCCCGCGCTGGACGCCGCAACCCAGGGCTTCCAGGACGCCCTGACCGAAAAGCTGGGCGAGGCCGTCAGCTTCGACGTGCAGAATGCCTCAGGCGATTCCAACACCTGCTCCACCATCGTGAACGGCTTCGTCTCCGACAACGTGAACCTGATCATGGCCAACGCCACCCCGGCGCTGCAGGCCGCCGTGGCCGCTACCGGCGACATCCCGATCCTGGGCACGTCCGTCACCGACTACGCCACCGCCCTGGACATCGCAGACTGGACCGGCGCGACGGGCATCAACGTGTCCGGCACCAGCGACCTCGCCCCGCTGGACCAGCAGGCCGCGATGCTCCACGAGCTGTTCCCGGACGCCGGGACCGTTGGCCTGCTGTACTGCTCCGCCGAGCCGAACAGCAAGTACCAGGTGGACGTGATCACCGGCTACCTCACTGACTTGGGCTATGAAACCGTGGAATTCACCTTCGCCGACTCCAACGACGTGGCCTCCGTCGCCCAGAGCGCCTGCGACGGCAGCGACGTGATCTACATCCCCACCGACAACACCGCCGCCAGCTGTACCGAGGCCATCCGCAACGTGGTGGAGCCCGCGGGCAAGCCGGTGATCGCCGGCGAGGAGGGCATCTGCAAGGGCTGCGGCGTGGCGACCCTGTCCATCAGCTACTACGACCTGGGCTACGCCACCGGCGAGATGGCCTATGAGGTTCTGGCCAACGGCGCGGACGTCGCCACCCTTGACGTCGCCTTCGCCCCGAACGTCACCAAGGAATACAATGCCGAGCTGGCCGGGCTGCTGGGCGTGACCATCCCGGAGGACTATGTGGCCATCGAAGAATAATTGGGAATTGGGAATGGGGAATGGGATATTGAGTCAGCAGCTTTTCATTCCCAATTCCCCATTCCCCATTTAAGAATTGGAGGCAACGACCTTGAACCTGACTTCATTGCTGAACGCCCTTCCCGGCGCGGTGGCCCAGGGCCTCATTTGGGGCATCATGGCCATCGGCGTTTACATCACCTACAAGGTGTTGGACCTGGCGGACCTGACCGTGGACGGCACCATGGCCACCGGCGGCGCGGTGTGCGTGATGCTGATGCTGGGCGGCGTGAACGTGTGGCTGGCGCTGGCGTGCGCGGTGCTGGCGGGCATGCTGGCGGGGCTTGTGACCGGCATCTTCCACACGGCCATGGGCATACCGCCGATCCTCTCGGGCATACTGACCCAGCTTTCGCTGTATTCCGTCAACCTGGCCATCATGGGCTTCAAGGCCAACCAGGGCATCAACGTCACCAAGTACGATCTGATCGTCAGCCAGCGGAACGTGCGGGCGCTGAACCTGTCCAACCCGATCTGCGTGACCCTCGTCGCGTTGGCGCTGGTGATCGGGGTGCTGTACTGGTTTTTCGGCACGGAGCTGGGCAGCAGCCTGCGGGCCACCGGAGCGAACGTGGCCATGAGCCGCGCCCAGGGCATCAACACCAACGTCTGCAAGATACTGGGCCTGATGATCTCCAACGGCATCGTGGCGCTGTCCTCGGCCATGCTCGCCCATTACCAGGGCTTCGTGGACGTGAACATGGGCCGCGGGGCCATCGTGATCGGCCTGGCCGCCGTGATCATCTCAGACGTGCTCTTCGGGAAGCTGTTTCGCAACTTTGCGCTGAAGCTCACCGGCGTCGCCATCGGCGCGGTGATCTACTACATCGTCATACAGGTTGTGCTGTGGCTGGGGCTGAACACGAATCTGCTGAAGCTGCTGTCGGCGCTGATCGTGGCCGTGTTCCTCGCCGTGCCCTACTGGAAGGCGAATATGCAAGGGGGGAAGGGCCGTGCTTGAGCTGGTGAACGTGCGAAAGACCTTCAACCCGAAGACCGTCAACGAGAAGGTGGCCCTGGACGGCCTGAGCCTGCGCCTTGAGGAAGGCGACTTCGTGACCGTCATCGGCGGCAACGGGGCGGGGAAGAGCACCATGCTGAACGCCATCGCGGGGGTCTGGCCCATCGACAGCGGGCGCATCGCCATCGACGGCTACGAGGTCACCCACCTGCCGGAGTACCGCCGCGCCGCGCTGCTGGGGCGGGTGTTCCAGGACCCGATGACCGGCACCGCCGCCACCATGCAGATCGAGGAAAACCTGGCCCTCGCCGCTCGTCGCGGCCAGAGGCGCACGCTGAAGGTCGGCATTACCCGGCAGGAGCGGGAGGCTTACCGGGAAAAACTGGCGAAGCTGGGCCTGGGGCTGGAGGACCGCATGACCGCGAAGGTGGGCCTGCTCTCCGGCGGCCAGCGGCAGGCGCTGACCCTCTTGATGGCGACGCTGAAGAAGCCGAAGCTGCTGCTTTTGGACGAGCACACCGCCGCGCTGGACCCCCGCACCGCGGCCAAGGTGCTGGCGCTGTCCGAGCAGATCGTGACGGAAAACTACCTCATGACTCTGATGGTCACCCACAACATGCGCGACGCCATACGCTACGGCAACCGGCTGATCATGATGAACGAGGGCCGCGTGATCCTGGACATCTCCGGGGAAGAAAAGAAGCGCCTCACCGTTGAGATGCTCATGGACGCCTTCGCCAGGGCCAGCGGCGAAGCGTTCGCCAACGACAGGATATTGCTCTCCTGAAGGAATGAAGCGGTCGACCAAGGATAATCTGTGGGAGATGTGTTGCTGCCGCGTAAATTAACCTCTTTCCTGTTGACGGGCATATATAAAGCGATTATAATCGCACAGGGCAAAGAGATCATTCCTCTTCGCAACAGCCCCGGCCCGGACCTGCCGGCCGTCCTTGGCGCGACACGACGTTCCTTCCCTCCCGGGCAGGGGTCGATCCGCATGCGGGTCGCGGCCCGTATAGGCAGTATAAAGGAGGTGGGGAAAGATCCCTGCGAACCTGCGACGCGAAGCTAGTCCTTTAGGGCGACGCGAAGCTAGTCCTTTAGGGGCGTGATTATGCGCTTTAACACACTCAATACACAGTAGAAAAAGGAGTAATTAATATGAGCATTCTGAGCATTATCCTGGGTGTCATCATGATCGTCGGTGGCGTTTTCTGCATGTTTACCCCCTTCGCCACCTTCCTGTCTGCCGGCTTTATGATCGCCATCATGCTGTTCATGTACGGCATCTTCGGCGTCGTGCGCTTCTTCCAGAAGGAGGCGGGCGCCCTGGAACTGATCTCCAGCATCCTGGCCATCATCGTGGGCGTGATCGCCATCGTTCGTCCCGGCGGGGCCCTCGTCATCGACGGCTTCGTGCTGAACATGGTTTCCGCCTGGCTGCTGGTCAAGGGCCTTATCAACATCATCATCTCCATCCAGGGCAGGAATGAGATCAAGGGCTGGGGCTGGGGCGTCGCCATCGGCGTGCTGAGCATCGTCGCCGGCGTCCTCTCCTTCCTGCATCCCACGATCACCGCGCTGACGGTGGGCATCATGATGGGCCTGGTCTTCGTGGAGAACGGCATCGACATGATCGTGCTCGGCACAACCCTGCGCGCGATCGATCGCTGATCCTGGAGCCTGTAGAACCGCCAGGAATGATAAAATCGTCCGACCGCAAGGCCGGGCGATTTTATCATTCCGGGTAACTGAACAGACACCATTCCCAATGGGCCTTGGGGTTCAAGACCGGTTTCTGTATGTCAGGAAAAGGGCCTGTGCTGTATTCGGCGGGGCACAATCTATCGCCCACAGCATTTCTTGTATTTCCTTCCGCTGCCGCACGGGCAGGGATCGTTGGGCCCGGCCTTCTTCTTCGGAATGTCCTTTGAAAGGGCTTGCATAAGCTGCTGACTGACTCTCTCGCGGCCGCCGTACTGCGCGAGCATCTCTTCCAGGGTTTTCCGGCTATCCGGGATATCCTCGTCCTTTTCCGGGATATCATCCGGCAGTGCGGGAGGGTTTTCTATCTCCGACGGTTTCCATCCCCTTAAAACCGGATTGGGCATGGCCGCGTAAAAGCGGTTTCCCAATTCGCGGAAGCGCTTGACCTGCCCTACGGTTCGAAAATGAATCTTCCCATAGCCTTCCCCGCGAAGAACGGATTTGACCCAGGATTTTCCTTCATAAAGGGCGATTGGCTGGTTTAAAACGCAGTCGTTCACGAGCTGCCTGTTCCATTCATCGTCAAGGCCCAATTCATCCCGTCCAAACTCGATGAGGGCCTGCTTCTCCGGTATGTCAAGGCGCTCATTGTCAAACCTGAGCAGCGTTTGCTCATCACAATCACGATAGGGAAGATCAAGCCGGGTGGCGATGAAACGCTCAAAATCACTGTAATCGATGGCGACCAGGTGCTCGACCACGATCTCGGGTTCGTCCAAACCCTCTGATTCTACACAAAAATGGTGTTTCAGGATTTTGTCCCGGCGCAGAGCCCTTTTAACCTGTTGAACTGTTACCTCCGGATGCCATTCCGATATCTTGCTGATTACGTAGCTTACCGGCACAGACCAGTAGTAATCCGCAAAGGCCTGGATAAGGATACACAGCTTCTCATTTGTCATATTCAATGCAACTCCCTCAGAACAGGAATAGTAATTCGTCGTTCCCGTAGTCGTTGCCCGTCCAGCCCCCGAAAAAGAGTTTCGCGGCGGCGCGCTTTGCAACATCGGTCATTGTTAGACAACACCCTCCGCAAGCGCTTGCGGAGGGCGTCGTCACGTGATGTCACTTGACCACGCTGAGGCCGGCGACGACGACCTTTACCTGCTTGAGCAGGGTGGTGATCTCGTCCAGGTTGATCTTCGGCAGCGGCATGATGCGGATGAT
>JAFRJF010000014.1 GCA_017432405.1 Clostridia bacterium | reverse complement strand
GTCGTGCCCACCGGCCCCAACGGCCGCGTGATCGAGCGCGACGTGCAGGCCCTGATCGACGCCGGCAAGCTGATCGGCGCGACCGCCGCCGCTGCCCCCGCTGTGGCCGCCGCTGCCGTGGAGCTGGGCGCGCCCTGCGACGACAGCTACACCGAGCCGATGACCAACATCCGCAAGGTCATCGCCCGCAGCATGGTGGCGTCCCTGTCCACCATGGCCCAGCTGACCCACAACATCTCCTACGACGCCACCGAGGTCAAGGCGGCCCGGGCGCTGTACAAGGCCAAGGGCGAGCCCTTCGGCATGGACAAGATCAGCATCAACGACATCATCATGTATGTGGTGGCCCGCACGCTGATGATGCCCGAGCACCGCGCCCTGAACGCCAACCTGATCGACGACGGCAAGACCATGAAGTACTTCCGCGGCGTCAACCTGGGCATGGCGGTGGATACCGAGCGCGGCCTGATGGTGCCCACCATCTTCAATGCCGACAAGATGACCCTCAAGCAGCTGTCCGACACCGCCAAGAAGCTGGCGAAGGAGTGCAAGGAGGGCAAGATCAACCCCGACTACCTGTCCGGCGCTTCCTTCACCGTTTCCAACGTGGGCTCCCTGGGCATCGAGGCCTTCACCCCCGTGGTGAACCCGCCCCAGACCGGCATACTGGGCGTCTGCGCGCTGAAGGACGCCTTCCGCATGAATAACGGCCAGATCGAGGTCTATCCCAGCATGACGCTGTGCCTGTCCTACGACCACCGCGCCCTGGACGGCACCCCCGCCAGCAAGTTCCTGCGCGACCTGAAGGTCAACCTCGAAAACTACAACCTGATGCTGGCCAAAGGCTAATATAAAAATGAGGAATGAGGAATTAGGAATTAGGAATTAATGGCCCGGCTATTCATTCCTCATTCCTCATTCCTAATTCCTAATTATATAACAGTAACATAGCTTCTAAAAGAAAAGGAGTGTAATGCATCATGTCCAAGCAATTGTTCGTCGACCCGAATGAGCGGCGCGCTACCGGCAAGATCCACTTTGAGGATATCCCGGTCTGCACCTACAAAAAGACCGTCAAGGACGAGGTCGGCAACTTCACCAGGGAGCAGCTGGTCAACATCTACCGCGACATGCTGACCCTGCGCGAGTTCGAGACCATGATCAACGAGATCAAGATCAACGGCCAGTACTGCGGCGTGGCCTACAACCATCCCGGCCCGGCCCACCTGTCCATGGGCCAGGAGGCCGCCGCGGTGGGCGAGGCCTTCCACCTGGACGTGAACGACTTCATCTTCGGCTCCCACCGCGCTCATTCCGACATCCTGGCCAAGGGCCTGTCCGCCATCGAGAAGCTGTCCGACGACGAGCTCATGGACATCATGAAGAACTTCCTGGACGGCAAGACCTATGAGGTCATCAAGGACGAGCCCCACGACAGCGTGAAGGACATCGCCATCAACTTCCTGCTCTACGGCGCGATGGCCGAGATCTTCGCCCGCGAGACCGGCTTCAACCGCGGCCTGGGCGGCTCCATGCACACGTTCTTCACGCCCTTCGGCATCTATCCCAACAACGCCATCGTCGGCGGCAGCGGCACCATCGCCATGGGCGCGGCGCTGTACAAGCGCGTGAACCGCAAGCCCGGCATCGTCGTGGCGAACATCGGCGACGGCTCCCTGGGCCGCGGCCCCGTGCTGGAGGCCCTGAACATGGCCGGCATGGGCCAGCTGACCGAGCTGTGGGACGACGAGATGAAGGGCGGCCTGCCGGTGATGTTCAACATCGTGAACAACCAGTACGGCATGGGCGGTCAGACCGTGGGCGAGACCATGGGTTACGATATGCCCGCCCGCATGGGCGCGGGCTTCAACCCGAACCAGCTGCTGGCAGAGCGCGTGGACGGCTTCAACCCGCTGGCTGTCATCGAGGCCTATGGCCGCAAGAAGAAGCTGCTGCTGGAGGGCAAGGGCCCGGCGCTGCTGGACGTGGTGACCTACCGCTTCGCGGGCCACAGCCCGTCGGACAGCTC
>JAFRJF010000013.1 GCA_017432405.1 Clostridia bacterium | reverse complement strand
TTTCTGTGTCCCGTCGGGGGTCGGAAATTTCTCACCGAGATTTTGCGATTTCTCACCGAGATTTTCGGATTTCTCACCGAGACTTTTCAATTTCTCACCGAGATTTTCGCCCTGTCTCACCGAGATTTTCGTCGGGGTCGTTTTAACTTCCATTTTAACTTCCGTTTTAACTCCCTTCTTCCACTCCCCCTTCCGGACTTCCCGTCGCTATATTATATATGTATTATACATTATATATATAGGGGTGTTAGTTGCCCGGCGTGTAGGTGTAGGGGCTGGTGGTGATGGCGCCCACGGTGCCGCCGATGGTCACCGTGCCGCACGTGCCGTTGTAGCCCGCTCCGATGCTGTTGGGGGCGTCAAAGCCCTTGGTGGCGGTGACGGAGGTCACACCGCCAGTGATGGTGACGGTGCCGCACGAGCCTTTGTCGCCGCTGCCGATGCCAGCCCCATAGTTGCCACCAGTGGCCGTGATGGTGCCGCCAGTGATGCTGATGTTGTCGCACGAGCCTCTGTAGCCGCTGCCGATGCCTGCCGCATAGTTGCCACCAGTGGCCGTGATGGTGCCGCCAGTGATGCTGACGGTGCCGCACGAGCCTCTGTCGCCGCTGCCGATGCCAGCCCCATAGTTGCTGCCACCAGTGGCGGTGATGGTGCCGCCAGTGATGCTGATGTTGCCGCACGAGTTTTTGTCGCCGCTGCCGATGCCTGCCGCATTGTAGCCGCCCTGGGCGTTGACGGTGCCGCCAGTGATGCTGATGTTGCCGCACGAGTTTTCGTTGCCGCCGCCGATGCCAGCTGCACCATTGCCACCAGTGGCGGTGATGGTGCCGCCCTCAATCACGATGTTGCCGCAGGCTATCTGCCAGCCGCCGCCGATGCCGCAAGCAAAGCCGTTGCTGCTGGCCGTGAGCGAGCCGTCGCCCTGGATGGTCAGCGTCTTGTTCTCAGGAACGAAGATGCCGGGATAGTCATCATAGAATCCCTTCACCGTGTTAGTGCCGCTGAGGATGATGGTGGCATCGCCCAGGCAGGTGATGCCCGCCCATGCGTAACTGCTGTTGCTCACGCCGTTGATGGTCACGCCGTCGAGCGTCACCGTGGCGCCGTCGGCGATGGAAATCTTCACGTTGGCGCCCAGCGTGCCAGTCACGGTGTAGCCGTCCTCAACGGTAGTGTCCGCCGTCACAGTCGCGAGGTCGAGCGTCAGCCCAGCGGGAGCCGGGGCCACCGGTTCCACCAGCGTCACGCTCTTCACCTTGCGGCTGCCCGTGTAGCTGATGGTCACCTCGGTGCCTTCCGCCACACCCGTCGTCGCAGCCGCAGCGGGAGTGATGCTCCAGTTGCCTACATCCTCGGTGCCTTCGGCGAAGGTGACGGTGTACATCTGCGATTGCTGCTCCGGCTCCGACCCGCCGCCCTGCTGGGCGTTGGCGTCGTAGTAGAACCTGATGGCATTCAGCCGGAAGTAATGGTTCCCCGTCACGTTGAACGTGAACATGTAGTAGGCGTTCGTCCACTCGATGCCCGCGCCCGGCGTCACGTCCACAGTGCTGAAGGCCGAGTAGGACACCGTCTTCTGCTCGATAATGTCCGCGAAGTTTTCGTCGCTCGCCACAATCATCGTAATCGAGTTCACGGTGATGCCGTTGTTGGAGCCGAAGTCGAGGGTCACCTTCGTGATGGTCTCGTTCAGCGAGCCTTGGCTGTAGATATCGCGGTCAACGCCGTTGAGGTTACTGCCGCCGATGCGCCAGGGGTTCATCGTCGTGTTGCCCGTCACCGACCAGCTGATGCCGCCCTGGGTGATTGCGCTCGATTCGTAGTACGCGCTGTTACCGCCGGTCTGTGTGCCGTCGAGCGTGTAGAACAGCTCTTCGCTGTTTGACTGTGCCCTTGCGGGCCCCGTGGCCGCCGCCGCCATCGCCAGCAGCGCCACAAAACTCATAAGCATTCTTCTCATGATCGTTTAAAATTTAAGTTATACATTAGGTTAGTTAATAATTTATCGTTTCGTTTCTGTTGTTTCGTTTGTTTCGTTTCTTTTCTTTCAACTCTTCACTCTTCACTATTAACTCTTCACTCTTTTTGGAGTCGCCTTACGGCGAGAAATCTTTCAAATCTGTCCAAATCCCTCAAATCTTCTTCTTTCAACATGTAATTGCCATGTAATTTTCCATTAATTTAATTCATGACCAATTCGTGGTCAAT
>JAFRJF010000119.1 GCA_017432405.1 Clostridia bacterium | reverse complement strand
GTTTTCAGCGAGAACGGGTCGGCAGACCCCTGTCGATGGGGCCGGTAGGCCCGCGGTAGGTGGGCCGGCCGTAGGCCGGGTCGGATGAGGTCGGTCCCCCGCGGTAACGCCGGTTTGCACGAATCCTTGCAGGAGAACGACCTCATCCGTCTTTCGGCGAAAACGCAAGCGTTTTCACCGAAATCCACCTTCCGCCCAAGGGCATGGCTACGCACGCCCTGAACCGCAGGCTTCGCCTGCTGGGGAAGGCTTTTGGATACCGCAACAGCCCGACAAATCAGAATTTACCCAACTAAACAGAGCTCCTGATTGTAACGGTATTATTTCCGGTTCTCCCAGGCGTGGAACGCGGTCTTGTTGATGTCCAGCAGGTGGGCCTTGCGGCCGGAGAAGGTCTTTTCCATGATCTTGTAGATCATCTCCACCGGCACCACCGGCGCGGCGTTCACCAGCGCGCCCAGCATCACCACGTTCGCCGTGCGGGCGTTGCCCAGCTGCATGGCGATGTCGTTGGCGGGGACGTAGTAGACGTTGATGTCGTCCCGGGCCGCCTTCTGCTCGATCATCGAGCTGTTGACGAACAGGTTGCCGCCGGGCTTGACCAGCGATTCAAACTTGATCAGCGAGGGCAGGTTCATCACCACCACGTCGTCCGCCTCGTAGATCAGCGGGCAGCTGACGGGCTTGTCGGGGCTGATGACCACGGTGCAGTTGGCCGTGCCACCGCGCATCTCGGGGCCGTAGGAGGGCAGCCACGTGGCGTTCATATCGGCGTACATGGCCGCGTAGGTCAGCATCTGGCCCATGGTCAGCACGCCCTGGCCGCCGGAGCCGGCAAAAAACAGCTTGTAGGTCGCCATGTTACTTGTCCTCCTTCCCGGTATCCTTGTACACGCCCAGCGGATAATAGGCCGCCACTTCGCTGCCCATGCGCTTCATGGCTTCGTAGGGCGTCAGGCCCCAGTTGGTCGGGCAGGTGCTCAGCAGCTCCACGAATGTGAAGCCCTTGCCGGCCAGCTGGTACTCGAAGGCCTTGCGCACGGCCTTCTTGGCGGCGCGGATGTGGGCCGGGGAATCCAGCGACACGCGCTCGATGTAGGCCGGGCCGTCCAGGGTCGCCAGCAGCTCGCAGATGCGCAGCGGCATGCCCGCCTGCTCGCGGGTGCGGCCGTCCACCGACGTGGTGGAGCGCTGGCCGATCAGCGTGGTCGGGGCCATCTGGCCGCCGGTCATGCCGTAGATGCCGTTGTTGATGAAGAAGGTGGAGAACTTCTCGCCACGGGCCGCGGCGTGGACGATCTCGCCCATGCCGATGGAGGCCAGGTCGCCGTCGCCCTGGTAGGTGAACACGACCTTGTCGGGGTGGACGCGGCGGATGCCGGAAGCCACCGCCGGGGCGCGGCCGTGGGCGGCCTCGCACATATCCACGTTCATGAACTGGTGCGCCACGACGGAGCAGCCGATGGGGGCCACGCCAAGGGTCTTGCCCAGCAGGCCCATCTCGTCCAGCGTCTCCATGATGATGCGGTGTGCGACGCCGTGGGTGCAGCCGGGACAATAGCTGGTGCTGACGGGCAGCATGCCTTTTGTAACGGTAAATACAGGTTTCATCGCACTTCCTCCAGTATCTTCTTCGTCTTTTCAACGACCTCCAGCGACGTGGGCAGCATGCCGCCGACGCGGTGGATCAGCTTCACCGGCACGCGGCCCTTGACGCCCAGGTTGATGTCCTGGAGCATCTGACCCATGCTCAGCTCGACGGAAATGACCGCCTTGGTCTTGTCGGAAATCCGGTCGAAGGCTTTATAGGGATAGGGCCACAGGCTGATGGGCCGGATCATGCCGGCCTTGATGCCCTGGGCCGCCAACAGCTCCATGGCCTCCCGGGCCAGGCGCGCCATCGTGCCGAAGGCCACGAACACGACCTCGGCGTCCTCCAGGTCCACGCACTCGACCCGTTCCAGTTCCTTCTCCATCTCTGCGTACTTCTCGTACAGGTGCTCCACGTGGGCCTCCAGCACCTCGGGCTGCAGGCGCAGGCTCTTGACCACGCTGCGCTCGCCCTTCTCGCTGCCGGAGATGGCCCAGGGCTTGGCGGTGGGGATCTCCTCGCTGGTATAGGCGTGCTTCGGCTCTGGCAGCACCACGGGCTCCATCATCTGGCCCATCAGGCCGTCGGCCAGCACCATCACGGGGTTGCGGTACTTGTCGGCGATGGACGGGGCCTCGTAGAGGATGTCCACGGCCTCCTGGATGCTCGCCGGGGCAAACACGGGGATGCGGTAATCGCCGTTGCCGCCGCCGCGGGTGACCTGGTTGTAGTCGGCCTGGCCGGGCTGGATCGAGCCGATGCCGGGGCCGCCGCGGGACACGTTCAGAAGCGTCACCGGCACCTCCGCGCCGCACAGGAAGCTCATGCCCTCCTGCATCAGCGCGATGCCCGGGGAAGAGGAAGAGATAAAGCCGTTGCCGCCGGCCGCGCCGCAGCCGTAGGCCATGTTGATGGCGCCCAGCTCGCTCTCGGCCTGCAGGAATTTGCCGCCCCGCTTGGGTAGCTCGCGGCTCATGAACTCGGGAATCTCGCTCTGGGGCGTGATGGGATAGCCGAAGTAGAAGCGCACGCCGCCGCGAATGACGGCCTCCGCGAAGGCCTCGTTGCCCTTCATCAATACCTTGTCGCTCATGCTTCCCCCTCCTCCAGCTGATAGATCTCGATCGCGCAGTCCGGACACACGGTGGCGCAGCTCTGGCAGCCGATGCACTGCGCCTGCTCGGTGATCTTCGCGGGACAGTAGCCCTTCGCGTTCACCTGCGTGTCCATTTCGATGATCTGCTTCGGGCAAAAGCTCTTGCAAAGCTCGCAGCCCTTGCAGCGCTCCCGGTCGAAGACGACCTTGAACCTCTTTGCCATTCTCACTTGGCCTCCCTTGTTAATCCTACTGATCTATTTGTCGATCCAGCTGGGCCGCATGTACAGCCCCAGTGGCAGCAGGTATTCGTATTTCCCCGCGATTTCCTCCGCCGGCACGATGCCCCCGGGGTAGCAATCGCACCAAAGGAACCGGCCTGTCTGTCGGCAGAATTCCTCGCACAGCCGGTGGCCCTTCTCGATGTCGGCGGCCTGGGTTTCCAGCAGCATGTGGCAGTTGTTGATGACCCCGTCGATGCGCCGCCCGGTCTTGCGCTCGATGGCCTGAAGGTGTTCAAGCGCGCCCTCCAGGTCCCGGGTCTCGGGGCGGTTGGCGTTGACGACGATCAAAAACAGCGCATCCTCCGGCCCCAGGTACTTGGCGAACTGGTTCAGCACCAGCGCGCCGGTGTCGTTGCCGCCCACGTCCACGATCACCCGGCAGTCCTTATCCTCCAGCGGCGCGCGGATATTCGCGCCCAGGGCCGGCAGCTCGGCGGTGATCTCGTGCTCGTAGGCGTTTCCGTAGACGGACACGCCGGCGGCCTCCAGCTGAGTCTTCCGCTCGCGGGAGCGGAAGTAGGGGTTGGCGATGTCCAGGTCGATCAGGGCCAGCCGCTTATAGGGCCCGTAGCCCAGCCGCGCCAGCCGCATGGCCAGGCTCACGCAGAACTCAGTCTTGCCGCTGCCGTAGTGGCCGGTGACCACCGTGATCCGGCGATCCGGCGCGCGCAGTCCGCTGAATTCCGGCATGCCTTCTCCCCCTTTCACGCTTTAAATAAATCTACCAGTTTCGACCCCGCTTGTCAAGTAACAAATGCCGCCAAAACCCGAACATTCCCCGTGGACAACAATATTTCATTCGACTTTATTCCCGCCATAATTTAAATTTAACCCCGAAAAGCTTTGACAACGGCGCGCTTCGGTGATAGAATAGCCTCAATCGAATATTCACCAAAGGCGATGACGAAGACGGCAGAGTTCGAGGGTGCACAGAGAGTCGGCTGTATGCTGCAAGGCCGATCCCCGAAGGCTCAGACGCCCATCACTTCCGAGCCGGAAGCCCGAAATATCCCTTGGATAGAGTAGACGCTTCCCGTGAAAGCTGCGTAAAGGCTTAGGGCTTGTTGGAGCCTGAAGTGGCGCAAAGATGCGCAATTTGAGTGGTACCGCGGGTTGATTGCAACTCGTCTCAAACGATGCGGTAAGAACGCATCCGTGAGGCGGGTTTTTTTATGCCAGGCATACCATACGCCTTGACCCAGACGTGAGATGTTCGATTGACCCGAGGTACGACGAAAAAGGAGGAGATTCCCCATGAACGCGACTGAGATGACCGGCATGCTCTACGAGGTTGGCACCCGAATCAAGGCCCTGCGCGAAATCGCGGGCTATTCGGTGGTCTACATGGCCGAGCAGACCAAGCTGGATGTAGAGACCTACATGGACTACGAGGCCGGCAAAGCCGACCTGCCCTTCACCTTTATACACAATTGCGCCCGCATCTTCGGCGTGGACATCACCGACCTGATCGAGGGCCGCAGCGCCAACCTGCGCTCCTACACCGTCACCCGCAAGGGCGAGGCCACCATCACCGCCCGTGAGGAGGGCATCGAGATCAGCAACCTGGCGCCCATGTTCAGCCAGAAGATCGGCGAGCCTTTCTGGGTCACCTACAGCTACTCCGAGGAGCTGCAGAACCAGCCCATCCACACCCACTCCCACCCCGGCCAGGAATTCGACCTGATCCTCTCCGGCGAGCTGCTGGTGCGCGTGGGCGACCATGTGGAGCACCTCAAGGAGGGCGACTGCATCTACTACAACTCCTCCACTCCCCACGGCGAAATCGCCACCGGCGGCAGGGACTGCACCTTCGTGGCCGTGGTCATGCCCGGCGAGGAGACCGAGCAGGACAAGATCGTCGAGGCGGTCATGCCCGTGCGCCTGCCCAAGCAGCACATGGTCTATGACGACTTCGTCAACCTGGACGAGGACGGCGAGGGCCACCTGCTGCACATCGAATTCCCGAACCGGGAAAACTTCAACTTCGCCTTCGACATCGTGGACCGCCTGGCCGAGCGCAAGCCGGACAAGCTGGCCATGCTGCACGTGGACCGCTACATGAACGAAAAGCGCTTCACCTTCGAGGACATCAGCCGCAAGTCCAACCGCGCCGCCAACTACTTCAAGGCCCTGGGCATCAAGAAGGGCGACCGGGTGATGCTGGTGCTGAGGCGCAACTGGCAGTTCTGGGTGGTGATGATGGCGCTGCACAAGCTGGGCGCGGTGGCCATCCCCGCCACGGACCAGCTGCTGAAGAAGGATTACGAGTACCGCTTCGAGACTGCGGGCGTCACCGCCATCTGCATGACCGCCGACGGCGAAGGCGCGTTGCACGCCGAGGAGGCCTTCGAGACCTGCCCCTATGTGACCACCCGCATACTCTGCGGCGGCAAGCGGGAGGGCTGGCGCGACTTCGACGAGGAATACCTGCGCTACCGCTCCACCTTCCCCCGCACCGAGGATTCCCCGAAGGGCTCCGACCCGATGGTCATGTTCTTCTCCTCCGGCACCACCGGCTACCCGAAGCTGGCCATGCACGACCACAACTATCCCCTGGGCCACTTCATCACCGCCCACTATTGGCACTGCGTGGAGCCGGACGGCCTGCACCTGACCATCTCCGACACCGGCTGGGGCAAGGCGCTGTGGGGCAAGCTGTACGGGCAATGGATGAACGAGTGCGCGGTGTTCGTGTACGACTTCGACCGCTTCAACGCCCACGACATACTGCCGATGTTCGCGAAGTACAACATCACCACCTTCTGCGCGCCGCCCACCATGTACCGCTTCCTGATCCGCGAGGATATCTCGAAGTACGACCTGTCGAGCATCAAGTGCGCCTGCACCGCCGGCGAGGCCCTGAACCCCGAGGTGTTCAACCTGTTCAAGAAGACCACCGGCCTTTCCATCATGGAGGCCTTCGGCCAGACCGAGACCACGCTGGTGCTGGGCAACTTCGCCGGCACCACGCCGAAGGTGGGCTCCATGGGCAAGCCCAGCCCGCTGTTCGACGTGGACCTGGTGGACCCGGACGGCAACCCGGTGAAGGTCGGCGAGCCCGGCGAGATCGTCATCCGCACCGACAAGGAGATCCCCTGCGGCCTGTTCGCCGGCTACTACGGCAACCAGGAGGCCACCGACACCGTATGGCACGACGGCCTGTACCACACCCGGGACATGGCCTGGCGGGATGAGGACGGCTACTACTGGTACGTCAGCCGCACCGACGACGTGATCAAGTCCTCCGGCTACCGCATCGGGCCGTTCGAGATCGAGAGCGTCATCATGGAGCTGCCCTACGTGCTGGAGTGCGGCGTCTCCGCCGCCCCGGACGAGATCCGCGGCCAGGTGGTCAAGGCCTCCATCGTGCTCACCAAGGGCATCGAGGGCACCGACGACCTGAAGAAGGACATCCAGAACTACGTCAAGAAGCGCACCGCCCCCTACAAGTACCCCCGCATCGTGGTCTTCCGCGACGAGCTGCCCAAGACCATCAGCGGCAAGATCCAGAGGAATAAGCTGTGACGAGAGGCAACTACTGATTTGTCGCAGCGCGACAAATCAGTAGTTAAGGGGTTAGGGGTTTGGTTTTAGGGGTTAGGGAGAACAGCGTCGCCTCCCAAAGCCTTCCCCAGCGACCGAAGGGAGCGGTTCAGGGGAAGGTGGGCCGCGAAGCGGGTCGGATGAGGTCGGTCCCCCTGCGGTAACGATGGTTTGCGCGCTTCCTCCCAAGAGAACGACCTCATCCGTCTTTCGGCAAAAACGCAAGCGTTTTCACCGAAATCCACCTTCCCCTGAACCGGCAGCTTCGCTGCCTGGGGAAGGCTTTGGGAGGCCG
>JAFRJF010000118.1 GCA_017432405.1 Clostridia bacterium | reverse complement strand
CAGAGGCTGACCTCGTTGCCCTCCTCCTTCAGCGCCAGGCACGCCTGGGTGCCCGCGTAGTCGAATTCCGCCGCCTGCCCGATGACGATGGGGCCGGAGCCGATGATCAGGACTTTCTTGATGTCTGTGCGCTTTGACATGGTGTTTACCTCCGTAGATTTGGTCGAGGGGAAGGCTATTTGAGTTTCCCGAGGTTCCGTATGAATGCCAGCATGCTTTTTTCCGTTTCATGCGGGTATTTGAATCCGCATTCTTTTGCGACCCTGCTCCCCGCCTCGTGCCACAGCCTGGCCGCGGCGTCGAAAGCCTCCCAAATATGCGGGTATTGGGCGTCGGGCCAGGTCGCCCGGTACAGCCGGAACAGGTCCTCCTCCAGCAGCTGCTCCAGATGGCTGTCGAGGATGCCCATATCCACGGGCCCTCCGGCGCGCAGCGCGATGTGCCAGCGCAGCATATGGTTCAGCAGGTCGCGGACGGACACGTTCAGGTAGTACATCGCGGCGGGCAGCTCCCTGCGCAGGGTGTATTCCGCGAAGGTCTTCATCACCCACCAGAACTCGTCGCAGGCGTCCGCGAACGCCGCTTCCGTGGGGTTTTCCGAGAAGAGGGTCTGGCGCTCCTCCAGGCGGTCCTCCAGGGCCAACAGCCCGTCCTTGTCCAGCAGCTTTTGAAAGGTTTCGCCGATCCAGACGTCCCGCCCTTCATGCCCTGCGTCGGTCCGCTCCAGGAAGGCGTCCCGGCCCATGGTCTGTATGACGATCGTCATGCCGTCTGCAAACACCATCAGGTGGGCCTTCGCGCCCGGGAACAGCTCCGGATAGCGCCTGTCGGCCCGGAACAGCAGTATCCGCTCGCCGAGGCTGTCCCGGAAGACGTCGCCGTCATACCTGCCAATGTCGTTTACGACGAATATGAAATTGAAGCTGTGCAGGTACTCCCGCACGGGCAGCAGGTCGGTCCTGATGACCGCCCGGACGCCGTCGTCCGCTGCGGCCAGCGCCAGGACGCGGTCGATGATCTCGCGCTCGGTCCTCATGGCTGGATGCCCCTCTATGTCGCGCGCCAGACGGTGTTGCCCTTATACAGCGTCTCCATGCACATGCCGTTCACCTTCCACCCCGCAAAGGGCGTGGCCCTGCCCATCGAAAGGAAGTCGTTCGGGTCGATTTCATATTCGGCGTCCAGGTCCCAGAGGGCCAGGTTCGCGTCCGCGCCGGGGATGATGGCGTTATCCGCCAGGCCGAAGCGCTTGGCGGGGGCCGTGGACATCAGGTCTACCAGCCTTTCCAGCGGGATCAGCCCCTGCCTTTTCACCAGGTGCGTGTACAGCAGCGGGAAGGCGGTCTCCAGGCCCACGATGCCCATGGCGCTGCCGGCGAGGCCCTTTGACTTCTCTTCGGCGCTGTGGGGGGCGTGGTCGGTGGCGATCATGTCGACGGTGCCGTCCACAAGGCCCTGGAGCAGCGCCGCCCGGTCCGCCTTTTCCCGGACCGGCGGGTTCATCTTGAAGCGGCCCTCGTCCTGAAGGTCGTCCTCGGTGAGCAGCAGGTAGTGGGGGGCGGTCTCGCAGGAGACGTCCACGCCCTCGGCTTTGGCCCGGCGGATGATTTCAACGCTCTCCTTGGTGGAGATGTGGCAGATGTGGTAGGCGCAGCCGGTTTGACGGACCAGCCCGATGTCCCGGGCGATCTGGCCCCATTCGCTCTCGGAGCAGATGCCCCTGAGGCCGTGGGCGCGGGCGTATTCGCCGTCGTGGATGCAGCCGCCATGCAGCAGGGCGTTGTCCTCGCAGTGGGCGGCGATGAGCCGGCCCAGGAACTTCGCCCGGGTCATCGCCGCGCACATCATGGCGTCGGACTGCACGCCGTGGCCGTCGTCGGAGAAGGCGACCACCCGCGCCGCCAGGGCGTCCATGTCGGCAAGGGCCGCTCCGGCCTCGTTCACGGTAATCGCGCCGTAGGGGCGCACTTCGATCACCGCGTCCCGCTCAATGCGCTCCAGCTCCAGCCGCAGGTGCTCGGCGCTGTCGGGCACCGGGTTCAGGTTCGGCATGGCGCAGACCGTGGTATAGCCGCCCCTCGCCGCCGCCAGCGTGCCGGTGCGCAGGGTCTCCTTATAGGAAAAACCCGGCTCGCGCAGATGGACGTGCACATCTGTGAAGCCGGGAAACGCATACAGGGGAGAATCCGAAACGGGCTTGGCGGCGGGGGAAACGGAAACAATTTTGCCGCCGTCGACGGAGATATCCGACGGGACAAAACGCCCGTCCACGAGGGCCATCACGCCGCTGATCGTTCGCTGCAAGGGGCTTCCTCCCTTTCCTTCGGCGAATGCCGGGCAAGAAAAAATCCCGCCCTTCCGGCAGGATGACATACGCAAACCGCGCGCCGCGAACAGCGGAGCGATTCGACAACATGCAATCTTGCCGGCATCCCGTACCGAATTAAAGATCACTTGGTTGTCTGTCATTTTAGCCGCGTCGGGGGGATTTGTCAATTACAGGAGTGTGAATCATCTAATTTTAGTATTTACGCAGGGAATGCCATGAGCATGTAGTCCCGGGCGATGGCGGCTTCGATGTCGTCCATGTTGGATTCGATCAGCGTGCCGTCGGGCATGAATACGGCGGCCCCTTTGCCGTTGTTCAGGTTCAACACGCGAATGCCTTCGTCACACCCGGAGATGGCATAGCCGCTGATGATGACGTCGGCGGCGTCCGCTTCCCGCTCTATATCAAACATAGCGAACCTCCACATTTTCGATCGGTTTAAGAAAGGCGTCCACATCGTAGCGCAGATGCTCCAGCGTCGGTACCAGATCGATGTATTCCTCGATGTCCGAACTGTTGTGGGCGTACCTGGTCATTACGGCGATGTAGCCGTGGTTCCATTCCACGATCCGGTTGTAGCGCTCCAGGGGCGGTGGCGCGATGATCTTCAGCCGCTCGTCGCCGAAACGGAAGATGGTATAACGCCCCTCGCTGCTGAGATAGGCCGTGTGGGCTGCGTCGGACATGGAAACACCTCCGCTGGTTGCTGGTTCGATTGTAACACACCGAAGCCGTGATTTCAATACCCTGTGTTTTACGGCGCATCGCCGCCCCAGACCAGATCGCCCGGGATTTGTTCATGTATCGTATACACAAACGTCGTTTTGATCGCCTCTGTTACAATGACCTGCCCGTCCTCTGCCATTTCAAATCTCAATTCCTTGCCATAGCCGTTCAGGGTGTTGTCCGAGATGTCCGCGATGAAAAGGTAGACGCCATCGCCCAGGTCGTTCATATACACGGCGTCCACCGAGGTGGCTTCCATAGTGACCGTCGCAAACTGTGTGATGTATTGCACGCCGTTGGCGATGACGTCCTCTTTGGTCAGGACCTTGGGAGGGGTTGGCGCATCGCTGTCTGACAGGCTTGCATTTTTGAAAATGATCGCCACCGTCGCGTGATCGGAACCCGTATATTTTGACAGCTTTCCCTTTCCCAGCTCGATTTTGTACGCATCCTTATGCCATATATACTTATTCGTTTCTACAGTATCCGGCTCGCCCTCTGTTTCTTTCAGGTGGCCTGCCAGGGCTTGCAGGCATTGGTCGAGCTCGTCTGCGACATAATCGTCACCGTCGCGCAGGATATAGGCGATCTTGGACAATCCGCTTTCCGGGGTATCCCCTTCAAAGACATAGTAGGCGTCCATATCGTATGAACACACTTTGCCATAGGCGGCGCGCAGGGCCGCCGCTTCGCCGACCTGGCAGGGCTCGCATTCGGCGCTGATTTTTGCCCTGAGATCGTCCCCTGTAATGCCCCAGATCGAAGCGTCCGGGATGACGCCCTCCAGCCCTTCGGCCAAGGCGCCCAGGGACAGTATCAATATGAATAATGCGGTCAGGGTTATCTTCTTCATGTCACGGTCTCCTCTCTCACAGTTGCTCTGAATGCAGGGAATGACAGTGGGGGCGGTTTCCTGCCACAGGGGCGCACCGGGTTGCCAAAGTGCTCGATGTCCTTTGCCGGCGTCGCGTCACATGAGCTGCGCCAGCAGCATATACACCCCGGTGCCGCCGAGGATGCTGACGAGGGAATTGCGCGTCCGGCATTGCAGGCCCACCACCGTGGCGGCGGCGATCAGCTCGGGGACGCCGTGGGGGGCGGCGGCGGGGTCCACGTCCTTCAGGCAGTAGACCACCAGCATGCCGATGATGGCGGCGGGCAGCACCCGGCCCAGGTAGCGTATGGTTTTCGGCACGCGCCTGCGGAAGACGATGAAGGGCAGAAAGCGCGTCAGCCACGTGGCCGCGGCCATGGCCAGCACGAGGGCGGCGGCGTGGGCGTCGTTGTTCATCGGGCATCCGCCTCCTCTCCGGGGGAGAGCCGGCCCCGAAGCAGCGTCAGCACGGCGGTGATCAGCAGCATGGCGGGGATCAGGAAGCGCTCCGGGCCGAAGATGAGCAGGCAGACGAGGGAGCAGAGCAGGCCCGCCAGCGCCGGTATATGGCTGCCGCCAGCCAGCCACTGCTCGGTGAAGGACGCGATGAACAGCGCCGTCATCGAGAATTCGATGCCGGTGGTGGGGAAGGGCAGCGCCCCGGCCAGCAGGCTGCCCAGCACGCAGCCGGTCACCCAGTAGCACTGGTTGAACAGCGACACCAGGAAGCGGTACAGGTGGGCGTCCGCGCCCTCGGGGACGCGGCCGTCACACAGCAGCGAATAGGTCTCGTCCGTCAGGGCGAAGATCAGGTACGGCTTGTACCTGCCCGCGTCCCGGTAGCGGGTGATCATCGAGATGCTGTAGAACAGGTGGCGGGCGTTGACCATGAGGGTGGTCAGCAGGGTCGTGATCACCGAGGCCCCGCCGGCGATCAGCCCCACGCCCACGTACTGCATCGAGCCGGCGTAGATCAGAAGGGCCATCGCGAAGGCCCAGGGCGCGCCGTAGCCCGCCCCCCGCAGCAGTATGCCGAAGCCGATGCCCAATATGACGTAGCCCGCCATCACCGGCAGGGATTTGAGGAACGCCTGCCGGGCGGTCTGTTTGAAGGTGGTTTGCATGGGTGTCACCTGTCTGATGTTCGATTTACGGGGATTATATCAGTGCTTTTATAGGAATAAAGCAAGGATTGGTAAAATATTGTGGGGGCCGCGACAGCGCATGACAGCAGGGACGGCTCCCGATGACACAGAGAACCGTCCCCGCGCGTTGTGTCCATATGAGATTACACAGCATTTAAAGAAGAAACCTTGCAAATTGATAGCGTTTGTGTTAAACTGACTCCGGCATTACACCATGGGGGTTTGCAGGCGACAGACGGCATGGATATGGATGAAGGTGAACGTTCTTGGCCGCAGGTACCAATGACAGGGAATTGATTTCAAGGCTGATGCTTCGGCTGCTGCCGGCTCAGATATTCCTGGCCGCAATCGGCTCGATCAACAGCGTCATATCAAGCCTGTTTGCGGGCAATGCCCTGGGCGCGGATGCCATGGGCGCCGTCGGGCTGTATCTCCCCTTCAACATGCTGATGGTTGTCATGGGGACGGTTCTCATGACAACTTATTGATGATGAAAAGTTCTCAACAGAACCGTACCCATGACAATAAAAATCCATTGTTGAATTGGTGAACGCTTTCATGTATAATCAATGGAAAGAGGAGGCGTAAATTATGAAGAGCAGAAACTTGAAGTCGGGACTTTTGATCGCATTGCTGCTTGCGCTGCTCGCCACGGGCCTGAACGCCCTGGCGGAGGCGACGGACGGCGGCGCGAGCCCCTCCGAGGTGGCGGCCCAGGTCCAGGAGATGGCCCGGCGGCTGGAGGCGTTGGAGGCGGAGCGCGCGCTGGATATCGCGCTGAACCGCTGTGAGCTGGAAAACCTGCAGCTGGTGGACGGCCCCATCTACGTGACGGGCCACAAGACGCCGGATACGGACACGGTGTGCAGCGCCATACTTTACGCCAAGCTGCTCAGCGCCCTTGGCTATGACGCCAGGCCCCGCGTGCTGGGTCCCGTCAACAACGAGACGAAGTTCATCCTGGAGCAGGCGGGCGCGGAGGTGCCCGAGACGCTGGTGGACGCCTCCGGGCTGAATCTGGTGCTGGTGGACCACAGCGAAACCATCCAATCCGCGGAGGGCATTGAGGACGCCAACATCGTCAGCATCATCGACCACCACAGCGACGGTTCCGTGACCACCGGCAGCCCGCTGATCTACGATGCCCGCCCCATCGGCAGCACCGCCACGATCATCTGGCTCCGCTACCGGAGCTACGGCGTGGAGGTGGACGCCCAGAGCGCCGCCCTGATCATCGGCGCGATCCTGTCCGACACCAGCGGCTTGAAGAACGCCATGACCTCCCTCGCCGACCGGGAGGCCGTGACCCGGCTCAGTCCGCTCGCCGGCATCGAGGATGTGAACGCCGTCTATACCGAGATCTACAAGCATTCCATCTCCTACGAGGGCATGACCGACCAGGAGATCTTCGATTCGGACGTGAGGGATTACGAGTGCGGCGACTACCGCTACTGCATCGCCACCATGAGCGTGTACGACGAGGACGGCGCGCGGGATCTGTCCGGCCGCATGGCGGCGATCATCTCCGATATGGCCGCGGCCCACGGCGCGGACCTGGCCTATGCCCACGTCTCCATCTATCACGACGACATCAGCGTCAACTACCTGGTCGCCTCCGATGAGGCCGCGGCGGAAGTCCTGCAGGAGGCCTTCCCGGACAAGCTGGAGTTCGACGGCACGGCCTATATCCTCCGGCCCGGCGTCTCCCGGCGGCATGGGCTGGTGCCCGCCCTGACCGAGGTGCTGGAGAACCATCCGAAGGAATGAGGGATGAGGATTTAGGGGTTAGTGATTAGTGGCTGGTGGTTAGTGGTGGATCAAATCCCTCCGGGATTTGGGACAAGGGGACGGTTCTCTTGTCCCACTTTCCAAGCGAAATTAGCTTCGGAAGTGGGACAGAAGAACCGTCCCCTTGTCCCACGGGCTATCCTTTATTCCTCCGCAACATGTGTGCCATTGTGGATAAGACTTCGATTTCGTCCTCTGCCAATCCGGTTACATCGATCAACCTGTGGTTATCCCCGCCATAAAGCATGTATTCCACGGATGTATCAAGAACTCTGCAAATCTCAAACAGCACGTCGTAGGAGGGCAGGCGCTCTCCACTTTCATAGAAGCTGACCATTGATTTGGAAACGCCGATTCGCCCTGCAAGCTGTTGCAGGGAAAAACCTTTGTCCATACGGAGTGTACGCAGCCTTTCACCAAATGCCTGTTTGTTCATTTACAGTGTCTCCATTATAACGAATACTCTCCGTCTATTCTATTATATTTTAAGTTGATTTATGGTATACGATATGATATACTATATGTGTACCTCGGTTCATGCGTTGTTTACATCATACAAGGAGACTGATTTTATGAAAAAGATGCTGTTTGCGGTTATTCTTTTGCTTATATTAAGCAATGTCAATGTATATGCACAGACAGATACCGAGATACTTTTCAGGGATATGCCTTGGGGCACATCATTTTCTGAGCTAAAGAATATTTTCCCTGACTTTGAAGATCTGTATTTCAATACGGATGAGAATATCCCAGCCGTCTGTGATATTGAACGCATCATCACGATATCCTCTGATTCAAAATTAGAGCACGGTATCAGTGGATATTCCGATTATTACCCATCGGATATGTCAGTTGCCGGATATCCGCTTGATTGTATCACTTTTTTCCTTGTCAAGCCTGTAATCGATGGGAAACTGGAGACTGCTGAAAGCAGGTTAAAGTGTTATGCAGTCAGATACACATTCAACCCAAACGATATTGATTCCTCGGCAAATGATCTGACAGAGAAACTAAGTGGTTTATATGGCGAACCGGACCAGTTTGGGAATGCGGCTAATTCGTTTCATAAATGGCAATATACGGTTTGGAAGGGGTCAAACAATACAGGGGTCGCGTTATCTGTGGGTAAGCCCATCAAGGCTATGCCACCCTTTGTTGTTGATACCATAAATATTATAGTAAACGACATAAATAAATTTACTTTGTAATCATCTGGATAATGTGGTATACTTCTTCTAGAAGGCTGTGATATCATGAATCTACGGAAGTATAGCACTGATCCAAAGGTACTGCTGGAGCAAGGTAAGGCAATAATGTCGTCCTCTAACGAGACAAAGTACCTGTTCCGCGTGTTTGCTGTTAACATGGTTCTTTCCGGAACACCT
>JAFRJF010000117.1 GCA_017432405.1 Clostridia bacterium | reverse complement strand
CGGCGGACGTCGCCTTCGGCGTCGGCGCGGCGGCGATATTCTGCGCCGCGCTGGTGGCGGCGGACTACGGCCGGGTCCGGCTGTTCTCCGTGGCGGGGGCGCTGGCGGGCTTTGCGCTGTGCGCGACGGCCCTGTTCTCCCCCGCCCAAGGCCTCGCGACGGCCCTGGTCGGGCGGTTTCGCCGTATTTTCGTCAAGATTCGCGCTTATCGTTGGATTAAAGTCATATTTAAATGACAGGAAAAAGGCGGTTGATGTCGAAATTTAACACGAATTGGGTGTATTATCGGGTTCAGCGCCGGCTTGCCGAAGCGTTTCGGCTTGGCCGGGCGCTGTGGCAGCTTACGAAGGATGGAGTGAGGCGGTTCATGCGACGCAGGGTAAAGCCCCGGTTTTGGGGGTTCATGATCGCGGTGACGCTGATCGTGTTCCTCGCCAGCTTTGCGGTGATGCGCATCCGCTACGGCTACGGCGCGCAGCAGCTGGCACAGGCCCAGAGCGAACGCGACGCGCTGAAGGTGGAGGCCAAGTCGCTGGGCGAACAGCTGGATTTCGCCCAGACCGACGAATACGTGATGCGGATCGCCCGGGACGAGCTGAACATGATCATGCCCGGCGAGATCCGCTATGTGAACGGCGCTCGGTGAGGCGACGGGAGGTAAAAATGTCAAACGAAATCTTCGGCTTTATCGGCTGTGGGAACATGGGCGGGGCGCTGGCGACGGCGGTGAGCCGCGTGATCGGCGGCGGGCGCGTGCTGCTGGCCAACCGTACCCCACAGAAGGCCGCGGCGCTGGCCGAGGCGCTGGGGGCGCGGGCCTGCGACAACGCCCGGGTGGCCAGGGAGAGCGACTTCCTGTTCCTGGGCGTGAAGCCCTTCATGATGGCGGACATGCTCGCGGACATCCACGAAGCGCTGGCAGGCCGGGAAAAGCCCTGCGTGCTGGTGTCGATGGCGGCGGGGCTGACGATGGCGACGATCCGGCAGATGGCGGGCGTCGACTTCCCCGTCATCCGCATCAACCCCAACACCCCCTCCGCCGTGGGCAAGGGCCTGGTGATGGTCTGCTCAGACGGCATATCCGGCGACGACCCCCGCATGACCGTCTTCCGCGAGGCCATGGCCGGCGCAGGGCTGTTGGACGACGTGGAGGAGCGGCTGATGGACGCGGGCAGCGCGGTGGCCGGCTGCGGCCCCGCCTTTGCCGCGCTGATGCTGGAGGCCCTGGCCGACGGCGGCGTGGCCTGCGGGCTGCCCCGGGCCAAGGCCCAGATGTACGCGGCCCAGATGATGCTGGGCACGGCGGTGCTGGCGCTGGAGACCGGCAAGCACCCCGGAGCGCTCAAGGACGCGGTGTGCAGCCCCGGCGGCACCACCATACAGGGCGTGCGGGCACTGGAGAAGGGCGGCTTCAGGAGCGCGGCCTTCGAGGCCGTGATCGCCGCCTATGAGGCCACGCTGGCGCTGGCGAAGAAGTGATGAACACCATGGAGAACGCCAGCGGCCCCTGGATCGCCGGGATCGCGCTGGCGGTGGTCGTCGTCGCGGCGGTGTGCGCGGCGCTGCTGTGGCGCAGGAGCGAGCGCCGGCAGGCAAGGCTCATCGGCCGCCTGCGCCAGGACGCCGCCCAGCAGTCCGAGGCCGTCGCCCGGCTCAGCGAGGGGCTGAACGCCGCCCTTCGGCAGATCGAGGCCATGTCCGGCGCGATGGAGCTGCGCCAGGACCGGCTGCGCCGCACGCTGGACGAGCGCATGGAGCTGATGAACCAGGCCAACGAGCACCGGCTGGAGCAGATGCAGGCGCTGGTGACCGACAAGCTGGACAACAAGCTCAGCGAATCCTTCCGGACGGTCAACGGGCAGCTGGAGGGCGTGCACCGGGGCCTGGGCGAGATGCGGGAGCTGGCCACGGGCGTGGCCGACCTGCAAAGGATGCTGGGCGGGGTCAAGACCCGGGGCGTCTGGGGCGAGGTGCAGCTGCAGGCCCTGCTGGAGCAGCTGTTCGCGCCGGGCCAGGTGGTTCAGAACGCCGCGATCCCCGAGGGCTCCCAGACCCGGGTGGAATTCGCGCTGCGCGTCCCCGCGGGCGAGGGCGAGCGCCTGCTGCCCATCGACGCCAAGTTCCCCCAGGAGGACTACCTGCGCCTGGTGGAAGCCGGCGAGGCCGGGGACGCCGAGCAGGTCCGCCGCTGCGGCATGCAGCTGGAGCGGGCCGTGATGGAGCAGGCCCGGCGCATCCACGACAAGTACATCCGCCCGCCCCAGACCGTCGACTTCGCCGTGATGTTCCTGCCCACCGAGAGCCTGTACGCCGAGGTCGCCCGCCGGGAGGACCTGATCGGGCGGGTGCAGGAGAAGTACCGGGTGCTGGTCTCCGGCCCCGCCACGCTGTGCGCGCTGTTGACCAGCGTGCAGCTGGGCATCCGCTCGGTGACGCTGGAGAGGCGCAGCGGCGAGGTGCTGGCCATGCTGTCGGGCATGAAGCAGGATTTCGCCGGCTTCGACGCCGCCGTACAGCGCATGCGCCAGCGCCTGATCCAGGCCGAGGCCGAGCTGGACACCCTGGAGCGCCAGGCGCGCAGGGCGGTCCGGGCGCTGGAGGTTGTGGAGGGAAATAAATACTGATTTGTCGCTGCGCGACAAATCAGTATTTATTTCCCTCCGCAAGCTCGCCACTTTTTTGACCGGGATCATTGAACCGGTCATTTGTTTGTGATAAAATGTATCCATGTAAAATAATGGGAGTTTCCGGGTAAATCAGGTGCGGCCCTTGTGTCACATCACAGGGAGGAAGAAGTTATGAAGCATCCTATCATCCGTCGACTGGCGCTGATGCTGGCGCTGGCCATGCTGCTTTCAATGGTCGGCGTGGCGGAGGAGCTCTCGCTCAACGCCATGGAGTTGCCGGAGCTCGACATGGACGGCCTGTTGCCGGAGGACGTGTTCATCAGCGACGGCGACGAGCTGGAGCTTGTGGACCTCGAGGGCGAGATCGAGCTGCCGGGGGCGGCCGGCGACACCGGCATGGCCGCCGATGCAGCGTTGCCCGACGGGACGGCGTTCCTGGAGGACCTGGACGGGGCCGTGGACGAGGCCGCGGCTTCCATCGACTCTGATTCGGTACAGAACGATCTGGTTCTCATCGATGAGGAGATCGAACAGACCGGCGGCGCGGGCGACGGCTACTGGGAGGACCACCACAGCGTTCCCGGTGTCCAGGCTGACAACGACGCCCTTGCCGACGCCTACCTGCGCTGCGTGCTGCCCGGCTTCGGCAAGGGTGGCAGGACCCTCGCCTCCCCCGGCACGGGCCGCAAGATGCTGGTGAAGAAGGGCCTGACGGGCACGGTGGCGATCTACGACGCCATCAAGCCGATGATCGAAGCAGTGGCCGAGGGCAAGCGAACCTCCACTGAATTCACCATCGACAGCTCGGCGCTGGGCACAGCAGACCACTTGTGGACCCCGGAAGATCTGGGTGTCGCCAGCTTCAGTGATTCAAGCTTCTGGAGTGTCCTGCTGGAGAAGGAGGGCATCGATACCGAGGCGCTGCTGGGGGACTTTCCCTATCATCTGTACTGGTTTGACAAGACCAAGGGTTGGAATGAGAGCTACAACCCGGACACTAATGGCAACCGAGTATACCTGAGCTCCATAACCCTGTCGATGACCGTAGCCCAGGCCTACGCCGCCGGCACTTACGCGGTAAACCCGCTGCCCGGTTATGTCAACGACGCGGTCTCGAACATCAACAAAGCGATCAGCAACAACGCGGGCAAGGGCGATTATGACAAGCTGACCGCCTATGCCGACCTCATCTGCGGCTATGTGGAATACAACGATTCCGCCGCGGACGACAGCACCAACACCCCCTACGGCAACCCCTGGCAGCTGGTGTGGATCTTCGACGGCAAAGAGGACACCAAGGTGGTCTGCGAGGGCTACGCCAAGGGCTTCAAGTACCTGTGCGACCTGAGCGACTTCCAGGGCGACGTGGGCTGCGCGCTGGTCAACGGCATGATGTACTACGGCACCGGCGAAGGTCGTCACATGTGGAACTCCCTGAAGATGCCCGACGGCAAATGCTACCTGGTGGACCTGACCAACTGCGACGGTGGGAACACCTGTGATTACTCCCTGTTCCTGAAGGGCTGCGCCGGCGAAGCGGGAGGGCCCTATACGTGCAATGGCCTGCGCTTTGAATTCTACAAGGAGCTGCAGGATGAGTTGGGCGGGGATATGTCCTGGCTGACCTATTCCAACACGGATTATGATCCGTCGGCGCCTGTACCGGATCCGACTGCAGCGCCTACCGCGAAACCCACTGCGGCGCCCACCTCCAAGCCCACTGCCGCGCCTACCGCCAAGCCCACTGCGGCGCCTACCGCCAAGCCCACTGCCGCGCCTACCGCCAAGCCCACTGCGGCGCCTACCGCCAAGCCCACTGCCGCGCCCACCGTGAAACCTACCGCGGCGCCCACCGTAAACCCGACCACGGCGCCTACCGCCAAGCCCACTGCCGCGCCTACCGCCAAGCCCACTGCCGCGCCCATCGCCAAGCCCACCGCGACACCCACCGCCGAGCCGACCACGGCGCCCACGGCGCCCACGGCCAAGCCCACTGCTACACCCACTGTCGCGCCCACCCCGGCGCCCACGGCTAAGCCCAAGGTCGAGCTCTCCAAGTGCAAGTTCGCCGTGAAGGACCAGACCTATACCGGCAAGGCATTGACACCGGCGGTGACGGTGATATATGGCAAAAAGACGCTGAAGCAGGACACCGACTATACCGTCAGCTATAAGAACAACGTCATGCCCGGCAAGGCCACGGTCACGGTGACAGGCAAGGGCAATTACACGGGCTCGGCGAATATCACCTTCCTCATCCGGGGGCCGCTTTCCAAGTGCAAGCTCACCGTAAAAGACCAGACCTACACCGGCAAGGCCTTGAAGCCGGCGGTGACGGTGAAGTTCGGCAGCAAGAAGCTGAAAAAGGGCACCGACTACACCGTCAGCTACACGAAGAACAAGGCCGTCGGCGTGGCTACGGTGACCGTCACAGGCAAGGGCGACTATACCGGCACGAAGAAGGTCACCTTCAAGATCCTGCCCCGGACCGTGGCGATCTCGAAGCTGACCGCCGGCAAGCAGCGTCTGACCGTCAAGTGGACCCGGCGCGCCGAGGCCACGGGCTATGAGCTGCAATACGCCATGAAGAGCAGCTTCGCCGAGGCCAAGACCGTCAGGATCAAGAAGAACGCTACCGTCAGCGCCACGATCAAGAAGCTGAAGACAGGCAAGACGTATTACGTCCGCCTGCGCAGCTACAAGACCGCAGGCAAAAAGACCTACTATTCCGCCTGGTCCAAGGGGAAGGACGCGAAGGTGAAGTAAAGACAAATACTGATTTGTCGCGCTGCGGCAAATCAGTATTCTCCTTCCCAACGAAACAACATGCCGGCGATGCCGGCATGTTGTTTCGTTGGGAAAAATTGCCTCAATCGGCGTAAGGTACGTATTCGAAGCAATCCGCCTCGCCCACGCCGTTCACCATCCAGCCCCAGCCGCGATCGTAGTCGGGGGAGATGTCCAGCGCGCCGATGAGGCCGTCGGGGGTCATGAAGTGGGCGGTTTCCTTCTTGTCGCTGGCGATGACCAGCAGCTTTTCGCCGGCGGGCAGGGTGGCCTCGCTGCCGTCCGGGGCCGTGTAGGTCAGCTCGACCTTCGCGGTCAGCGCGGCGTATCGCCACAGCTCGTCGTCGTCCCAGTCCGTCGTATCCCGGACCCAGAGGCCGTCGTCGTCAAACTCGAAGCGGTCGTAGGGGGACAGCCTGACCTGCCGGGTGGCGAACCAGGTGCCCAGCACGTCCTGGCTGCCGGAGAGGGTCAGGCGTCCGTCTTCGATGGCGGTGACGCGCCCGTAGCCCTGCCTGAAGTAGCCGCTGCCACTGTCGCCCCGGTTGCTGTCGGGAAACAGCACCTCGTACAGCGCGCTGCCGTCGTAGCGCACGCAGGCGGTATAGTAGTCGTCGCTCATCACGTCGCCGGAGAGCAGCAGCTCCACTGCGCCGTCGCCGTCCAGGTCCAGGGCGCATACCTCCGGCTTCCAGACGATGTCCGTGGCGTAGACCAGCGGCGCCCCCGTCCCGGTCTTAACGGTCAGGGTCAGGCAGTCGACGCCGTATTCCGTGGTTTCAACGGCCCAGCGGACAGCTTCCGTCACACCGTCGCCGTCCAGGTCGATCTGCAGGGTCTTCCCCTCCGCCAGCTGCCCCTCAAGGGCCGGGTCCGCCTCGGCCAGGGCCGGGGTAAGCATGGCGGCAAGCGCCAGCAGCAGTGCAAATGCGCGTTTCATCAAAAAGCCTCCTCGCTATGTAGGGTCAGAACTTGGACGCTTCCCGGTGCCTGTGGGTTCCATCTCCCCTACTGCGGCGCCCTGAGATTGAAGCCGTGGCGCAAGCCGATGACCACGAAGACTATCGCCAGGCCGATCGCCATCGCGACGATCATGGCTATGCGGGCGGTGTTCAGCTTGCACCGCCAGGCCCGCTCCAGGTAGCGGGGCAGCACGATGGCCAGCAGTGCCGCCACGATCAGGCTGTAGCTGGACAGCTCCTGCCCGAACACGAACAGGCTCGCCACGATGGCGATGCCCACGCCCGCGCCGCCCAGCATCTGCCAGCGCTTCCACTGCTCGGGCGTCATGGCGTTGATCCGCTTCTCCATCTCGCTGGGAATGTATTCCTCGTCGTCATCGTCGTCGTCCGCCTCCTCTGCCGCGTCGGTCGATTGGACCGGGGCGGGCACGGGGTCGGACACGTCGTCCACATAGGGCACAAAGCCCGGCTTTGCGGGCGCTTCCCCGTCCGGGGACATCGCCGGCTCATCGGTGTTCCCCGCCTCGCGCCGGTCAATGGCCTCGCCCCGCCGCAGCGCCGCGACGGCCTCCGCCTCCAGCCGCGCGATCTCTTCCTCGGTGGGCACGTGCTTATTGGTGTTTGGGTTTTGCTGGTCCATGATGTCGCTCCTTTGATTGGTAAATACTGATTCATCGAGCACAGTTCGACAAATCAGTATTTGTCCCCTCCATTCTACCATCTTGACCCAGACAATGCAAGGGTTTATAATCAGTTTACAGGTGTATGGAAAAATGGGTTGAGAGCAGCTGAAATGAGGTGAAAACATGTTTCACATACTGGTGGTGGAGGACAACGCCAATACCCGCAAGCTGATGGAGGCGGTGCTGACCCAGCACGGCTACCAGCCCATACTGGCCAGCGACGGCGTCGAGGCGCTGGACGTGCTGGACCGCAAGCACGTGGACCTGATCGTGCTGGACATCATGATGCCCCGCATGGACGGGTATGAGTTCACCCGCACGCTGCGGGAATCGGGCTGCGAGCTGCCGATACTGATGGTCACGGCCAAGGAGAAGCCCGCCGACAAGCACAAGGGCTTT
>JAFRJF010000116.1 GCA_017432405.1 Clostridia bacterium | reverse complement strand
GTGGCGACGGCCTCGTTGTCGCTGCTCCAGGTGACGGTCTGGTCGGTAGCGTCATCGGGTGTCACGCTGCTGACGCTGAGCGTCTCGGTCTGGCCGGCGGTGATGGTGGTAGCGGTCTTGTTGAGCGTGATGGCGGTGACGAGAGTTGCTGCGCTACCTTCCGTAGCCTGTCCTCCTGCGAGTGTCTCGCCGGTGGTCCAGTCCTGTACGGTGACGCTTGCCACCTCAATCCTGTTCTTACCCACTACGAGGTTGAAGGTGTAGCTGTTGCCTGCCTCCAGTTCGGGGATGCCCTTCACGAGGAGGGTGCTGCCTTCGCCGTCGCTCAGCTGGATGAAGCGGGCGCCGCTGTCACCATAGCCAGGCACTACGAGGGCGGTGTAGGTAGAGCCTTGACCACCGTCGCCCTGTGCGTATGGCAGGATTTCGGTGCTGCTGCCCGTGGGATTGCCGTCGGCAATGCCGCTGGCTTCGCTGTAGATGCGTACGTTGCTGACGGTCTTCTGGTCGTCAAAGTACTGGCTGCCGAAGCCGCTGATGCGTACGATGACGCGGGCCATCTTGCGCTCCAGTTGCATCTGGATGTCGCTGCCGCCCTCGGGACGGGAGATCACCTGCTGGCGGGTCATGTAGTCGGCGAGGGCTATCTTTGCCTCGCTGCTCTGGTCGGCGGGCACGGTGAAGGCGGTCATCGACGTGCCGGTGGTCGCGGGATAGTATGCCTTGAAGATCATCTCGTTCTGCGTCCAGAGGAGGAACTTGCCGGCCTCGGCCTCTGCCCAGGTCTGCAGGTCGGCGTCCTGGCACTGGAAGATGACGGGGTCCTGACCGTCGGTGCTGACGCACACCTGGTCGCCTTGGTTGAACTCGCGCTGCGTGTCGTCGGTGGCGATGGCGTTGCTACGCGTGGTGGCCTGGAGCGAGCCTACGGAGAAGTTGACGCTCACGGCATTGTCGGGACGGGCGACGGTGAAGTCGTCGTCGCTCTGGCAGCTGGCGAGGGCGCCCATGAGGGCGAGGGCTGCCATGGAAAGATATTTTGATTTCATATTGTTTTTTCTATTTTTTCGTTATTATATTTTTCGCTACACACGAATGGCGGTAACAAATTTTTCACTTTTCACTCTTCACTTTTACCTTACTCCGTGCCGAGATTGTCGCCGGGCTGGTTTTCCCATGAGGTGACGGTGAAGGCGCGGGAGCCTGCGGTCACGCCGTCTTTACCCACGGTGAGGGGCAGTGTGTACTGCTTGCCCTGCTCGAGGGTGTAGGCCGTGGTGTTGGTCCAGGAGAACGAGCGGGTGCCGATCTTAAACGATACGGTCAGCTGGCCGGCGGCAATCTCCTGAGGCACTACGATAGCCTCGTATTTTGCCATGCTGTGCTTGCTCTCAGCCGTGCCAGCGGTGAACTCGTACTGGCTGGGCAGGATGTCGGCAGCGGTAGAGGCTGTGGCGGTCACGGTGCCGTAGTTCTCATTGGCGGTCTCCATGGCCTTGAAGTTATAGCCCAGGTTGGTGCCGCTGATTTTCACGTCGGTGATGTCCGTGGCCTGAATGTTTGCAGGGTAGAATTCGTCCTTCAGCTCCAGCGTCACGTCGAGCTTGGTCAGGGCGTGGTAGAAGTTGATGACCAGCTTGCCGTTCTGCATCAGCGTCTCCTCGATAGAGGGGTTGGCGATGGTCTTAGTCGGCATGGTCAGCAGGTCCTGCTGTTTCAGAAGGGCCTCGGTGCTCTGGTCGGCAGCCACGGTGAGGTTGGCACCGACGACGAACTCATAGTCGGTGAACGTCTTGTCCTGCTTGTAGGCAGCGGTCACGGTGATGCTCTGCTGGTCGTTCTGCCAGAGCATACGGTTTATGGGTGTCCACTCAGTGCCGTCGTACTGTACGGTATTGAAGTAGCTGTAGGTGGCTGATGTGGGGTTGACAATCTTCACCTGGAACTGCTGACCGTTCTGGTTCACGTCGCTGCCAGTGATGCTGGCGCGGGTGGTGGCGATAGTGGGGTCAACGAGGTTGGTGGTGAAGCGCATCACGCCGTCCTCGGGAAACTGCGAGACGAACGTCTGTTCGTCGTCGCTGGAGCATGCCGTCAGCGCCATGGCTGCTGCGGCTGCGAAGAAAATGTTTTTGAATCTCATAATTACTATAAATTAATAATGTTGATAAATAAAGTTACATGGCCTGGCCGCCGTCGATGGTGGTGCCTTCGGTCCAGTCGTTGATGCTCACCTCGCCGAGCTCGATCTTGTTGCGACCTACGATGAGGTTCAGCGTGGTGTACTTGCCGGCCTCGAGGGGGATGTCAGCGTCGTGGGTGTAGGTGAAGGGCTGTCCGTCGATGGTGATGGTGACGGTGCGGAAGCCCGTCTGGGGCACCATGATGCTGCTATAGGTGGCGGCATAGCTCTGCTGGGCAGTAATGGCGGGCAGCGAGACGGTGGCCTGAGTGCCGGCGGTGACGGTCTGCGCCAGGTAGTCGACGGTGGCCGTCGAGGCAGCGGTGGCTACGCACGAGGCGATGGCGGGCGTCTCACTCCACTGGTTGCGGAAGTTCATGTTGACGTAGAGCTTCGCCATGGCGTGGTCGAAGGTCAGCGAGACGGGGTTCTGCGTGGCGATGAGTCCGCTCAGCTGGCGGGCCACGAGCAGGTCGGAGGCCTCATAGTCGGCAGGGTCGAGCGTGTAGGGGTCGGCGGTGAAGTCGCTGACGGTGCGTGCCGGGTAGATGCCGAGGAAGTAGTGAGGCGTCACCATGTCGGCCCAGAGCATCGGCGTGGCAGGCGTCCACTTGCCGTCGGTGCCGAGGGTGTTCACTACGCCGTTGACCACGCGGTCGGCAGGAACAGCCGTGGCCGAACCCGTCCAGGCGTAGAGGGTCACGCCGTCGCCGGCGTCGAACACGGAGGCGTTGCCCGTCGTCGTGGCGCGGGTCATGCTGCCGATGCTCGCCTCGATGGTGATGTACTTGGCTTCCTGCTGAGCGGGAGCCGACTCGTCGTTGCTGCATGCTGCGGCCAGCAGGCCGAGGGCAGCGAGGGGGATGAATCTTAATACTTTCATCTTGACTTTAGTTTAAAATGTTAATAAATAGTGTGAATTAAAAAAATTGGTATGATATATATTACTGACCCCACCCCTGCCCCTCCCCTACAAGGGAGGGGAGTGCCTCGCGGAGTCCCTGCGGCGGACAAGGCGGTAGCCGCTCCCCTCCCATTAAGGGGAGGGGCTGGGGGTGGGGTCTTTACTTGTCGGGGTTGATAATCTCGCCGCTGATGGTCCAGCCCTCCGTCCAGTCGTTGATGGTGAAGGCCGAGAGCAGCATGTAGGGGCGCAGCTTCGTATAGTCGAGCTCCACGACGTAGACCTTGCCGCACTCCATGCGGGGCGCGTCGGCCAGATAGGAGAGCCGGGTGCCCTCGGGGGTGGTGACGGCGAGCGTGAGGTAGCAGCGCTCCTGTCCGCCGGCGGTGGGCATCAGCGTGTGGTCGTCGTGGCGCAGGGTGGCGGCATCGGCAGGGTCGGCAGCGAGTGCGCCGAGGCTGACGGTCATGTAGTCCTCGCGGTCGGCCACGCCGTAGCGGCCCTGTCCGTCGCGGTGGGTCAGCAGCACGTCGTGAGCCACGCGCTCCACCGAGGCGGTGATGGCGGCACCCGTAGGCACGTTGCTCACGATGACGGAGAGTTCGCTGAGCAGGCGCTGCAGGTGGAACTCGGCCACGGTGATCTCGTCCTCCTTGACCGTGGCGTGGGTCACGGCATACCACGACTGGCGGGGCGACGACGAGGGCTCGGCGAGCGACACGCGGGTGTCGGGCAGGGCGGTGTGGAACGCTTCGTCGGCGCGGGTCATACTGCGGGTGTCGGCGTTCTCAAGCAGGTAGCCGTGGGCCTCGTCCATATCGACGGTCACCAGCACGTCGTAGTCGCCTACGGGCAACTGCTGCAGCCAGTCGGCAGCGGATTCAGTATCGGTGAAGTTATGGGCGACGGTGGTGCCGTTAGTACCGCTGACGGTGAAGCGGATGTCATCGATGGCGGAGTTGGCATCGGCGGGGTCGTCCCAGACGAGTTGCGCCGTGAGGTAGCCCACAGGCTGATCGCCGTACTCGCTTGGCATTTCTTCGTGCTGGTCGTGATAGCAGGCGGTGAGCAGCATCATGGCCGCTGCCGCCAAAAAGGGGAATATCTTATTCGTCATACGTCTACTTGGTGTTAGTGAAATGATAGGATAGTTTCAGGCCGCCCTCCCAGAGGAGGTTGCTCTTGTGGCAGTGCTCAGGGATGTTGTCGAAGCGGTTGCCCGTCAGGCAAGTGATACCGCCATAGAGCTGCAGACCGATGTTCTTGGCCACACGATAGCCCACGGCAGCCTGACCGCCGAGGCCGAGGTGCCACTGGCGCGAAAACTCCTGTTCGTAGTCTGTGGCAAGATGCTTGGTGCGTGTCGTCACAGCCGAAACCTGTGGCGACAGCGTGACGGACCATTTGCAGGTGGACTTAGTGATAAGTGACAGCACATCGAAGTTAGCCTGCAGGCCGAAGCGCATCCACTGGGTCTTGGCCTCGAGGTCGCGGTAGTAGTTGCCCTGCTTGCCGAGGACGGGGGCGAAGGTGCGCTCGCCGTCGGTGGAGAGCCAGTAGGGTCAGCAGTCGAGCGACGTCTGCTTCTGGCCGCCCATCGTGGCGAGGGCTTCTACGGAGAACAAGCGGCTCAGCTGATAGCCGCCGAAGACACCGAACTGAGCACCGACGTTGGTCTTGCTCTCGGTGATGCTGCGGAAGGTGGCCTGACCGAAGGAGGTGCCGCCGCTGAGTCCTGCGTACCAGCCCCGATTGTAGTCGCGGCTGTCGGTTTGGGCAAAGGAAGCCTGCACCCCTGCGGCCAGCATCGCCATGAGCAGCAGAAGGGTAAATGCTGTTTTCTTCATCATATTGAAAAACTGATTAGATATAGACAAAAAACAATGAGGCTTCCCATTGCAGAAAGCATGGAAAGCCGTATATTTACACGCGCGGGCGCGTATAAAATTAGTAAAAGTGGTGGACTGGCGGTTAGCGCATATATAGATGAGAGAGAGAGAGACAGAGACACTAGCAAAATTATTGGAATGGCCAAGGAAATCGGTCATTCCTTTC
>JAFRJF010000115.1 GCA_017432405.1 Clostridia bacterium | reverse complement strand
TTATTGCCTTACCTTGCTCCAGCAGTACCTTTGGATCAGTGCTATACTTCCGTAGATTCATGATATCACATCCTTCTAGAAGAAGTATACCACATTATCCAGATGATTACAAAGTAAATTTATTTATGTCGTTTACTATAACTCATTATAAGGTAATCGTGAAGGAGTTGTACTGAAAATGCGTATCACATGTCCGCCCCACACTCGCCTGCAGGAATGCCTCCTATCCAATGACATCCACATCCTGACGGCGTGCGGTGGACGCGGAAATTGTGGGAAGTGTGTTGTCAAAGTCATCCAGGGCAGCGCCGCAATCAACACCATGGACAGGATTTGGTTCAAGGAAGAGCAACTGGAACAAGGCTACCGTCTCGGCTGTCAGGTTTACGCAAAGGACGAGGCGCTGGAGGTTGAAATATGAAGCTTTACCATACAGGCACAACACCCATTCCGTTCCCTGATGTCCGTCATGGACGTGTGAACGCCGACTTCGGACAGGGGTTCTATCTGACCCCGGATGCCGATTTCACCTATCGCTGGGCGCGT
This sequence comes from Clostridia bacterium, assembly GCA_017432405.1. Next base: position 23,378 of record JAFRJF010000115.1, on the reverse strand, counting down.
CAAAAAGCGGTAGTAAATGAGTATGAACTGGATATTTCCGGTCTCCTCGTTCACCGCTTCACGCGTGATTCGGAGTGGTTTGACTATATCTATCACAATCGGCGAGCCATAGACAATATCACAGCCGATGTCATCATCGGCCCTATCGCCAACGATACTGTCTTCGACACCTTCGGCCTTATCAGCAGTGGGTATTTAAAGGTTGAGGATGCCCTCAGCCTGCTCAGGATCGGCCCGGAGTACACACAGGTGGCAATTAAAACGCAGAAAGCAGTCAAACAGCTCAAGTGGATAACCTCATCCATCGTCGAAGATGTGGCAGAACACCAGGCAGCACTGAAAGATGAAAAAGCCAGATATGACGCGCTGTTCTCAGAGGAAGTCAATCGGATAATCAGCTCAGGGAAAGTATGATAAAGGGAGGTTAGTCGCATGGGATGGTCAAGTCGCGTAAAAGACTTTTTCGGAGTACAGGATATGACCACCGGGAGGCCGATGAGCAAGCTGATACGCTTTTCCCTTCCGCTGCTGGTCGGTAACTTGGCGCAGCAGCTGTACAACACGGTGGACTCCATCGTGGTGGGCAAGTATGTGGGCGACACGGCGCTGGCGGCGGTCGGCACCGCCGGCCCGATATTGAACCTGCTGCTGGTGCTGTTGATCGGCGTGGCTACCGGTGCAAGCATACTGGCCAGCCAATACTTCGGCGCAAAAGATCGCGAGGGGCTCAGCCGGGTGGTGGGCAGCACCATCGTGCTCACGGTGCTCAGCGGGTTGATCATGATGGTGTTGGGCTATTTTGCTTCGTCCTTCCTGATCGGTCTGATCGCTCCGCCGCCGGACGTGGCCGAGGGCGCCGTCACCTATTTGAAGATCATATGCATTATCGTGGGGATAGACAGCGTGGCCCCCAGCCTGTGTATACAAAAATACATTGGCTGGGGGCCACATCCTTCACTTTGTCACATCCAAAGAAACGTCCGGCAACTCCAATCCTTCATCCTCGCAGAACTTCGCAAGGGTTACCAGGGAAATGTGCTCCCCCAGCTCCGCGAACTTCGCGCGTTGCGCGTCGGTCAACCGTTCCAACCATTCTTTCATTATCTGCACCTCCTTCCGTTCCTGTGATATCAAGTCTCATATGGGCTGCCAAACTCAGTCTCAGCCTTCATGACCGCAGCCTCCAGCGTCATGCCGGCGAAGTGCTGCGCGTTCAGGAACCTGCCCGACTTTCCGTCATCCACGAACACACCCACAACAATGCCCGGTATGGCACTCTCAGGCGCGTTGGGCGCATGGGGGCCGCCAAGATCCGTTCGGCACCAGCCGGGATCCGTCAGGTTGATCAGCACATCCGTGCCTTGCACCTTGCTGCCAGATAACCGATACCTCGCGCCGCGCCGGTAATCAGCGCCCACTTTCCCTTGACTTTATACATAACAGCATCCTCCCCTTTATTCTGCCTGTACCTGATAATCCTTCTTTTTTCATAGACTCGCATCCCGTCCGATCATTTTATGGCAGTGGAAGCTTCGACCGCTTCCCGCAATCTCAGCCAGAAACGCGCGTCCTCAACGGCCTCCCACAGCGGATAGGGGGATTCCCCGCCCCGCAGGTAGTCCTCCATGTCCAGGAGGATCGTCGCGATGGCATATTCGTCCTGTAAGGTGTCGAGGAACAGCTCCGGTCGCCAGGTCTTGCGCAGGTCCCGCAGGTACTGGGTGTCCAGGCCGCGATAGCGTGCCGGGATCTCCGGCATCAATGCCGTCCTCCGGGGCACATTTTGCCCGTCCAGGCCGTAGAGGGTCGTGTCGCCCCACTCGCCCCGGTCGCCCCGCACAGTGAAGTGGCGCGGGCGGATGTAGGAGCGGTATTGCAGCGGCGCGAAGTCGTAGATCGCGGTTTTGCCGGATTCAAAGTCGATCAGCACCTGATCCCGGACCTCCTCCGTCATAGAGCCGTCCAGGATCGTTCCGCATCGGGAATCGGTGTTCACGGCGGGACTGACCCTGCGCAGGCCGCGCATCTCATAGCTCTCCCTGCCGATCATCAGCGCCCTGCGCAGCAAGCTGGCGGCGTGGTAGTCGTGGGCCAGGGAGATGTAGGCCGATTGCGGTGTCCCGATCATACCCTTCCTAATCATTTCCAGCCCCGCGGCGAGAATGGGCATACGGTGGTACTGCTCGCAGCAGACGATCTTCGCCCCGCGCCCGGCCATCGCCTCCAGCCTTTGCAGTTTCTCCTCGGTGTCGCCCACGGGCGTCTCCGTCACCACGGGAAAGCCGCGCGCGACCCATTCCCCTGCAACGTCGGCCACGTGCCCGCGATCCACCGCCACGACGATGAAATCCGGCCTGAACGCCATCGCCGCTTCGGCAGTCAACACCGCCTCCGCGCCGGTGTTCGTGCGCATCAGCGCCGCTTTCTCTTCCGATCGGCACAGGTAACAGGCCCTGAACAGATCCGGCCACGTCCGGGCAATGCGCCCGAAGTATTCCGCCCGATAACCCGATCCCACAATGATATAAGTTAGCATATCTTCTTTACCTTTTTTCTGGGTATTGACATCCCATAAACCGTCCTGTACAATCATAGCAGATGCACAATGCATTGTAAAGGACTTTTGATAAGGAGGCCATTCCATGAACAATTTCAACTTCTATTCTCCCACCTACTTTGCTTTTGGCAGGGACCGCGAACAGGACACGGGCGCGCTGGTGAAGCGCTTCAGCGGAGGGTCCGCATCCAGCGGCACAAAAGTGCTTATCCACTACGGCGGCGGCAGCGTGGTGCGCTCCGGGCTGCTGGAGAGGGTCAAGGCGTCGCTGGACGCCGAGGGCATTCCCCACATCGAGCTGGGCGGTGTGAAACCCAATCCCAGGAGCGGCCTGGTGTACGAGGGCATCGAGCTGTGCCGGCGCGAGGACGTGAACTTCATACTGGCCGTGGGCGGCGGCAGCACCATCGATTCCTCCAAGGCCATCGCCGCGGGCGTGGTGTACGACGGCGACTTCTGGGACTTCTACTGCGGCAGGTATATCGAAAACGCCCTGCCCGTGGGCACGATATTGACCATCGCGGCAGCGGGCAGCGAGGGCAGCCCGGATTCCGTCATCACCAACGAAAACGGCATGTTCAAGCGCGGTGCGACGGGCGACGCCATCCGCCCGAAGTTCTCCATCCTCAACCCGGCGCTGACACAGACCCTGTCGCCCTATCAGACCGCCTGCGGCATCACCGACATCATCGCCCACCTGTACGAGCGGTATCTCACCAACACGAAGGAGGTCGAAGTCACCGACCGGCTGATCGAGGCGCTGCTGTTGACCATGGTCCACGAGGGGCCGCGGGTCATCGAGGACCCCGACAACTACGAGGCCCGGGCCAACATCATGTGGGCGGGCATGATGGCCCACAACAATGCCGTGGGCGTGGGACGCAGCCAGGACTGGACCAGCCACGACATCGAGCACGAGCTCTCCGCGCTCTACGACTGCGCCCACGGCGCGGGCCTCGCCGTTACGCTCCCGGCCAACTTCACCTATGTGATGCACCACGACGTGATGCGCTTTGCCAAGGTGGCTGTACGGGTATGGGGCTGCCAGATGGACTTCGACCACCCGGAGGTCACCGCCAGGGCGGGCATCGAGGCCCTGCGGCGCTTCTTCACCGCCATCGGCATGCCGAAAAACTTCGCCGAGCTGGGCGCGAAGGAGGAGGACATTCCGAAGTTGGTTCAATCCCTGTGCCGCGGTAACGGACGCCAGGGGAGCCTGACCGGCTTCACCACCTTGAATGAGGAGGATTGTACCAACATCTATCGGCTGATGCTGTGACCGACCAAGGATTACAGGCGGATCGACATGAAAACGAAGCATTGGAAGTTTTGAAGAATCGTGGCGGTACAGAACCCGAAACGTCGCCGGGGTGGACGCGCTGAACGCGATAGTCTTGAACAACCCCGGCGCTCACCCCTACTACGGCGCGCCGATGCTGCATTCAACCGGGCCGGGCAACTGAGCTGCGAGATCGTTACAGACGGACAGATCGTCCCCCGCTATGAAGAAGGCTCCGGAGGATTGGAAATCATGAGCTGCGAAATCATACAGATCAATGAGAAGACCTGGAGGATCGAGGATGACGGCGTCCGCCTGTTCCTGCTTGCGGGCACAGAGAAGGCGCTGCTCATCGATTCCGGCATGAACCTGAACAGTGCGAGGGAGATCGCCTCCGGATTGACCGGCCTTCCCCTTTCTCTGCTGAATACCCATGCGGACAGAGACCACATCGGCAGCAACGAACAGTTTGACGCCTTCTTCATGCATCCCGCTGAGGAACCCGTCTACCGGCGTTCGGGAAAGCCAGGGGCGATCATCCCCATTCGGGAGGGTGATTCCCTGAACCTGGGGGATCGTGAATTGAGGATCATCCATTTGCCCGGCCACACGCCTGGCAGCATTGCGGTGCTGGACGTTCAAAACAGGGTGCTGATCAGCGGAGATCCCGTTCAGGTGCATGGGCGCATCTTCATGTTCGGGGATCACCGGAACATGAAGGATTATATCTCAAGTCTTGAACACCTAAAGGGATTTGCCGATCAGTTTGACGAGATCTGGCCGTCCCATGCGGATATCCCCATCTCTCCCGTCGTCATTCAAAGGCTGTATGACGGTGCTCAGGCCGTATTGGATGGAGCGATTCAGGGAAAACCTGTGGAGTTATTCGGACGGAGCATCGTCGCCTATGATTTGGGCTTTAGCGTACTGCTGTGCGATCAATGATTATTTTGAAGCGATTGGAAACGGCATTCTTTCAAAATTGTCTTACTTCATTGCTCTTCTCCTATCCTGGTACGCATTTTTTCCATACAGTCCGCAAGGGTGGCCTGCTTGAGCTGTCGCTCCGCCTTCTCCTCAACCTCGCGGAAGGTTTCAGTCAGCACCGGACGGATATGCCGTCCGACGATGCATTCATCGTTGGGATTCTGGTGCAGGTCAAAGACGTGAACCTCATCCGACGCATTGATGGCCTGGTAAATCGTATAAAGAGAGAGGTTTTCCGGAGGAATCAACAGTGAAAAGCCATGGATGCCCTGCCGACTGTCGAGGATGCCCTTCTTCTTCAAAAGGCCCGTTACCTTGCGGATGTAGCTTGGATTGGTGCCAACGCTGTTCGCAATGGCCTCTGATGTGAGAGGCTGCTCGGACCCGGCGATCATAATCAGTATGTGAATGGCGGATGAAAACCTTGTATCCATCATGCCCTCCTGTAGGTGACAATATAATGCGTGTTTTCCGGGGCAGCTATCCCCGGATCGGAGAAGCTGTAGGAACCGTTGACGTCTTCTTCCTCCAAGGTCATGTCGAAATGCGCCAGCGCGATGCCCACATCCACCTTCTGGATGTCCCCCAGCGGGCTGTCCTTCATGGTCTTGGCTTCATAGAAATGAACGCTGTCGCCGTCCACCACGGCCCGCCAGGGTTGTGCGTTGGCAGCAGATGGAGCCCATCGCGCCATCTCCAGCGCTTTCGCATAGGGATTCGCCTGCGGGAGGGGATGATTGAAGTCGTCCACAAAGAACAGCCGGTCAAAGGGTTTGCGGTCATCCGCTTTCAAGCCCTTGCGCATCAGACTTTCCCGGATGGACTTCTTTTCCGCAGGATAACCGACAGGGCTCGCCACGGGCATGACCTCGCCGTCCTTCACTCCCATGGCCTTTTCAAAGGCTGCTCGGCTCAGCGACGCGGCCAGCATTACCGTGCCAATCCCACGGGACAGCGCATACAGGCAGACCTTCTCAAAGCTGTATCCGTAGGCGATTTCAAAATTCGGAACCTTCTCGACCTTCGCCGCAAGGTAGGTGTCCGCGCCGACGATCACGGGGCTGGACAATCCATGTTCCTTCACGTCGAGCAGCCGAAAGGTGATTGGAACGGAGAAGGGATTTGACAAAGAAGCGGTATAATCCTCCAGGGCGGAACGATCCTCCGCGCTGAGGGGCTTGCCGTCAAAGGTGCGTATACTCTTTCTTCGCTGAATGAGATCAGAAATCATTGCGCTCTTCCTTTCATAATTGTATCTGATACAGTTACATTATATGATAACAGAATGGTTTTGTCAATATTGAGATAAGAAAAGCCCGGCCGCAAGCCTGATCGTCGTGACCAAGAAAACTGCCGGGCAATCTTATTCTGTTTTGAACTGTGGATTCCATTATGAATTTTTTTATATTGCTTCAGCGGGCCAGTACAGCGCCCATTTCATAGGCTTTCCTGCATTCCTGCGGAAAGATCGTCTCATGGCGGTGCTGTTTTTCTTCCGGGTTGAACAACGTCCACGGCCAATCGGTTTTGCTGTAATCCTTCAGCTGGAGTGTATTACCGCTGACGAGGAGCTCCGTCGGCCCTACGAAGCGCGACAGGGTTTGCTGATAATTGCGAAGGAGTCCGAGATATCCGGTGTCCGGCGCGTTGCTGGTCATGATCAGCAGCACAGGCATCGAGCGCGGATTGCAACAGGGCGATTCTACATTGTAGGTCAGGTTCTGGAAGATCAACCGTTCATACAGTGCCCGGAAGGATGCCGTCATTTCAGACAGGTAATTCGGAGAGCCGATGATCAGCCCGTCCGACTCCCGAATGGCGTCCAGCACGGGCGTCAGTCCGTCACGGCAGACACAGCGGCCCTTGTTCTTCTCCCTCTTGCAGCCAAAGCAGGAGATGCAGCCGGTGTACTTCTCAAGCCGAAAGAGATCGAACCTTGTCACGGTTGCGCCTGCTTCCTGGGCACCCTTTCCGGCCTCTGTGAGCAGCGTGTCAGTATTCCACCCCTTCCTGGGGCCCGCGTTCACGACAACGATCTTTTTATTCATGGCCTTCTCCTCCATTAAATGACTCTTTCATTCGTTGGCCTGGATGATGTCCTTCAGGGTCACATGCTCGTTTCTGAACTGCGTGGTTCCCGCCTCCAGCGGCATGTGGATGGCGTGGTGCGGACAGTTGTGCAGGCAGGCATAGCAGACCTCGCAGTGATCGGAAAAGCGCACGCCATCCTCCGTGACCTCAATGTTGTTCGCCGGGCAAACCTTTGCGCAGATGCCGCAGCGCACGCAATCGTCGTTCACGGTATAGGAAAGCGCTGTGTCCTTCCGCAACCACACCTCCGCCAGTCTCCTGTGATACATGTCCATCTGTGATCTTGTCTGTTCCGTGATCCCGACCGCGACCCTTTTCCGGGCTGCGATGTCTCCACAGACGGTTTTGAGCTGGCCTTCCACGTCCTTTTGCGGCAGCGTATCGATCTGCTCCCGCATGTCAAAGTAGGGGATGAAATTATCCACCATCTGTATGGCATTCACATAGCTAAGCGTCAGTCCGGCTTCCTCTGCGGCCAGCTTCGCATGGGCATATGCTTCTCCAAAGCCCGCGCCGTAGGTATAGATGAAGAAGAAATACCCCGTCCGGATGTTTGCTTTTCGCATTAAGTCCCGCACCATCATGGGCATCTCCGCATTGTATACCGGACAGACCACGCCCACGGCGTCATCCTCGATCTCGATCCTCTCCTGCCGCATGAGCTGCGGGATGGAGAGCAGCGTGCCGCCAATCCTGCGGGCCACGTACAGGCAGTTGCCGGTGGCGGTGAAATAGCATATCGTCATACTCGTTCCCCATTTGTCCCATGACCACAGATGATCTTAAGACACCTGTGGTCATGGCTTGTCTGTATTCTTCCCGGGGTTACAGCGCCTTGGCGAATTCGCGGATCTCCGCAAGCTTGGCCTCGGACCCGTTCTCGTCGCCCGCGGCGGTGAAGACGCCCTTGTCCTCGATGCCCATGAAGGCGAGCATGCTCTTATAGGTCGCGATCGCCCCCTCAAAGGGATTCGGGGACGCGGAGCTCAGCAGTAGCGCCGCCTTCGTGGCCTTCGGGGGCTTGCCGATGGCATAGACCCTCTGGATCGCGGCGGAGAGCTGGGCCGTCATGTCGAAGTAGTAGATCGGGGAGGCGAACACGATCATGTCGCAGTCCTGATAGGCGGGCATGACCTTCTCCATGTCGTCCTTCTGGACGCACTTGCCCTCGCCCTTGCCATGACAGTATTCGCAGGCGAGACAGCCGTTGATCTTCAGCTTGCCGACCTGGATGGTCTCGACCTCGTGTCCCGCGGCCTTCGCGCCCTCGGCAAACGCTTCGACCATCGCGGCGGTGTTCTGCTTCCTGGGGCTTCCGTTCAAAATGGTGATCTTCATGGTGTATTCCTCCTGTTCGTTCAAACGGCCTCTCCGGCCAATAGCTTTTCAACCTTGTCTCGCTGCTCGTACAGCACGCAGCCGCCCACGTGGTCGTTGTCCAGCACGCCGCCCTCCCGAAGCGCCATGAACAGCGGGGATCGAAGCGCGCCGCGCACGCCCAACTCGCGCACGTTGACGTCCGAATAAGGCGAGAACGGGCAGGGCTCCGCGCCGCCGTGGGAATTGATGTGGAAGAAACCCCGGCCCGCCGCCATGCAGCCGCCGTTCGCCTTCTCGTTGCCCGGGAAGGCCAGGGCCATCAGCTCGGGGAAGGTTTCCCGTAGCCCCCGGATGGCGCCGAGCAGGTATTCCCGCTCGGGGTCATCCGGGGCCAGGTGCTTCGCTTTCTCCGTCACGGGCACGAACTCGACGAAGAACACCAGCTTGCAGTCCCGATCGACCAGCTTCTCCATGAACCGGGGCGAGGTGACCTCCTGGATATTTTCGGTAGTCACAGTGATGGACGTGCCGAACAGCAGGTTTTTCCCGTGCAGCCGGTCCATGGCGGCGATCAGCCGGTCGTAGACGCCCTCCCCCCGCCTTGCATCGGTGATCTCCCTGTTCCCCTCGATGCTCAGCACCGGGATCAGGTTGCGGCACTTGTCCAGCTGGGCAAAGGTGGTGTCATCCATGCAGGTGCCGTTGGTGAAGATCGGGAACAGCAGGTTCTTCATCTGCCCGCCGCCTCGATGACATCCCACCTGAGCAGCGGCTCGCCGCCCGCCAGCAGGATGAAGCTGATGCCCAGCGACTCGGCCTCCCTGAAGATGGCCTTCCAATCCTCGGTACTCAGCTGCTTCACCGGCTCTGCGTCCACCGTGGCGTTGTTGCAGCGGGAATAACAGCCCGCGCAGTGCAGGTTGCAGGCGCTGGTGATGCTGGCGATCAGGAAGGACGGCACGTGCAGCCCTTCCTGCTCCAGCTCCAGGCGGCGCTTTGTGGCCCTGTTGGCCGCCGCCGCGAATTTGACCATGAAGGCGCTCTCCCTGGGGTCGCGCAGCGTGGCCTTCAGCGTGTCCGCCACGATCCTCTCAACGCCCTTGGCGATGTGCTCCTGAAGATTGAAATTGGATTCCATGGCTCCCTCCCGTGCGCTCACGCTCTGTTGAACTTCTCCCTGGGCTGTCTGCAGCGCGGACACTTCCAGTCCCCGGGCAAATCCTCAAAGCAATGACTTCACGCAGGCTTCCACCTCCGCCATGTCGGCGGTGGGCTCGAAGCGGGCCACGACGTTGCCCTGGCGGTCGATGATGAACTTGGTGAAGTTCCACTTGATATCCGGCTTGCTGGCCCAATCCGGGTCGGCCTCGGAGAACATCTTCTCCAGCAGCGCCCTGTACTGGTGGTCCTGGAAGCCCTCGAAGCCCTTTTGGGACTTGAGATACGTGTACAGCGGCAGCTCGTTCGCGCCGTTGACGTCGGCCTTCTTCATCTGCGGAAAGGTGGTATTGTAGTGGACGGTGCAGAACTCATGAATGTCGTCGTCCGAGCCGGGGGCCTGGCCGCCGAACTGGTTGCAGGGGATGTCCACGATCTCCAGACCCTTGTCGTGGTAGTCCCTGTAAAGCTGCTCGATGGGCGCGTACTGCGGGGTGAAGCCGCAGCCGGTGGCGGTGTTCACCACCAGGATGACCTTGCCCATGTAGTCCTTGAGGTTCAGTTCTCCGCCCTTGCCCGTCTTCAAAGTGTAATCATAGATCATGTTCTCGTCCTCCCCATTTTTGTAAGTGCTTTGTCCAACAGGTATTTGAGCTGCATCAGTTCCTCCGTCGGCAGGTTGATGCAGCCGTTCATCTGCCCGGGTACCTCCAGTGCGCGGTCCCTCAGCGCCATCCCTTCCTCCGTCAACGACAGAAACAGCTTGCGCTCCCGGCTCTCCGGGTGGGTGCGCACGATCAACCCCTGCTTTTCCAGGCGCTTCAAAAGCGGTGTCAGTGTCCCGGAATCCAGCCGCACGGTGTGGCCCAGCGCGCTCTCCGTCATGTCGCCCTGCTCCCACAGCACCATCATCACGATGTACTGCGTATAGGTCAGGCCAAGCGACTCCAAAGGCCTCCTGTACTGGCGGATGACCTCCTTCGCGCAGGCGTACAGCGGAAAGCAGATTTGGTTGCGAAGGCGGATGCCATCACATCCTGCGTCGCTCTGAATGTTCTCCATCGTCATCTCCATCTTTGACGAAGGGGCTGGCGATGGATGTCGTCAGCCCCTTGCCCTCTTGCCTGTTCCTTACTTCTCAGCGGGTTCCCACTTGCAGCGGATGGGAGACACGATGGCGCCTTCCTTCTTCATCGCCGCAAAGGCCTTGTCGACCACCTTGCGGTCCAGCCCCGTCAGCTCCGCGACCTTGCCCGCGTTCAGCGGCTCGCCCGCCTTGCGCATGGCCTCAAGGATCATTTCCTTCTCATTCATTTCGCTCACCTCATTCGCCCAGCTGCTCGATCAGGTAGTTCTCCATGCCGATCTCTTGCATCAGGTTCAGGTGCTGCCGCACCCAGTTGAAGTGGTCCTGCTCGTCCACGATGAACTCCTGGATCATGTTGCGGGTCACAAAGTCGTCCTCAAACAGCGCCAGCGCCTTGCTCATCATGGGCAGCGCCTCGGCGGCGTCCTTGCAGTCGTACTCCAGCATTTCCTTCACATCGGTGAACACGGGATACTCCTGCAGCTCCACCTTCGGGGTCACGCCCAGCTCAATCAGGCGGGCGTTCACCTTCTTGGCCTCGTCCCATTCCTCGTCGGATTCCGCCATGATCCTGTCCGCCAGCTTGCCGAAGCCGCGCTGCTTCAACATCTGCGCCTGAATGGAATGCTGCTGGGAATTGCCGAACCAGCCCTTCGCCAGTGCCTGCAGAAACTCGATCTTCGTCATTGTATTTCCCTCCATATCATAATAATCATTGTTTTGCGCTTGGTTGCGCGCAATCACAATTATTATTGTAACGATTGGAGGGAATAAATCAATTCAGGATGTCGTCAAATTTTCTCATTATGAGAAAAAACAACGATATCCTATCATTGCCTATTGGAAGTATACGCTCAGCGGCTCCGGAAGAGAAACAGCATACACCTCCGTCAGTGTTTCCCGGCTCACGGGGTATTTCCCCAGGATCCACTCACAGGTGAGCATGACCGTGCCGAAGCCGTATAACCGCACGAGCATCTCCATCTTCCTGTCCGGCTCGCATGAATCGAAAGCAGGGCGAATGCGGTTCATCAGGGCGTTGAAGTGAATCTCCGCCATATATCGTATAAACGAATCATATCCGCTGGTATTGGTGAGCAGATTGGCGAGGTATTGCCTCTGTCTATCATAGTATTCCGCCGCGTCGGAAAGCGATCGCCGCCAGTCTTTCCGGGTGCCGTCCTCCTGCTCCAGGAGCTTCTGCACGTCGCGGGCATAGTCCCAGGCGATGAGGTCGTACTTGTCCCTGAACTGCCGATAGAAGGTCGCGATGGAATATCCGCAGTTTTTCGCGATGTCCTGCACCGTGATCTTGTCGATGTCCCGGTCCTGCGCCAGCTCCCGAAAGGATTCCGCCAGCAGCTCCTTCGCCGTCTTCCGCTTCACCTGCGTCCCCCCCCTGCACATCAAATAGCGATTGAAACTCTCCTTCTGTCATACGTGGCTTAAAACACGGCATGCTGTAGATTTCGATAAAAAAGCCAAAACTCCTCTTAAGCAGCTACATGAAAAATGCAATTATTGCTAATGACTTATGCAAAATCTCAACAGACATACCGCTTTCAACCTGGTTTTTGTCACAAAATCAGGAGCCCCGTGTAGTCGGTTCTTTTGCAGTTTTGTCCCCGTGCAAAAACCCGCTCATCTGCTTCATGGTCTCCGGAAGCCTCGTGTCCTCCTGCTTGGCGTAGACACTCAACGTCATCTGCGGCGTACTGTGGCCCATCAAGCTCTGCGTCGTTCGGATGCGTATCCAAAAGGAAAGCCCATGCCGCAGTCGTCATTGCGGTCATGGGCTTTTCTCTTGCGGTTGTAGCGCTTTTTGCTTTCCACCTTTTTCGTCACCGGGGAAAACGCCCAGGTGGTGCGCTGCTCGCTGTCGAGCTGCTTGCGGGCCTTCTTGCCCAGCTTTTCCTTCGGGATGAACTTATTCATAGCCTCATTCCTCCTCGTCCGGTTCCCATTTCCTGTAATAGAGCCTGTCGTTGTACCGGGCTTGAGCCTCCTGGCTTTCCTTCTTTTCCCGCCAGGCTTCGATCTCGGCGCAGATGGCCAGCATCTCGTCCACCAGCATCTCCTCGGTGCGTGGATGCGCCTGGTGGACATAAGAGGTCATCCTGTCAATTGCCTTGGGGCTTTTCAGCTGCCGCGCCATCAGCTCGGCCAGCTCAGCGGAGAAGCCGATGCCGGTGACGGCAGCGACCAGTCGGTCCCTCGCCTGCGCCCACAGATACTGGTTCGGTGTCATGTGTCCTGCCTCCAATCGAATTGCCGGATCAATAACGGTTGTGTAATGTATCCATTATATCACAGCAACATGATATTCGTCTATATATTCGGTCAAAAATATAATTCAAAACGGCAACTAAACCACTTGTTAATGTCACTTATTTATGTTATAATCATACTGTCAAACTTCCTGAAGGAGCAATCCATATGGGGCAACTTTCTGCGTTTGAACGACTTGCCGAATTGATGACCAGCCTGGACGCGTTCGACGTCCCGGCCATCTTCTCCACACTGGCCGAGCTGTGCAAGGAACTGCGGGTTTCCAAAGGGGTTACGACCTTCTACCCCTCCCCCGCCCACGAGCAGCGCGGTGAAGGGGAACCGTTCGTCTGTTATGACAGCGGGGAAAAGCATGTGCTGGTCTCCTCCAAGCGCCTTACGACACGCGCCCGAACCGTCATCACCTGCGACGTTTATCAGGCGGAAGGCGCCGCCCCGTTCACAGATTTCGAACGCCGCCGTGTGGAAACCGTCCAGCGCATGATGCTCACCTACCTGAACAAGACCAGGCAGGAGGAGATCATAGAAAAGCTGCTCTTCTTCGACGATGACGGCTATCACAATTTGAGGTACTTCTACGCCCAAATTATGAAGCATAAATCAAAGGGCACGCTGGTGGGCAAAACCGCGATCCGCATCAACCTGAAGAATTTCTCCGTCGTCAACGAGCAGGGCGGCATGACCGCCGGCGACACTGCCCTGCGCAATTACATCGCCGCGTTGAGCGAAGCCGCGGGACCCGACGGCATTGTCTGCCGCCTGGGCGGCGATAACTTCGTGGCCCTCTTCAACACCGAACATCTGCCCGGCGTTCTCAAATGCCTGGACGGCATCCCCATTCCCTATGACAGCCAAAACCGCATCGTCGTTTCCGCTGTCGCCGGTATTTGCAGTATACGGGACGATTCGGATATCACAAACCCCGGCGAATTGATGAACCACATCGTGCAGGCCTATCTGATCGCCAAGCGCGAAAACACCGACGACATCATCTATTACACCGACGAATTCATGCAAGCCAAGGCAAAGGCCGCCAAGGTTCAGCGGAAGTTTGCCGGTGCCTTGAAAAAGCGGGAATTTATCGTCTATTATCAGCCCAAGGTCGATATCAAAACCCGAAAGATCATCGGCGCGGAAGCGCTCTGCCGCTGGATACACAAGGGAAAGCTCATTCCGCCGATCGATTTTATCCCCGCCCTGGAACGGGGATCCGACATCTGCAAGCTCGATTTCTATATGCTGGACAGCGTCTGCCAGGACCTGAGGCGCTGGCTGGACGCCGGACAGAGCGTCGTCAGGATATCCGTGAACCTGTCCCGCCGCCATCTGACTGACCCGGACCTGTTTGAGCATATCCTGGAAATCGTCGACCGGCACAGCGTCCCCCACGAGCTGATCGAGATCGAACTGACGGAGACGACCACCGATGTGGAATTCAAGGATCTGAAGCGCGTCGTCGCGGCGCTCCAGGCCTCCGGCATCAGCACCTCGGTGGATGATTTCGGCGTCGGGTATTCCTCCCTGAACCTGATCAAGCAGATCCCCTGGGACGTGCTGAAGCTGGACAAGAGCATCCTCCCCCAGGAAGGTGAGGACTTGGAACGCGGCAACCGGATGTTCGCCCATGTCATCGCCATGGCCCATGAGATCGGGCTGACCTGCGTCGCCGAGGGCGTTGAAACGGAGGAGCAGCTCGATATCATGCGCCAGTATGGATGCAGGATCGCCCAGGGCTTCCTGTTCGACAGGCCTATGCCCGTGGAGGCCTTCGAGGCAAGACTGAATAAGGTTTAACACAAAACGCGCAAAGGAGGTTATACCCATGAAGAGACTCTGCTGCCTTGCGCTCACGCTGGCCCTGCTGGCGTGCGCAATACCCACCGCCCTTGCCGAGTATACGCCCGGCACCTACACGGCGGAGGCCACCGGCCATGAGGCCGGCCTTGTGGTGACGGTGACCGTGGACGAAAACGGCATCACCGCCGTGGACCTGGACGTGAGCCACGAGACCCCGGAGATCGGCGGCGCCGCCAGGGATTTACTGATCGAGCAGATCATGGCCGCCCAGGGCGCCGACATCGACGGCGTCAGCGGCGCCACCGAGACCAGCACCGGCGTGAAGCTGGCGCTGACCGACGCGCTGAACCAGTCCGCGGGCGTCACCGCCGCCGAAAAGACCGCGGTCGCCGACGGCACCTACACCGGCACCGCCCCCAGTTTCGGCCTGACCGGCCCCCTGACCGCCGAGGTCACCCTGGCAGGCGGCAAAATCACCGACATCAAGGTCGTCTCCGAGACCGACAGCCTGACCGGCGAGTGGTTCGGCTCCGCCGAGGCACTGCTGATCCCCCGCATCATCGAGAGCCAGTCCCTGGCCGTGGACGCCATCACCGGCGCGACGACCTCCTCAAACGGCATCCGCAACGCCGTGGCGGCGGCCATCGACGCGGCGGGCGGCGACAGCCTCCAGTGGTACACCGAGGTGCCCAAGAAGGACGACACCGTGGTCATCGACGACTACGACGTGATCGTGGTGGGCATGGGCGGCTCCGGCGTGTTCTCCTACTGCGCGGCGGCCGACCAGGGCGCGACCGTGTTCGGCATCGAGGCGGCGGGCAAGATCGGCGGCAACTCCGTATGCACCTACGGGCCGATGGCCCTGAACAGCCGGTACCTGAAGGACAAGTTCAACAACGGCGAGGATTACATCAACCCCGACGACGTCTACAAGGTCTGGATGGACTATGTGGAGGGCGACGAGAAGGCCGACGTCATCCGCGAGGCCGTCTACAACTCCGGCTCCGCGCTGGACTACTACGTGGACAACTTCGGCTTCGAGTTCGAGGGCCTGGGCCTGCTGGGCAGCTTCGTGGTGCCCGAGTGGGACAAGGAGTGGTGCGTGTACACCGCCGACGCGGACAACACCGCATGGAACATCCTCGGCCCCAACAAGACCTACCAGTTCCTGCGCGCGCTGGACATCGCCAACGCCAAGAACGAGAAGAACCAATACATGACCGAGCTGACCGCCGACAGCCTGATTTTTGACGACGACGGCAAGGCCGTCGGCGTAAAGGCCACCTATTACGACGGCACCACCTACGAGATCTACGGCAAGGCCATCATCCTCGCCACCGGCGGTTTCCTGGGCAATGACGAGATGATGGTGGAATACCTGGGCTCCACCGTGAACGCCATCGGCGACACCGTGAACAAGGGCGCCGGCATTAAGATGGGCCAGTCCGCCGGCGGCGCGCTGTACATGATGGGCACGCTGCCCATGGTGCACATCAGCCAGGTGAGGAATATCATCCGCACCGACGACCTGACCGCCGACCAGAAGGCGATACTGACCGCGCTGGCGCTGACCACCGACCGGCCCATGATCACCACCACCGGCGAGCCCTGGGGCAACGTGAACCAGAGCGGCACCACCGCCGACGGCATCGAGGTGGAGATCGTATTCGCGCCGAACTTCATGTATTACAACCTCTACACCCAGGCCGACATCGACGCCATCCGCGAAACGGGCCTGAGCGAGGCCCAGGCCGCCGCCACCTCCAACTTCCTGGCTCAGGGCGGCACGCTGCCCGCAGCGGGCACCCCGGTGGCCGACATCGACGAGATCCTGTCCGTGGGCGAGACCTACGGCGACGTCATCAAGGCGGACGGCATCGCGGCACTGGCCGCGGCCATCGGCTGCGACGAGGCCACCCTTTCCGCGACGCTGAACGGCGAGGAAGCGGTCTACTACGCCGTGCCCTGCACCAGCTGGGCCTACGGCACCGTGGGCGGCCTGGACGTGGATGTGAACATGAATGTGCTCCGCGAGGACGGCACCCCCATCGCCAACCTGTTCGCAGTCGGCCAGGATTCCGAGGGCGTCTGCAACAAGGACGGCAAGGCCTACACCCCCTGGGGCGGCCAGGCGCAGAGCTGGACCTTCGTTTCCGGCGAGATCGCCGGCAAACAGGCCGCGGCTGTTGCAAAGTAACCCATTAAGGAAATACCGCACAATACGGGTGCGCCTATTGTGGCGCCGCCGTATTGTGCGGTATTTTTTACCCATCCCTTGTTATCAACACCCTGGGCGGATTCATTGGCCATGCTTCGGCAACACTCAATACCAATCGTTTTTGTCCGTATTGATCCCTACTGATCCCGACGCCTATGTGTCAGTATTGTACCTGCTCAGTTCCATGGGCGAATATTATGTTTGCCGTATCAGTAAATATATGGTAAAATATAATACAGCATCCCGATCATTCATATGGAGGTCATGCCCGTGAATAAAAGTGTTTTAAGCGTATCACAGAGAGACTTGTGGCAGCTTGTCGATGCGGCCTTCGATATCATGCACCCGGAGATCCACAGGCATCATCAACAGGTCAGCTATCTGGCCTACCAGATGGCCCATGCACTCGAGCTTCCGACGGCGCATCAATTTTTGACCATGCAATCCGCTTATCTTCACGATATCGGCGGCGCTGTGGACAGGCAGAACGTTTCCCTGACGGACATTGAAAATGTCAGCTACCATGTGGCGCAGGTGAGCGCAAACATACTGATGGACTTTCCGGCCTTTGAGGTTATCTCTGTCATCGTAAGGCACAGCCAGACGCCTTACCGGGATACCCTGCAATTGCACATTCCTCCAATTCACTTTCCCTCCTTAGACAAGTCGATGCTGCCAGAGGAGATTTCCGATGGCATTGAAAAGGTGGCTGACGTAGCGCTGCAGGATCCACTCCTGCTGTCAAACCTGATCCAGCTCGCCGACGATGTGGTCCTCATGATAAAACCCGATGCGCCAATACTGAACCAGGTCGACAGGATCATGTCGGCGGCGCGTCGCTCATCCGGGGACCTCTACGCGCCCAAGGCGGTAGAGGCCCTGGAACAGCTGGCCGGCATTGAACACATATGGCTGGAGCTGGCCTACAGCAGCGACCGGATCGCGGATGAATTGGTGATGGACCGGGAGGCCAACCTGGAGACCATCAAGCAGGTTACCGGATTGATCGGAATGATCATCGACTTCCGAAGCCCGTTCACGGCGATGCATTCCGCCGGCGTCGCGGCCTCCGCGCGCGCTTTGGCGGGGCTTGCGGGCATGAACGAACAGGAATGCGATATGATGGAGATTGCCGGCAGCGTCCACGACCTGGGCAAAATCAGGACGCCCTCTGAGATACTCGAAAAACCCGGCAAGCTCACTGCCGAAGAATTCAACGTCATGAAGGAGCACGCCTTCTTCAGCGACCTGTTGCTCAGCCGCGTGGCCGGCTTCAACGAGATACGCGGATGGGCCTCCCTGCATCACGAGAAGCTGAACGGCAAGGGCTATCCCTACCATCTGAAGGGCGGTGAAATCCCTCTGGGCGCACAGATCATGGCCGTCGCAGACGTGTTTTCCGCCATTACCGAGGATCGTCCCTACAGAAAGGGCATGCCGGAGGAAAAGGTAAAGGAGATTCTGAAGGAAAATGTGGACAGGGGCGAACTGTCACGGCTGATCACAGATCTGTTGATTGCCAACTTCGACGTGGTCAACGCCGCCCGCAACCGCGCTTCCCAGGAAGCAGGCGGGCGATATTTCAGGTCAATGTCTGCTCCGTCTTCCGGAAACCGGTGAAGCCGGCTGCGAATCGATCAGCGTCGGTGACGATATAGAGTGTTTCCCCATTCATCCGCATTCAGGAGGCCCTATGTTCACTCGGGACAAAGCATTCTACAGATCCTTTCTCACCCTCTCTCTGGCGTTGATGGCGGAACAGGCGGTGATCCTGTCCGTCAACCTGGCGGACAACGTCATGCTGGGCGCCTACAGTGAAAGCGCCCTGTCCGGCGTGGCGGCGGTCAACCAGATCCAGTTCGTGCTGCAACAGCTGGTCTACGGCGTCAGCAACGGCGTGATCGTGCTGGGCAGCCAGTACTGGGGGCAGCATCGACCGGACGCCGTGAAGAAGCTGTCTGCCATTGGCCTGTGGTGCAATTTCGCCATCACCGGCCTGCTGTTCCTTCTGGTGAGTCTTTTCCCCAGGGGCGCGCTGCGGCTGTTCACCGGCGACGGTGAAATCGCCGCCCAGGGCATGGCCTATCTGAACATCATGCGGTTTTCCTATGTGTGCTTTGGGTTCACAGCGGTCATGCTGGGCACCATGCGCATCGCGGAGACCGTAAAGATCGCCCTTCAGGCATCCATACTGTCGCTGGTCATCAACGTGGGCATCAACTACCTGCTGATCCCCGGGCGCTTCGGCCTGCCGGAGCTTGGGGTGCGCGGCGCGGCCATCGGCACGCTCACCGCGCGGCTGGTGGAATTCGGCGTGGTCGCCCACTACATGTTCCGCAGGGAAAAAAAGCTTCATATGAAGCCCTCCGACTGCCTGCGCGTGGATCGACAGATGCTCGGCGATTATATCCGGGTCAGCGCGCCGATCATACTGGCCTCCATTTTGTGGGGCGTCTCCAACGCGGTGCAAACCATGATCCTCGGACATATGGACAACAGCGCCATCGCCGCCCAGTCCATCAGCGCAACGCCGTTCCAGCTGCTCAAGGTCACCGCCGTCGGCGCGGCCTCCGCCGCCAGCGTCATCATCGGCAGGACGATCGGCACCGGCGATATGGACAGGCTGAAGGAATACACCCGAACGCTGCAGATCCTGTTCCTGATGATCGGCGCGGTACTTGCCCTGCTTTACACGCTGATCCGTTTCCCCCTGTTGGCCTTGTATCACATCTCATACGAGACCAGGGCGATGGCCAACGCCTTCATGAACATCCAAACGCTGGTGATCTTCACGATGTCCTATCAGATGCCGGTAAACAGCGGCATCATCCGTGGCGGCGGCGATACCCGGTTTATGATGAATTTGGATATCATCTCCCAGCTGATCATGTATCCGCTGGCCATGGTCGGCGCCTTTGTGTTGGGCTGGTCGCCCGTAGCCATCATGTTTATCGTCAATTCCGATCAGATTTTCAAGTGTATCCCCGCCTTCATAAGGGTCAACAGCTATAAATGGGTAAAAAAGCTCACGAGATGACGCCATACCATGTCAACAGTTGCCCATTGTCAATGACAATTCATGCGCAGGCACCCACTTGAACTATGAACGACATGATGGTATGATGTTCCCATCACGCCAAGGTATTGCAAAGGAGTGCAGCAGGATGACAGAGTACAGATATCCAACCCTGGAACAGATCGACGCGCAGATCGCCCATGGCCCGTTTACCGATTCCTGGGCGTCCCTCTCCCGGTATCGGGCGCCGGAATGGTATCGGCGGCTGAAGTTCGGCATCTTCATTCACTGGGGCGTCTACAGCGTTCCGGCCTTTGGCAACGAATGGTATCCGAGGAACATGTACATGCAGGGCTCCCCGGAATTCAGGCACCACGTGGAGACCTACGGGCCCCACAGGGATTTCGGCTACAAGGACTTCATTCCCCTGTTCCGCGCCGAACGGTTCGACCCGGACGCCTGGGCGGCGCTGTTCAAGCGCTCCGGGGCGCGTTACGTCGTGCCGGTAGCGGAGCACCACGACGGCTTTCAGATGTACCGCAGCGCCATTTCCCACTGGAACGCCTTTGAGATGGGGCCGAAGCGGGACGTGCTGGGCGAGCTCTCCGCCGCCTGCCGCGCCCGCGGGCTGGTCATGGGCGCTTCCTCCCACCGCATCGAGCACTGGTTCTTCCTGGGACACGGCAGGGAGTTTGACAGCGACATCCACGAGCCCCTGGCCCGGGGCGACCTCTACTGGCCGTCCATGCCGGAGCCGGCGTGGCACGACATCGACGGAAAGCCCGCGCCCAGCCGGGAATACATGGAGGACTGGCTGCTTCGGACCTGCGAGCTGATCGACCGCTACCGGCCCAGCATCATCTACTTCGACTGGTGGATCGAGCACAGCGCCGCGAAGCCCTGGCTAAAAAAACTGGCTGCCTACTACTACAACCGGGCCGCGGAACGTGGCGAAGAAGTCGTCATCAACTACAAGCACGACGCCTTCGTGTTCGGCGCCGCCGTACCGGACGTGGAGCGGGGCCAGTTCGCGGACATCAAGCCCTACATCTGGCAGACGGACACCGCCGTGGCCCGCAATTCCTGGGGCTACACCGAGGGCAACGTCTACAAGAGCTCGGAGGAGCTGATCTGGAACCTGGTGGACGTGGTCAGCAAGAATGGCAACTTCCTGCTCAACGTCGGCCCGAGGGCGGACGGCACGATCCCGGAGGAGGACGCCCGGATCCTCGAAGAGATCGGCGCGTGGCTTCAGGTCAACGGCGAGGCGATCTACGACACCCATCCCTGGCGCAATTACGGCGAGGGACCCACCCGCGTGGCCGAGGGGCAGTTCTCCGACGACGTGGCGCCCCGGTACACCGACCGGGACTTCCGCTTCACCGCCAAGGGCGACGCGCTATACGTCATCGCCATGAAGGGCTCGGAGCGCGGAGAATACTGCGTTAAGTCCCTGGGCGAGCTGGACGCCTCCCGGCAGGCCAACTTCCACGGCATCATACGGGACATTCGGCTGCTCGGCGACGACGGGGCCGTGCAGTGGACGCGGGACGGCGAGGGGCTCCACCTGCATACGCCCGTTCGCCCGTCCACGCCGCCGGTGTTCAAGCTCACGCTGGATTGATAAAGACTTACAGGCCCAAAGTGCATTTGGGATACAAACCCCAGCATTCGCGATGTCCTCTTTCTTAGCGCCGTATTAGCATCGATTCTGCTAAAATGGCTGTAAGAAGGAGGACGTTTATATGTATGACAAGCTGCGCGCCATGCTGACGGAGGATGAGACGCTGCTGTGGTCCGGCCGTCCCGCATCCTTTGATACAATGGACAGGACCAACAGGAAGGGCATCATCGTGGGTTTCATCCTCAAGGCAATATTCGCGGCAGGTGCGACGATGATGTATCTCCGGGTTGCCCGCAACACGGACGCCGGCATCAAGCCCGGCGTGATCGCTATTATCCTGTTGATTGCCGCCTTCGCATTTGCTTATCCCTTTCTCACCGCAAGGCGCCTGCGGCAAAATACCTATTACGGCTTGACCGACAGGCGCATATTGCGCGTAGACACAAAGGAAGAGAGCGTCCCTTATAACCGGATCGAAGACACAGCGCTGCGCAGTGACGAGGACGGGCATTTCACATTGCTCTGCGGTCCCCGCGCGCTGGGCTTGAAGCCGGACAGATGGCGCAGCGAAGCGTCCCTTCCCTTCATCGACGATCCCGACAGGCCCGAGACACAAACCCTGGTCCTGTATGCCCTGCCTGTGGATGATAAGCTGAGGGGAATTCTGAAGCAATATCTTGCCTGACTGTCTTTCCCCAAATCTTCACTTGCATAATTCTCCCTTCGCGGCTATACTACTATAATAGATTTATTTTAGCATAGCGAGGGAAGGAAGTCTACACATGAAGGTCAGAAATCTCGTTTCCAAGCGCTTTAAGGAGACCCCGGCGGACTGCGTGATCGCATCCCAGGCGCTGATGATGCGCGGCGGCTACATCAAGCCCGTGGGCAACGGCATCTTCACGCTGTTCCCCATCACCAAGCGCATCACCGCCAAGATCGAAAACATCATCCGCCAGGAGATGAACCGCATCGACGGCCAGGAGGTGCTGTTCCCGGTGACGATGCCCGCGGACCTGTGGCGCAAGTCCGGCCGCTACGACAGCATCGGCAGCGAGCTGCTGCGCTTCAAGGACCGCTCCGGCGGCGACATGGTGCTGGGCATGACCCACGAGGAGGCCTCCGTCCACCTGATGACCGACGTGGCCGACTCCTACACCCAGTACCCCTTCATGATCTACCAGATCCAGACCAAGTTCCGCGACGAGCCCCGCTGCCGCGGCGGCCTGATCCGCGTGCGCGAGTTCACGATGAAGGACGCCTACTCCTTCCACACCTCCCAGGAGGATCTGGAGAAATACTACGCCCGTGCCTACGAGGCCTACAACCGCGTCTACGCCCGCTGCGGCGTGCCGGAGGTCGTGGCCGGCGCCAGCGACAGCGGCATGATGGGCGGCAAGGTCAGCCACGAGTACATGCTGCTGACCGACGTGGGCGAGGACACCATCGTCCTGTGCAAAAACTGCGACTACCGCGCCAACATGGAGGCCGCGCCCTGCCTTCTGGACAACGAGCCCGGCGAGATCGCGCCCCTGGAGAAGGTGGACACCCCCAACGTCAAGACCATCGAGGACCTGTGCGCGTTCCTCAAGATCAAGCCCCAGCAGACCTGCAAGGCCGTGATGTACCAGCGCAACATGGACGACACCTTCGTGATCGTGTTCATCCGGGGCGACCTGGACGTGAACGAGACCAAGCTGCGCAACTTCCTGAAGGTCGAGGTGCACCCCGCCGTCGTCACCGAGGACCGCGGCCTCCCCGCGGGCTTCACCGGCCACATCGGCCTGCCCGCGGGCGTGACCGTGGTCTACGACAACAGCCTTGTGGGCATCGAGTGGTTCGCCACCGGCGCCTGCGAGGACGATAAGCACTATGTGGGCTTCAACATCGCCCGCGACGTGGGCGACGTGGCGTATGTGGACGTGGCCAAGGCGTTTGACGGCGGCATCTGCCCC
>JAFRJF010000114.1 GCA_017432405.1 Clostridia bacterium | reverse complement strand
TGTCTCGACGCCAATAGATATTCCCGGCTTTCAATCAGCACGATAAGGTATTCTACCACAACGACCAGCATCTTTCTACGCTTTGACATCCCGTGCACCGCCTCTCAGATGATGCGGTCTCGTTTTTCGATTTGCGCGGTTTTGTCAAGTGCTGTCAGTTTGTTTATTTGTTATTTCTTTGTTGCCTCCTTCCCTTTCCTCTTAAGTTGATGACATTGCCCTTGAGGGGAAGGTGGCCCGCGTAGCGGGTCGGAAGAGGTGTCCCCGCTGGGCATAGTTCGTCTATTGCTATAGGGGAGCGAGGCATAGGTGGACACCTCTTCAGTCTGCTTCGCAGACAGCTTCCCCTCCAAGGGGAAGCCTTTTGGGGAACACTATCAACAGCTCGATAAATCAGAATTTACCTCTCCAAACAACGCCGCCTCTATCGCATGCCCCTTTCAAAATTCCCTCTTCAGTGATACAATAAACGCATACTGAACCATTGGAGGAACACCACATGCTGGACTCGGAACAGCTTGAAAAGATCGTCGCCCTGCGTCATACCCTGCACGCCTGCCCGGAGCGCTCGGGGCGGGAAGTGCAGACGATGGCGGCTATCCGGGCATTCCTGGAGCAGAACACTTCTTTGGAAATCAGGGACATGGGCGGGTGGCTGCTGGCGAGCCACTTCGAGGGGGACGGACTGTCCGCCGTCGGTTTTCGGGCGGACATGGACGCGCTGCCGGCGGATAATGATGACGGGGCCTGTCACCGGTGCGGACACGACGGGCACAGCGCCATGCTCTGTGGCCTCGCGCTGGTGCTGGAGGGGCGGCGCGTGGGCAGGAACGTCCACCTCATATTCCAGGCGGCGGAGGAGACCGGCGAGGGGGCGCGGCGGGTCATCGACAGCTGGCCCGGACTGAAGGCCCTGCGGGCCGTCTACGCGCTGCACAACATCCCCGGCTTTCCCAAGGGGGCAGTATTGATGCGCCGGGGCTGCTTTTCCTGCGCCTCCTGCGGCCACATCGTCCACGTGACCGGCAG
Organism: Clostridia bacterium; assembly: GCA_017432405.1. Next base: position 747 of record JAFRJF010000114.1, on the reverse strand, counting down.
GCCCGCCCACGCGGCCTACCCCGGCGACGGCGCGAACCCCACAGAGCTGCTGTGCCGGCTGGCGCTGGCGGTGCCGGGGATGATCGACGAAATACTGGCCGGTGACTCCCGGCTGCTGATGCGCACGCCCATCGGGCTGAACGTGGGCGGCGAGGACTTCGGCATCTCCGCCCACGAGGGGCGGCTGCGCCAGACCCTGCGGGGCCACCGCAAGGCCGACATCGACGCCCTGATCCAAAAAATAGAAGCCCGCGCCCGGGCAGACTGCCGCGAGGCGGGCATGACGTGCGATTTTGAGATCCGTGACGCCTTCCCCGATCCCACGAGCGACGACGCCGCATTCGACGACGCCATGAGGCGCTTCGAAGCCGCGGGGCTCCCCGTCAAGCTCCTGGAGGAGCCCATGCGCTGGTCCGAGGACTTCGGCTGGATATTGAAGGAGGTGCCCGGCGTCTACTTCGGCATCGGCGCGGGAGAGGACTGGCCGGGGCTGCATACCGAGGGGTTTGAGTTTGACGATGGTGTGATCGAGGCGGGCGTGAGGGCGTTTGAGGCGCTTTTATAAATTCTGATTTATCGAGCTGATGCGGCCTCCCAAAGCCTTCCCCAGGCAGCGAAGCTGCCGGTTCAGGGTGTGCGTAGCCATGCCCTTGGGCGGAAGGTGGATTTCGGTGAAAACGCTTGCGTTTTTGCCCTAAAGGACTAGCTGCGCGTCGCCGAAAGACGGATGAGGTCGTTCTCTTGGGA
>JAFRJF010000113.1 GCA_017432405.1 Clostridia bacterium | reverse complement strand
CCAGTTCAGGATCATCTTCAGCTCGTTGATGCAGCCCTGCACGCTCTTGACCTTGTCGTAGGTCTGGCCGTCGTGGGCATAGACGCCGGTGGTGGCGTCGGGATCGGCGGGATCCCACACCAGGTAGGGCATCACGGACTGGTACTGGCCGCCGGACACCAGGGTGTTGCCGCCGACCTCGGCGTTCTTCTCGATCACCAGCACGGTATTGCCGTCCTGGGCGGCCTGGGCCGCGGCAGCCATGCCGGCGCCGCCCGCGCCGACCACGACCACGTCGTAGTCCGCGGTGATGGGCTGACCGGCGGTATGCTCGATCTTGGCGGCCTTGAAGGCGTCCATGTTGGTGCAGCCGGCCTGCTCGGCGGTGTCGTTCACCGCGTTGCGCAGCGCGCGGGTGGTGAAGGTCGCGCCGGAAACGCCGTCCACGCCGGAGCCGTTGGCTTCCAGCATTTCGGGGATCATGATGTCATAGGCCAGGGTGCCCACGTGATCGGTCTCCACGCTGGAGGCGATCTCGATCTTCTGGAGCTTGTCCGCGGAATAGGTGACGGCGACGGTCACGGGACCGTTGTAGCCGTCGGCGGTCGCCTCGTAGGTGCCTGCGGTAAAGGCCAGGTCGGCGTCGCTGGCGCCGGTCTCCTCGCCGCGGGCCGCGTTCAGGGCCTGCTCAACGGCGGCGACGACACCGTCATGGCTCATGGTTGCGCCGGCCACCGCGTCGATGGCGGCGTCGCTGCGGCCGATCAGGCTTTCGCGGTAGGTCGGGAAGGCTTCCACGCCATAGGGAACCTCGCCCTCGCCCTCGATGACCACATCGGTGATGGCGTTCTCATCCACGGTCACAGTCACATGGACGGAATCGGGACCGGCAAAGCCCTCGCCGGAGCCCTCGTAGGTGCCCGGGGTGAAGCTCGCGCCTTCCGCGAAGGCCACGCAGCCCAGCAGCAGGCAGAGGCAGGTCAGCAGTGCAACAATTTTCTTCATGATATCCCTCCTTGAAGAATTCTGTTCATGCGGGCACAACTGCCCACATTTACACCACAATAATATCATCTTTTTTGCCTTCGTGTCAACTTGTTTTGGGACACCATCTGATCGCCCCGCCATCGGTCCCATCGATGATAAAAAGCTTGGCGGCGCGGGCGCCACCGCAACATCTCAGGCATGTCATTCATGGCGGTCCCACTGGAGTGGGATGCCCATTTGGAAGCACGCCCTATCCCGGTATCGATTCGAGGAACGATTGCCAGCTTCCCAGGTCCTCTGCGAGCTGGGGTGTCTTGAGAACAAGCGCGTTGTCGTCTCCCAGCCGATAGCAGGCCAGTGCGTCCAGGGCGATTGCGGCAGTCGTATCCGGGACATCCGCTGCGACCCGAATGGTAACGTCGGCATCCTCTTCGCCAGGGTATTCGCTGTGTTTACTGTAGCACAACCACGAATCCCCTGAGAAGCACAGGTTATCGATACTCGTGTGTTGTGCGGGTGTTCCCGCCTCCAGGTTGGCAATGTGCGTTCCCGTTGCGATGTCCCACAGCTCAATCACATCATAACAAGGCACCTCAATGCCAAGATAAGGGGTTTCTTCAGGAACCGAGTAATACGTCACCGCCGCAAAAAGACCGTCATTGGATACTGCCATTGCACATTCCTGTTCGACCTCGTATTCCAGGGCGATCACCTGGAACGGTTCTTTCTCCTCGTTGCGGTAGAACAGCACCTTTCCGCCGGATACGGTCACAGCGCACCCGTCGTCAAAAGCCTCGATTGCAAGAACATTCCTGCGATACAGGTCGGGAAACGTTATCTTTTCCGGTGAGGTCAGCTTCCGTCCCGTGGTATCGACCCGGACGCGGTAGTAATAATCGACAATGGCATCATATTTGTTGCCCCAGCAATAGACAGTCTGGCCATCAGGAGCCAGGGTCAAGTGGGTGAAGCAGTCAAACTCATCGTTATGCGCATAGAATTCATCTATGCGATCCTTGAAGCAGGTATCCAGAACTGCACCGGATTCATCCCGCAGTTCGGCCCAGCTTATCGTTGTTGTCAATGATGAATAGTCCTCTTCCTCCTGACGGGTGTGCTGTTCGCTGACAATGGCCAAGCGGGGAATGGTCGGCACAGACGCTTTTTCCTGTTGTACAACAAGACCTGGACGTCCCTTGAATCGGGCGATGCCGTAGTGTTTTGTTGCGCCGTTCGAAAACAATACGTTAACACCGCCGGCCTTGCTGAAGCCGGCGCGCTCCACTGCCGTGCAGGGCAGGGTTGCCACCGTTTGCACCGTGCTCGACCCGTCCAGCATGCGCATGTTGCCCCGGGTCGCCCACAGCAGTCCGCGGTCATCATCCCGGTATTCGATGCTTTGCATGGGAAAGCCTGTCTCCTTTGCACTGTTCTGCTGGAAATACAGGTCCCTGCCAAACAGCGTCACACGATGATCCGTTTGTCCGCCGGTGTATTCTGAGTTAACGACGGCGAAGCATTCCCCATCGTTGCGGAAGCAAATGTCGCCGATCCACTTCTTCATGTCGCCTACGCCGAGGAATGCCGGATCAAAAATATCGAAAGTATATATGATGCCACCGTCGTTCAAGACCAGCAGTCCGGTCTCAGGAGACGCGAATAACACTTTTGTATCAGCGATAAAATCAAAGCCGCCTATTCCCCATTCGTCGTAGGGAAAGCAATGGATTTCCGCGCAGGGAATGACACCGTCCTCCCGCAGGGCATCGTTCGATTCATAAACAACGACATCCTCGCCGTTGTATTGTACAAACCGGTGAACCCTGTCACTGAACATCGGCATGACAAGGGGAGCGTCCTCCATCATGCCGGTATAGTCAATGGTCGGCAGCCTGTCAAACTCATACACATCGCCTTTCTCCGGCATCCAGACGCGAACCTTTTCCGTCCCCATGAACACATAGCCCCTCTGGGATTGCTCCGGTTCCTGCGTCAATTCCCCAAAGCGCTTAACTGCGTCAGGGAATTCGAGGTTGACTGCCGTGTCATCTGAAGCAACGGCATTTGCGGCCCCGCTTTGGGCGGCATCTTCTGACAAGGCCAGGTCGTCGGCGTAAAACCAGCCCTGCTTCTGCAATTCCACCAGTGTGCCTATCCTGGCTACCCGGTTCGGCGGATCCAGCGCGAGGACACGGGCATAGTAAGCCAGCGCAGCCTCCCCATCCCCCGAGACGCTCAGCTGCGCGGCCTGATCCACATAACTATCCATCAGGCTCTTGTGGTAACGTCTTTCCGATGCCCTTACCCGGACATAGGAGACGCCGATGACCGCCAGTATGAGCAGGATCAGCGCAAAGGCGAGGGATACGACTGCCGCACGCCGCTTGTTCCTGCGCCGCTGTTCCCTTCGATACAGGTCATCAAATCCGCAACCAAGCATGGGTGCGGCCAATCGCAGGTATTCTTTCTTCAGAAGCCGTCGCTGCTGCTTCCAGCTGTCAGCCCGGACGTCGCAGCAAAGGGGCTCCACGACGCATTCCTTCGGGTGGCCTTCCTCCATGATGACCTCGGAGCGCAGCTCCGGCGGTATGGCGTTCATCGGTTCGCCTGCGACCAGCACGGGGAGTATGTGATTGATCCGGCCGCCGTGCGCTTCCTTGAAGGTGCGGATCTCCTCCATGCACCACCGGGATTCCTTCGTGCGATCAGACAGTATGACGATCAGGTATTCCGACCCGGCAAGGGCATCTCTCAGAGATTTATCCAGATCGCTGCTGGTCGGCAACTCGGTTTTATCCCGAAAGATCGTGCCGATTCGAGCCTTCTCGGTCGCACCGTGCGGCGCCCGGTAGTTCTCCAGCAGCTCCTGTAGCTTTTCCGCCACCCGCTGATCCAGCTGTAAATGCCTGTAGGAAATAAAAGCCTTGTACTTCTTGCCCATAACCAATTTTCCCCACAAAATACAGTATTTCCTTCGCTTATTATAGCATAACCATAATATAATGTCTATGTTTTTCTGAGGGATGCGGTAATTGCCAGAGTGTTGGGAACCGGCAGCGCCATCTGTACCGTTCGTGCAATTTGTGGTTGATTAATCAAAAAAAAGAGTATATAATGAGGCCATGTTCAAACTGATGAAGTATGTGCTGCCGTGGCGCGTCGGCAAGCGCAGCCCGGTTTTCGCCGTTCTGCTGCTGATACTGGCCCTTGCGCTGTCGGGCTGCGCTTCCACGCCGGATAAGGGCGGGATCCGCGTGCTGGTGGACGACGAGCCCTGGGAGGGACCGACCGTGTCGTCGAAGGCGGGCGATGACCTGCGAGTGTACATCACCAGCGACGGCGCGCCCCTGATCGATCTGCCCTTCGGCACGTCCCACAGCGTTCAGATTATCCTGCCGGACGGCTCGGAAAACACCGTCGCCATCACCGGGGAGGCCGTGTACATGGCCCATGCCGACTGCGACAACCAGGACTGTGTTCAGATGGGCGCGGTGACCCGGGAAAACCTGGAGCTGCGGGTGATGGGCGGCTTCATCATATGCCTGCCCCACAAAATCTCGGTGGAGGTGCGCGAGGGCTGATGGAGGCTTTGGTTTGAATTCGAATGCGAAAAAGGTCGCGCGCTTCGGCATGCTGACGGCGCTGGCGCTGGTGCTGGGCTGGCTGGACCGGGCGATACCGGTCACCTGGTTTCTGAGCGGCGCGGTGCCCGGCATCAAGCTGGGGCTGGCCAACACGGTGCTGCTGTACGCGGTTTACCTGATGGACTGGAAGGGCTGCGTGCTGCTGATGCTGGCGAAGGTGTTCCTGTCGGGCTTCATGTTCGGCTCGATGAGCGCCATACTCTACAGCCTCTGCGGAGGCGCGCTGAGCCTGGCAGTGATGCTGCTGGTGCGGCACAGGCCTCGGCTGGGCGCGCTGGTGATCGCGCTGCTGGCTGCGTCCAGCGACGTCATGCTGCTCATCCGCAATTCCCATCCCCGGGGGCAGCTGCTCTGGTGCATGATACTGATCGCGCTGGCCTGCATGGCTGCCGTCGCCGCCTTTGTGATCATCGGCAGGCGTCCGGAATACGGGGTGCTGGGCACGTCCCTGGCCGGGGCGGTGGCCCACAACATCGGCCAGATCCTGGCGGCCAGCGCCATGCTGCGCACGCCCCAGCTGCTGTACACCTACCTGCCGGTGCTGGTGGGCATCGGCGCGGTGGTGGGCTGCCTGACGGGCATCGTGGCCCAACGGGTCTTCAAGGCGCTGCGCGTCGGAAACATTCAATAAAACGAAGAACAGGGGTTATCCAATGAAGAAAATGCGGGCGCTTGCGCTGATATTGACGCTGGCCTGCGCGCTGAGCCTGACGGGCTGCGCTTCAGCCCAGCAGAAAAAACAGACCGCGATCGGTTTTTATCTGGATACGGTCATCACGCTGACGGCCTATGTGGACGACGCAGCGGTGCTCAACGACGCGCTGGAGGAATGCGGGCGCTATGAGCGGCTGCTCTCCCGCACCGTAGAGGGCAGCGACGTGTGGCGCATCAACCACGCGGGCGGCAAGCCCGTAGAGGTTTCTGACGACACCGTCATACTGCTGCAAACTGCGCGGCGGGTGAGCGCATATTCCGATGGGGCGTTTGACGTCACCATCGCCCCGGTATCCACCATGTGGGACTTCACCTCCGGTGCGGCAGTGGTGCCGGACGCCGATGCCATCGCCCGGGCTGCCGCCCTGGTGGACTACACCCGTATGGACATTGAAGGCAACACTGTCACCCTGCCCGAGAACATGATGATCGACCTGGGAGGCATCGCCAAGGGCTATATTGCCGACGAAGTGAAGCTGTACCTGATGGACCGGGGCGTTAAGAGCGCAGTGCTGTCCTTTGGGGGCAACATCGTCACAATCGGCCTGAAGCCGGACGGCAGCCCCTGGAAGGTGGGCATACAGGACATCGACAAGCCCACCGGGGAATACATGCTCGTGTCGCTGAACTTCGGCGGCAGTACCGTCACCAGCGGCATCTACGAGCGCGGCTTTGAGACGGACGGCGTATACTATCACCACATATTGGATCCGGCAACCGGCTGGCCCGTACAAAACGAACTGGCGTCGGTTACGATCTTCTCCGACAGCTCCATGTGGGGCGACGCCCTGGCCACAGCAGCCTTTGCACTGGGACCCGAGAAAGGCATGGCCCTCATCGAGGCGCTGAATGGCGCAGAGGCCGTGTTCATTTCCCGGGATCGGTCGGTCACCGCTACATCCGGTGCCGATAAATATCTGACACAATAAACAGGCCATAGTCTGTGTACTGACAAAAGGAGCGACGGCCATGTATGTGACGTTGGAGCATCACTTTATTCAAATCGTATACTACCTCATCATGGTCTTTGAGATGATCGGCGTGGTCATACTGCTGGTCTACGCCGGCAAGGCCCTCGCTGCGGTGTTCAAGAGCACCCACAGGTGCAAGCAGCTGCTGTCGGAGGGCATTACCACGGCGCTCAGCTTCCTGCTGGGGGGCGAGGTGCTCAAGACCATCGTCGCGCCGGACTGGAAGGATATCGGCATGACCTGCGCGATACTGCTGATGCGGGCAGCGGTGACGGTGCTGCTGCACTGGGAGTCGAAGCACGAGAACGAAACAGAAAACGAAGAGGAACGCGGAAAATGAACGAATTGGCTAAGCGAATACTCCTCTGCCTGCTGGCAGGGCTTTTATGGGTGACTGCGATTGCGGCTGCGGAGCAAGCCCCTGCCACAGAACCCACCGCGACGGCACAGCCACATGCGACTGCAGAACCGACGGATTCGCCAAAGCCCGCAAAGGGCTATGTGCTGGTCACCACGGCGACCCAGTCGGGCTGGCTGCCGCTGCCCGAGGAGGGAGAGGTCAGCTATCCCATGCGCCAGCTGCTGCCGAACGGCACCGAGGCGATCAACACCATCCACCTGACGCCGGAGGGCGTCTACATGGAGGATTCCACCTGCGAGGGCCACGACTGCGTCCAGCAGGGCGAGGTGACCCTGGACAACCGGACCGAGCGCATACTCGGCAACATGATCATCTGCCTGCCGAATCAGGTGACCCTCCAGCTGTACACCCCCGAGGAGCTGCTGGAGATGGTGAAGGGACAGCAATAGGACAAAAGGATCCTTCACTTCGTTCAGGATGACAGGGAGACGCCCGGTTGCCATCCCGGGCGATGCGGAGTATCTTTTCAGAGAATACAGCGAGGTAATCGGGATATGATACAGGACATCTACCCCCACAGGCTGCGCAATGAATTCATACCCGCCCGCCCGGTGGACCCGGAGGGGCTGCTTTTCTGCTTCGATGGGGACAGCGTGCTCTGCGGGATCGATAACGGCGACGTGGCGCTGCCCCGGGTGAAGGACTTCCCGTCCGACGCCGAGCGGCGCTACCTGTTCGCGCTGGACGATGCGCCCTGCTACCTGGACATGGAAGGGCAAGGGCGAGGCGCGAAGGGCATGGAATGGGTGCCTGTGCGCATGCTGCGCCGCCGCGCCCAGGGCCCCCGGGAAGTGATCTTCTCAGCCTGGACGGCCTTCCAGCTCTACAACTGGTACCGGGACAACCGCTTCTGCGGGCGCTGCGGCGACAGGACGGCGCTGGCCCCGGACGAGCGGGCCGTGATGTGCCCCGCCTGCAGTCGGCGCATCTATCCGCGGATCATCCCCGCGGTGATCGTCGGCGTCACTCACGGCGACGAGATACTGATGACGAAGTACCGGGGCCGGGACATCCCCTACTACGCCCTGATCGCCGGCTTCACAGAGATCGGCGAAACCCTGGAGCAGACCGTGGCCCGGGAGGTCATGGAGGAGGCCGGGCTTCGGGTGAAGAACATCCGCTACTACAAATCCCAGCCCTGGGCCATCGTGGACGACCTGCTGGCCGGCTTCTACTGTGACGTGGACGGCCCCACCGAGATCCACATGGACGCCAATGAGCTGAAGGAGGCCGTCTGGGTCCGCCGGGAGAACGTCACCGGCCAGCCCAACGACTTCAGCCTAACCAACGAGATGATGCTGGTGTTTCGGGATGGGAAGGAGCCAAGATAGAAATCACCGGGGAGCTGTTACAATGCCAGTTTGCAACAGCTCTCTTGCTTTTCCGGGCGCAGCCATGCGGAAAGGAGGTATGACGATATGAATGTTGCTTTACAGACCAATAACCTGACAAAACGCTATCACAGATTTCAGGCATTGGACGGATTGACCATGCATGTGCCAGAAGGCTCAATCTATGGGCTGATTGGAAGGAATGGTGCAGGTAAAACGACGCTGATTCGCCTGATTTGCGGCTTGCAGGAGCCATCATCCGGTTCTCTGTTATCACGCTTCTGCGCGGTAATAAGACGCAGGCAATCGTTTGGTGCATGGCGCTGGCCTTTGGCATGCTGTTTCTCGCCATACATACCAATGGAAAACTGGTACAGCCGGAGTATAAGGACGGCGCCATGAATCCCAACTATGTGGGAGGGATGCGAAGGACAGTCTACGGCATTCTCCATGACCTCAATCCCTGCGGACAGGTCGCGCAGCTCTCAACATGGGAAGTCTGGCATCCGATACGCATCACATTATCCAATCTCGCAATGGTTTCCGTTGCTTCCGTTCTTGGGTGTATGCTGTTTGAAAGGAAAGACATAAAGTAGGGGGATGTATCCTAATCCTCCCACTGCGCCTCGCCCCACTTGTCGGGTGAGGGATCGACCTCCGGGCCTTCGTCCGGCGCGTCGAAGCTGGTGAAGATGTCCCGCATCAGCACCTCGTTGTTGACCAGGCCCTTCAGCGCGTCCCGGCTGACCACGCTGTCGGTGCCCAGGCAGGCCTTGCAGCGGTAGCCGCAGTCCGGGCACACACAGCCCAGCTCAATCCCCTCGGATTGCACCATGTAGGTGCCGCACACATGACAGCTGCAACGCACGGCTGTCGCCTCCTTTATCGGTTTATGCAGGATTTCAAAGTATGGGTCAATCTTGTTTTCCTGCATCGCGCCAAATCTGTCCTGACCCACTCCCCCATTATACAATCACAACGAAGGTGAAATAAACGCCATGAAACAGACCACTCTTTGCTACATTGAGCGCGGGCATCAATACCTGATGCTGCACCGCACCAAGAAGGCCGGCGACGAGAACCACGACAAGTGGATCGGCATCGGTGGCCACATCGAACCGGGCGAGACGCCCCTGGCCTGCATCCTGAGGGAGTGCCGGGAGGAGACGGGACTCGCGCTCATCGACCCCCGTTACCGGGGCATCGTTCACTTCCGCTCGGACATCTACCCCGACGAGGACATGCACCTGTTCACCGCCGACCGCTTCGAGGGCGAGTTGACCGACTGCGACGAGGGCGAGCTGGCCTGGATCGACAAGGACCACCTTCTGGCGCTTACGCTGTGGGAGGGCGACAAGGTTTTCCTGCGCCTGCTGGACACCCGAGAAGACTTCTTCGACCTGACATTACAATACCGGGGCGAAGCGCTGGCCGGCGCGGTACTGGACGGGAAGGCGCTGGACGTGTAGAAATAACATTCGCCGAAGATAAACTCAAATTCGCTGTCTCATCCGATCTCCGCGGCCAGGGCGTCGATCATCTCCCGGGTCACCGGGCAGATGGCGCTGATGTACAGCGTATCCTTGACGGACAGCAGCTTGCGCGCGCCGGCGTCGTCGCCCTCCCGGTGCAACATCCGCGCCAGATAGTAGATCGTGGTGATCTGGCGGGGCTTCTGTTTGAGGGCCTTCTTGTAGTATTCCTTCGCCTTGGCGCGATAGGCGTCCGCCTGCCCGCCGGGGCCTTCGGCTTCCGCCATCGCCTCGTACAACTGGCCCATGTTGTCCAGCGTGGAGGCGTCCTCGTCGTCATAATCCATGGCCTCGCGGTTGAAATCCAGGGCGGGACCGAAGTCGCCGGTCTGCCTGGCCTTGTCCACCCAGTACATGCCCAGGGTGCCGTAGATGCTGCCGTTCATGCCCTTGGCTGCGGCGCGCTGCATGGTCTCGATGGCCCGGTCCACCTGGCCCGTGTGCCACAGGTAGATCGAATACTGCAGGCGCAGCTGCACCCAATCGGCGTCGGAAAGGCCCTTCCTCTTGCTCAGGTCCTCCAGCAACGTCCGGGCCTTTTCAAACTCGTCCTCCCGCATCAGCAGCAGCGTATAGGCCTGCAGGATATTCGGAGCCAGATTGCCCTGGCCCTGGCGCGCCGCCTCGTCGTACAGCTTCAGCGCCGCCTGGTACTTTTCCTTTGCCTGGGCCACCTTCCCCTCCCCCGCCAGCTTGTTGGCGTCCACCTGGAGGTGGTAGGCCCTATTGCCATTGTAGGCGGATTTTGCCGCGTCAAATACTCTCATCAGTCTGCCTCCGTTTGCCTTGTCATCTTTCGCCGGATGCGCGCCGTCCGCTTTTCCAGCAGGTCCGCCGGTTCGCCGTCCGGGTAGCCTGCCGATTTCAGCGCGAATTCCAGCGCCTTTGGATAGTCTTTTCGCCGGTGCTCATACAGCTTGGACAGCTCCGTACAGACCGCACCGGGCATCTGCCGTCGCCGCAGCATCTGCCTGAGCACCGCCTCTGCCCCTTCCCAGTCGCCGGATCTGCGACAGAGCCCGTACAGCCGCCAATTGGCCGAACCGGCGATGCGCTCGCCGGACAGGGCCGCCAGCGTGCCCGCGGGGCGGGGCCTCGCGGAGGCCCTGTACATCTCCCTGGCTGGCCTCAATTCGCCCAGGCGTTCCAGGGATTTCCCCATGGAAAACTGGTCCCGCTGATCCGAGAGCAGGTCCGGCCGGTCGTTGATGGCGCACAGCCGCACCAGCAGCTTTGCCAGCGTGGCGATGTCCTGGCGGTTGTGACGCACGATGTCGTCCAGCAGGGCGTCCTCCCCCGTCTTCATGAACTGGAAGAAGCGGGCGGGCACCTCGCTGCCGGGCAGGTCGTCCTCCCGGGGCATGCCCAGGATCTCGGCCTCCAGGTTGCACAGCCGGCAGCTGCCCAGCCGCAGCTTCCACGCCCGCCGGGACGGGTAGAGCAGGTCCAGGTTCTCAAGGGCACGCCACCGGTCCCGCATGCGGTTCATGGTGAAGCGGGTCTCGAGCAGGGGCATGTCGAAATTGCGCCCGTTGAAGGTGCACACGCTGTCAAAGTCCGCCATGCGCTGACCCAGGCGCTCGAGCAGCGCCGGCTCGTCGGCGTATTCCCGAAGCATCAGCTGCTCGATCACCAGCGCCTCGCCTTCCACGTAGCCCACGCCCACCAGAAACGCCACCGTGCCCGCGCCGCCGGAGAGGCCGGTGGTCTCCGTGTCCAGGAACAGGCAGCGGCGGATGTCGAACCTCGGCCCGCACCAGCCGATGCGGCGCAGTCCCGTGGATGGCAGGCTGAAGACCGCCGGGTCCAGGGGCTCGCGGGTGACATGGCAAATCAGGCCGCCCCGTCGCGGCGTCGCCTCGACGGGTGCCGACGAGCGCATCATATTCAGCTTTGCCCGCAGTCCGGATGCCATGAACCATCACCCTATACTATTGTAAATACACACAGGCGGATTGTCAAGCGGCGAAAAGTGTGATATGATAGGCGGTGAATATCGTGGCGGCAGATTGTAGCGGATCCTTGGTCCTCAAAGCACCGCTGCAAGCTTAAATGCGTACAAGGAGGAGAAGCATATGCTTGAAATTGGAAAAGTTGCGCCGGACTTCACCCTGCCGGATCAAAACGGCAACCCTCACACCCTCTCGGATTACCACGGCAAAAAGGTGATCCTCTACTTCTATCCCAGGGACAACACCGCCGGCTGCACCAAGCAGGCCTGTAACTTCAAGGCGCTGATGCCCCAGTTCAGCGAAAATGGCGCGGTGATCCTGGGCGTCAGCAAGGACTCCGTAGCTTCCCACAAGCGCTTCGAGGAGAAGTACGGCCTGCCCTTCACACTGCTCTCCGACGAGGAAAAGACGGTGATCCAGGCCTACGACGTGTGGAAGGAGAAGAAGAACTACGGCAAGGTGTCGATAGGCGTGGTGCGCACCACCTACCTGATCGACGAGAACGGCATCATCGTTCGTGCCTACGACAAGGTCAAGGCCGCTGACAACCCCGGGCAGATGCTTGAGGAGCTGGCGACGCTGAATATTATCGAGAAGCTGGACAAGTGACGGGGCAAGGGCTCAGGCACGTGCCCATACCCCCTTCACCGTCAATGTATGCGAAGATCCTTCGCTTCGCTCGGGATGACACAACGCCTTTCGTCGTCATCCTGAGCGCGGCGAAGGATCTTCGCTTTATGCCGATGTTCATTATTCGGTCTGCATGGGGATATACAATATATTGGCTGCGGCAGTGATGTCGAACCCGTCCAGGTCGGCTCCAATCACGCTGACAGAGTACATCAGCCCTGTGGGGTCGTCGTACCAGAGGCATACGTCCACGGTGTTCTCGCCATCATGGGCACGGCGGACGACGCCCTTGCAACGGCCCACCTCGCATTTATCCTCGGCCTCCCATTCATAGTACAGGCCGGAGATGTCCTCGAAGACATCCGCGGGGGCAATGCGGGCGGTGTAGTCCTCGCCCTGCCAGGTGAAGGTCACCTGGCCCATCTGCTCTGCCTCCATCATCTGCCAGGCCACGTTCGTCGCGCCGTCGGGCAGACCCAGCTGCAGCCCCAGCGCGTCCATCAGCCCCTGGGCCGTGGTCGGCGTCCAGGGATTGGCGCGTCCGGCCTCTGCCTGCGCTGCGCCGAAGGCCAGAACCAGCAGCGCCAGCAGTACAGAAATCGCCTTTCTCATTGTGATCAGCCGTTCAGCGCCGCGATGATATCGGGCAGCTGGCTGTCCACCACGTCGTTCTCCAGCTGGCAGGTGCCGGCGTTGTGATGGCCGCCGCCGCCGTACTTCAGGCACAGCTCGCCGATATCGACGGTGGACGCCTTGTTCACGATGGACTTGCCGATCATCACGGCGGTGTTCTGCTTGCGGAAGCCCCAGGCGACGTGCACGGAGATCTGGGCCTCGGGATAGAGGGCGTAGATCATGAAGCGGTTGCCCGCGTGGATGATCTCCTCGTTGCGCAGGTCCAGCACGATCACCTTGTCGTGAAGCACGGCGATGCGCTTGAGCTGCTCCACGAACATCTCGGACTGCTCGAAGTACAGGTCCACGCGCTCCTTGACGTCCGGCAGGGCCAGGATCTCGTCGATGTTGTGCTCCATGCAGAAGCTGATCAGCTGCATCATCAGGTCATAGTTGGAGATGCGGAACTGGCGGAAGCGGCCCAGGCCGGTGCGGGGATCCATCAGGTAGTGCAGCAGCACCCATCCCTTGGGATGCAGTATCTCATCCACGGTGAAATCGGCGCTGTCGCCCTTGTCCACCGCCTCCATCAGCTCGTCGCTGACGTTGGGGAAGGCTTTCTTGCCGCCATAGTAGTCGTAGACCACCCTTGCCGCGCTGCGGGCGTGGGGGTCGATGATCAGCTTGCCGCCGGTTTCCTGGGCCTTCAGGCGATCCATCTCGGATTCATGGTGGTCAAAGGCGATGCCCACGCGGGGATCGTAGGGCAGATTGGTGGTAATGTCGTTGGCTGTCAGCTCGACCTTGCCATCCTGCACGTCCTTCGGATGAACGAACTTGATTTCATCCACCAGGTTCAGCTCGCGGAGCATCATCGCGCAGGCCAGACCGTCAAAATCGCTGCGGGTCACCAATCTCCTCTTCTGTTCCATAACGTACCTCCCGTTTTATCCAGACAATTCTATCGCATTGTATTCATGCTTTGGTACTATTATATCAGTTGCCTTTGCCGCGGTCAAGAGCAAGATTTGCCCTTTCTGCCCTGTTTAGCCTTCATTGGCGCCCTTGCAATCCAGCTCCACCAGAATCACGTCGTCCCCGATGCGGCGCACCCTGGACCAGTCGATGACGCAGCCCTCGCGATCCTGCTTCAGAAAGCCCAGCACGCCGCCGGAGCGTCCGGGCACCACCAGGGCCTGAACGCAGGCGGAATCGTTCAGTATCAGGTCGATGGGCCTGCCCAGCTTCCTGCCGTCAGAGATGTTGACGACGTCCTTGCGCTTCAGTTCCGAGAAGCTCATGCCATCCCCTCCCGTAACAATGTATGGCTCAATGCCCGTTTGTGTTCCCGCACATGCCGGCGAATCCGCGCTTTTCTTCGACTTCCGCCCGATTTGCGTCGAAAAGGTCCGACATTTTCCAATCCTTCGACAATTCCCCGAAAACAGTCAGATAGCCGCATATGGCCGCGCATTCGCCCCGTGAACCGTCTCGGAAACGGGGCACCGCCACTCGCCCACCTGCCCCGAAGCGGCTCCGGCCTGTCGAAAACGGCGCTTCCAGGCGAAAAGCATGGCGAAACACGGCGATATTTTTCCCAACCCCTTCGACACCAGATTCTTGAGATTGACGGCTTCGATTGGCTATGATGTTTGGGCGGGGTGAGTGACGATGACCATCGAGGGCTTCCTGGCGATCAACCTGATAGCCGATTACGTGCTTCTGGCTTCCGTCAGCCGCGCGTTCGGACTGTTCAGCTGGCGGAGGGTACTCGCCGCCGACGCCGCCTGTGGCGCGCTGACCGCGCTCGCCGGGGTTCGAGCTACAATGGGCCCGTTTGTCGCGCTGGCTTCCCCTGCGCTGGCGGCGCTGATCATCACCCGGCGGGCCGCGCCGAAGCTGTGGGCGCTGTTCACGCTGACGCTGCTGGGACATGCGCTGCTGTGCGGCGGCATCGCGCGCCTGTTGCCCCTGGCCCCGGAGCTGGCCGCCCCCGTCTGCCTGGGAACCGGCGCGCTGCTGACGCTGGTGGTCAGCGCAGGCCGGCCCCCGGTCAGCCGGGACTGGCAGGTGACGCTGTGCCTGCGAGTGGGCAGCCGCAGCGCCAGGTTTTCGGCGCTGATCGACACCGGGAATCGCCTGCGGGAGCCCCTGTCGGGTCTGCCGGTGCTCATCGCGGAGGCGCCACTGGTGCGTGACATACTGCCGCAGACCGGCTATCGCACGCTGGGCTTCGGCGCGCTCGGGGGCGAGGGACGCATGGCCTGCTTCAGGCCGGACGCCCTGTGGATCGGCACCGGCCGAAGGCGTCGGCGGGGTCCGGACGTATGGGTGGCGGTGTCGCCCACGCCCCTTCCGGGGCTGTGTCAGGCCCTCGCCCCGCCCGAATTCGCAAGCTATTACTGAATCCAAGCATAGAGGGGGTTATATCATGGCGCTCAAATCCATTCGTCAATCCATATTCGGGCTCATCGTACAGATCCACAGGGGCTCTGTCTGCTACATCGGTGGCAGCGACCTGCTGCCGCCGCCCCTGTCCAGGGAGGAGGAGATCGCACTGATGCGCCGCTGTAACGCCGGGGACAGCGGTGCCCGGGCCACGCTGATCGAGCGCAACCTGCGCCTCGTGGTGTACATATCCAGGAAGTTCGAGAACACCGGCATCAGCATCGAGGACCTGATCTCCATCGGCGCCATCGGGCTGATCAAGGCGGTGAACTCCTTCGACCCGGACAAGAACATCAAGCTGGCCACCTACGCATCCCGCTGTATCGAGAACGAGATACTGATGGTGCTGCGCAAGTCGAACCGGCTGAAGTCGGAGGTCTCCTTCGACGAGCCCCTGAACACCGACTGGGACGGCAATGAATTGCTGCTGTCGGACATACTGGGCACCGAGCCCGACCTGGTCAGCAAGGAGCTGGACGCCGACGTGGAAAAGCAGATGCTGCACACCGCCATCGACAAGCTGAACGATCGGGAGAAGTACATCGTCGGCCTGCGCTACGGCCTCGGCGCCGGCAAGGAGCACACCCAGAAGGAGGTGGCGGACATGATGGGCATTTCCCAGAGCTACATATCCCGGCTGGAAAAGCGCATCATCGGCAAGCTGCGGGAGGAGATGCTGAAGCTGGCGTGATGCCTGGGACGCGGGAAAACAGAACGATGCCCTGCGAAAAACAGCGTTTTTCGCAGGGCATCGCATTGCTTTGCGTGAATTGGATTACTTGATGACCTTCAGCGCCTTGCGGTCGATGGTCAGGGCGACGAAGATCAGGAAGATGACGCCCTTGATCAGCTGCTGGATCTGTGGATCGTAGCCCAGTATGGCCAGGCCGCTGTTCAGCACGGCATACATCAGCGTGCCCACGATGATGTTGGAGAAGCGCACCTTCGCGCCGCCGGTGATGGGCAGGCCGCCCAGCACAAGGGAGATCAGGATCTGGGTCTCCAGCTGGTTGCCCGCGGTGGCGGTGATGGAGCCGACCTTGATGACGTTGACGAACGCCGCCAGGCCGGTCAGCGCGCCCGCGCACACGAAGGCCAGGAACTTCACCCGGTCGGTGTGTACGCCGGAGAAGCGGGCGGCGGTCTCGCCGGCGCCCACGGCCTTCACGTCGTTGCCGATCCGGGTGAACCGGAACAGGAACCAAGCGATCACCAGCACGGCCACAGTGATGCCGATCTTCAGCCCATTGATGTCCAGGGCCCTGATGGCGGCGCTGGCGGGCACGGCGGTCTCGGTGGTGAAGTAGGCGCACACGCCCCGGAACAGGTACATCGTGCAGATCGTGACGATAAAGCTCTGCAGCTTGAACTTCACATGAAAGAAGCCGTTGATCGCGCCGATGGCCGCGCCGCAGAGTATGCCGCCCAGTATGGCCAGCGGAACATTGATAAAGGACAGCGCGCTGACCACCAGCGACGCCACGCCCAGGGTGGAGCCCTCGGTGAAGTCGATGGAGCCCAGCGTCATCACGAAGAATACGCCCACGGCCACGATGGTGGGATAGTAGATCGACGAGAACAGCAGCCGCAGCTTCTTCGGCGTCAGGATCTTGCCCTGGGTCATGATGTTCAGCACCACGATGATGACGACGAAACCGATCAGCGGCAGCAGCGCCTTGAAGGTGTCTCCGGCCAGGAAGGTGCGGAGCCTGGACTGTTGATTGTCTCTGGTATTTGCCTTTTCCATTTTCTCCGCCTCCTTAAACCATTTTGGCAATCAGGTCTTCTTCGCTGAGGGCAGGATCGCGCATGAACTCGCCGTTGATGTGCCCGTCCTTCATCACGAAGATGCGGTCGGACATGCCCAGCAGCTCGGGGATCTCCTCGGAGATCATGATGATGGACTTGCCCTGCTGCTTCATGTCGGCCATCAGCGCGTAGATGGCCTGCTTGACCTTCACGTCGATGCCGCGGGTGGGCGAATCCAGCACCAGTATGTCGCTGCCCTTGCCGATCCAGCGGGCCAGCACCACCTTCTGCTTGTTGCCGCCGGACAGGTCGGAGACGAACTGCTGCACCCCCTGCATCTTGGTCTGCATGTTGGCGGCGTGCTCCTGGGCGAAGCGGGTCAGCTTGCGGCCGTTCAATATTCCGTGGCTGGCCAGGTCGTCCAGCGACGGCAGCACCACGTTGTTGCGAATGGATTCATTCAGTATGATCGATTCGTTGTCGCGGTCCTTCGAGGTATAGGCCACGGAGTGCCTGATGGCGGTGGGGATGTCGTTGATGGCGGTGCCGTCCGCCAGGGTCACGCTGCCCTCGCGGTTCCAGGACGCGCCGAAGACCGCCTTGCCCACCTCGTGCATGCCGCACTCGGACAGGCCGCCGAAGCCCAGGATCTCGCCCCGGTGCAGATCAAAGCTGATGTCCTGGATCTCGCCGGGCACGCTGACGTTCTTTACCGACAGCACGACCTCGCTGGAGACGGGGGTGCCGTAGTCGGCGCGGTAATAGGCGGAGCCGATCTCGCGGCCCACCATCAGGCGCTTCAGGTCGTCCTCCGTGACGTCCGCGGCGTTGACGGTGTCGATGTACTCGCCGTCGCGCAGGATCGTGATGGAATCGGACCGGCTCAGCACCTCGCCCAGGTCGTGGCTGATGAATATGACCGAGCGGCCGTCGTTGCGCACCTGGTCCATGATCTTGTACAGCTCCAGGCGGCCGTTCTGGGACAGGGCCGTCGTCGTCTCGTCGATGACCAGTATCTTGGGCTTGAAGTAGGTGGCCTTGACGATCTCCACCAGCTTGCGATCCTCGAAATTGTAGCGGTCGATCATCGCCCCGGCCTTGATGCGACCGAAGCCGTATTCGTCCAGCAGCCTCTGGGCCTCCCGGTTCATGGCCCGGGTGTCCTTGACGCCCATGTGGACAAAGGGATCCTCATGGCCCAGGAAGATGTTCTCGGCCACGGTCAGGCCAGACAGGGTGCCCATCTCCTGGACGATGATGGCGATGCCGGCGTCGTTGGCCTCCACCTGGTTGCGAATGTGCAGCGGCTGTCCGTCCAGCGTAAAGGTGCCGCCGCCGATGGAATAGATGCCGCACAGCATCTGGCAGAACGTGCTCTTGCCCGAGCCGTTCTCGCCGATCAGGGCGCGGACCTCGCCCGCTGCGATGTTGATGGACACGTCGTTGACGGCGTGGGTCATGCCAAAGCGCTTGTCGATGTGCTCTGCCACGAGCATTGTCTTCTTTTCCATACGCCGCCCCCTCACTTCACGACGCTGCCCTTGCCGCCGCGGGCAGTCAGCGTGACGATGATCAGAAGCGCGGCGCCGGTCACCACGTTCTGTATGGTGGTGGGTGCGCCAAGGGCCACGAAGCCGCTGAAGATCATGGAGATGATGAACTCGCCCACGACGATGGCGGTGATCGGCACGCCGTACTTGCGGAAGGCGACGCCGAAGAAGGTGCCCATCAGGGGCTGGAAGTTGCGGCTCATGGTGCTCATGCCGGTCAGGGCGGTCATCGTGGTGCCGTAGGACACCGACAGGATCGCCATGACGCCCACGAAGAAGTGCAGCAGCATGAAGCCGATCAGCTTGTACTTCTTCACGTTGATGCCCATGTTCTTGGCGGTGAACTCATTGCTGCCGATGGCGGCGCAATAGGTGCCGATCTTGGTGTAATTCAGTATGAAGTACATCAGCAAAAACGCCAGTATGGCCAGTATGAAATTGCCGGGGGCGCCGCTGAAGAAGCGATAGGCGGGATCGAGCGTCTGCTTTTCGCCGCCGGCCACGATGACCGCCACGCTCTCGAACACCAGCATGACGCCCACGGTGACGATCATGGAGGGCACGTTCAGCCGGTTGTACAGCGTGCCGATCAAAAAGCCCAGCAGCGTGCCGCAGCCCAGGCAGCCCAGCACGAAGCCGACATAGCCGAACTTTTGGGACAATATGACGCCAACGATGCTGGAGAGCACCACATTGGAGCCGACGGCAAAGTCGAACAGGCCCATCACGACGATGAAATAGAGCCCGCAGCCGCCCACGGAGTAGATGATCGAGGATTGCAGGTAGGATGACAGATTGTTCAGTGAGCCGAAGTTGCTCGGTGTTAAAATTTTGAAAAAGCCGTAGACAACCACCAGCATCGCCGCCAGCAGGACGAGCCCGTAGTATCTGCTGCCCTTCAACTTATCCAGCTGTTTGGACATAGCTTCGCTTCCTATTCTTCCGGCTTCCTGCGAAAGCAGCATGCCTTGATCTTGGGTCGTCTGTCGTCCAACAGACCGTAAAAGCGGGCGTCGCCGCGCCTGGCGGACGCCCGCTTTTCATGGGATTTCAGCGAGTACTACTTGGCGTGACGCGCCACGACGTCCTCAACGGACAGCTTCGCGCAGGCCGCGGCCAGCTCGTCATAGGACATACCGGCCAGCTCCTTGATCTCGTCCGCATAGTAGGGCAGCTCTTCGCCGGTAAAGTACTCGGCGTAGTTCGCGTAGGACTCGGGGGAGTCGACGAACATGTAGGGGAACACCATGTCATAGAAGCCGTCGGTCTTCACCTCATAGTTGCCCTTGATGGCATTGTAGACCATCAGGAAGGCAAAGAAGGGATCGGCATAGTGTCCGCCGGACTCAGCGGCCATGGCGCCGGTCTGCAGCTTGACGTCCAGGTCGGGCAGGAAGTCGGTGGAGACCACGGCGATCTTGCCGGTCAGGCCCTTTGCTTCGATGCCGGCGATGGCGCCCAGCAGGGTGTCGCCGCCGCCGCCCGCAACGATCAGAGCGTCGATGTCGGGGTTGGCGTCGATGATGGCCTCGGCGGTCGCGCGGCCGGTGTCGGTGGTGGTGCGGCCGTACTGGGGCTCGAGCATCTCCATGGTGTCGTCGGCATGGGCCTCGTTCCAGGCCTCAACGCCCGCCTGATAGCCGGCCCAGCGGCCCAGGAAGGTGGCGTCGCCGGGCTCCCAGCCCTCGAGGCCGATCTTGCGGCAGCCCTTCTCACCCAGGATGGTGACCAAGGTCTTGCCGTTGTCAAACTCGGACTCATGCACGGCGCCCACATAGTAGGGGGAAGCGCTGGCCTGAGCGTACTCGTCGGGGTTGGCTTCGGGATCGATCACGCGGAAGAACTGGGCGACATACATCTCATTGTCGTCGCAGGTCTTGATGACGGAGGCCATCTCGGCGGAAGCGGAGTTGCAGATGATCAGGCCATCGCAGTCAGCCATGGCCGCGTCATCCGCAGATTTCGTTACCTGCTCGGAGATATGCGCTTGGTCGTAATACGCTACCTCAACATCGCCCAGGGCCTCGGCAGCCGCATCGATGATGCGCTTGCACTCGCTGCCCAGCGTGTCGCTGGAGCTCCAGATGGAAACGCCGATCTTAATGTTTTCCGCGCAAGCGGTCAGGGCCAGGCTCATCATGAGGACGAGCGCCAGAACCAGCGCTATGACTTTCTTCATATTGATATCCTCCTTGTCTGTTAAGGCACGAACGCATCGAAGGCGACGGCAGGCGCACCGTTTTGCCCCCGTTGCGGGGCGTGCTCTTTTTACAATTATACCATTTTTCATTCACAAGTCAATATGAATTTAGCGAATTCAGGTAATTCATTTAATACAAGAAACGGAGCCCGGGGGTCGCCCACCCCTGCCTTCAACACTCCTGCCCAGTTTAAGGCATATTTTTTTGGAAATTGTTTAATTACAGCTTTTCAAACGCTCCGATTTCTGTTATAATGGATACGGAGCATTGTGTATAGTGCTTACGCAAAAGGAGGAATTGAACCATGAAGAAGCTTGTCTCTGTTGTTCTGGCGCTGCTTATGCTGCTGTCCGTCGCGGCCTTCGCCGAGGGTGATTACCGCGTGGCCATGATCACGGACTATGGCGACATCACCGACCAGTCCTTCAACCAGACCACCTATGAAGCCTGCAAGGCCTACTGCGAAGCCAACGGCATCGACTTCACCTACTACAAGCCCAACGGCGATTCCACCGCTGAGCGCGTGGCCATGGTCGAAAAGGCTGACGACGAGGGCTACAACGTCATCGTGATGCCCGGCTACGCCTTTGGCGAGACCATCGCCGAGGTTCAGGAAGAGTACGAGGATACCTGCTTCATCGCGCTGGACGTTTCCGAGGGCGACCTGGGCGGCGCTGCCGTGGCCAGCAACGTGTACTGCGCGGTCTATAAGGAAGAGCTGTGCGGCTACATGGCCGGCTACGCGGCCGTGAAGCTGGGCTACACCCACCTGGGCTTCCTGGGCGGCATGGCCGTTCCCGCCGTCGTGCGCTATGGCTTCGGCTTCGTGCAGGGCGTCAACGCCGCGGCTGAGGAGCTGGGCATCTCCGGCGACGTGACCGTCGAGTATGTGTATGGCAACCAGTTCTACGGCGATGCCGACATCACCGCCTACATGGACAACTGGTACCAAACCCTAGGCGTGCAGGTCGTGTTCGCCTGCGGCGGCGGCATCTACTCCTCCGCGGCTGAGGCGGCTGCCAAGGTCGACGGCGGCAAGGTCATCGGCGTGGACGTCGACCAGGCTGCCATCATCGACGGCACCTATGGCGAGGGCCTGACCGTGACCAGCGCCATGAAGGGCCTGGGCGCCACCGTCAACACCCTGCTGACCGAGACCGTCGCGGGCAACTTCGCCAACTACGGCGGCAAGGTCGAAGCGCTGGGCCTGGTGGGTACCGATCCCGCTGCGAACTATGTGCAGCTGGCTCCCTCCACCCAGTTCGCCGACACCTTCACCGAGGCCGACTACAACGACCTGGTGGCCAAGATGTTCAACGGTGAGATCACCGTGTCTGACGCCATCGACGCCATGCCGGCGACCGCTGTCACCGTGAACGACCTGGGCACCGTGAAGTAATGATCCTTGAAGAACCGGGGAGCAGTCCTCCCCGGTTCTCTGACAAAAGCCCCCGGTCAACGGAGGCTTTTGTCAGAGATTGCGATTTGAAACAGACCACAGCATTGGAGGGGATCGGAATTGGAGAACCAGTATGCCATTGAAATGCTGCACATCACAAAGCGTTTCCCGGGCATCATCGCCAACGACGACATCACGCTACAGCTGAAAAAGGGTGAGATCCACGCCCTGCTGGGTGAAAACGGCGCAGGCAAATCGACGCTGATGAGCGTGCTGTTCGGGCTGTACCAGGCGGAGGAGGGCACGATCAAAAAGGACGGCAAGGTCGTTCAGATCAATAATCCCAACGACGCCAACGACCTGGGCATCGGCATGGTCCACCAGCATTTCAAGCTGGTGGAATGCTTCACCGTGCTGGACAACATCATCCTCGGCGTGGAGCCCACAAGCAAGATGGGCTTTTTGCAGAAGGCCGAGGCCCGCCAGCGCGTGATCGAGCTTTCCAAGCGCTACGGCCTGCAGGTGGACCCGGACGCGAAGATCGCCGACATCACCGTGGGCATGCAGCAGCGCACGGAGATCCTGAAGATGCTGTACCGCGACAACGAGATACTGATCTTCGACGAGCCCACCGCGGTGCTGACCCCCCAGGAGATCGACGAGCTGATGCAGATCATGAAGAACCTGGCGGCGGAGGGAAAGAGCATACTGTTCATCTCCCACAAGCTGGCCGAGATCATGGCCGTGGCCGACCGCTGCTCGGTGCTGCGCAAGGGCAAGTACATCGGCACCGTCGAGACCAAGGACGTCACCATGGAGGACCTTTCGGCCATGATGGTCGGGCGCAACGTCAACTTCCACGTGGAAAAGCCCGAATGCCACCCCGGCAAGGTGATCCTGGACGTGAAGAACATGTCCGTGAAGTCCCACAGCCACCCGGGCGACGCCGTGAAGAACGTCTCCCTCCAGGTGCGCGAGGGCGAGATCGTCTGCATCGCGGGCATCGACGGCAACGGCCAGACCGATTTCATCTACGGCCTGTCCGGCCTGGAGCCTCTGTCCTCCGGCAGCATCACGCTGGAGGGCAAGGACTTGACCAGGACCTCCATCCGACAGCGCTCCGAGCTGGGCATGAGCCACATCCCCGAGGACCGGCACAAGCACGGTCTGGTTCTGGACTACTCGCTGGAGGACAACATCGTCTTGCAGCGCTACTTTGAGCCCCAGTTCTCGAGAATGGGCTTTCTCAGGCGCGGCAACATCCGCCAGTATGCCGAGAAGCTGATCGAGCAGTACGACATCCGCTCGGGCCAGGGTCCCATCACCACCGCCCGCAGCATGTCCGGCGGCAACCAGCAGAAGGCCATCATCGCCCGTGAGATCGACAGGGAGCCCGCGCTGCTGATCGCCGTCCAGCCCACCCGCGGCCTGGATGTCGGCGCCATCGAATACATCCACAAGCAGATCGTGGAGCAGCGCAACAAGGGCAAGGCCGTGCTGCTGGTCTCGCTGGAGATGGACGAGGTGCTGGACGTCTCTGACCGCATATTGGTGATGTACGAGGGCGAGATCGTGGGCGAGCTGGACCCGAAGAAGACCACGCCCGAAGAGATGGGCCTGTTCATGGCCGGCGCGAAGCGAGAGGAGGTGCCCAATTATGGAGGCTAAACGCGTACATACGTCCCTGCTCCGCAGGCCTATGGTGCAGACGCTGATCGCCAGCCTGATCTGCATCCTGCTGGGGCTGTTGGTGGGCTATATCGCGCTGCTGATCATCAATCCCGCCGGGGCGACCGACGCCATCATCAGCGTGCTCAAGAACTTCTGGGCGTATTCAAAGCCCGAAAAACAGCTGAAGAATTTCGGCGTCACGCTGGTCACCACCGCTCCCCTTCTGATGTGCGCGGTGTCGGTGCTGTTCGCCTACAAGGTGGGCCTGTTCAACATCGGCGCAGCGGGCCAGTACGTGGCCGGCGCGGGCGCGTGCCTGTACTGTGCGCTGGCACTGCATCTGCCCTGGTTCGTGTGCATGATCGCCGCCATGCTGGCCGGCGCGCTGCTGGGCGCGATCTCCGGCACGCTGAAGGCCTTTCGCAACGTGAACGAGGTCATCTCCTGTATCATGCTGAACTGGATCTCACTGTACCTGGTGAACACGCTGCTGGCCCCGGTAAAGAACCCCACCGGCAAGGATACCTACACCATCGCCTCCCAGAATCCCGGCGGTATATTGCCTTCCATGGGGCTGGACGGTCTGTTCAACCAGAAAAACGTGACCATCGCCATTCCCATAGCGATCATCGTCTGCGTGGCCATCTGGGTGCTGCTGAACAAGACCCGGCTGGGCTATGAGCTGCGCGCCACCGGCCTGAACAAGAACGCCGCGAAGTACTGCGGCATGAGGGATCGCCAGAACATCATACTGACCATGGCCATCGCCGGCGCACTGGCGGGCATGGGCGCGGCAATGCTCTATCTTTCCGACTTCGAGCAGTGGGCCGTCACCCAGGCCAGCGTGCCCGCCATGGGCTTCAACGGCATCGCCGCTGCGTTCCTGGGCGGCCTGAATCCCATCGGGGCGATATTCTCTTCCTACTTCATCCAACACATCACCCGCGGCGGCGCAAACGTGAACATGAACATGTATTGCGCCCAGATATCCGACCTGATCTCGTCGGTCATCATCTACATGTGCGGCTTCGTGCTGTTTATGAAGCAGTTTATGAACAAACGGCTGGATGCCAGCGAGAGAAAGAGCCGTGAGAAGGGAGGCAATGCCGCATGATGCTTCTGCTGCAATATACCCTCATATTCACCTCGGTGTTGATGCTGGTCGCCCTTGGCGGTTGCTTCTCCGAGCATTCAGGCGTGATCAACATCGGCCTGGAGGGCATCATGGTGTTCGGCGCGCTGGGCGGCGCGCTGGTGATGAAATACATGCCCGCAAACACCGCCCCACTGGTGATGATCATCGTCGTGGTGTTGTCGGCCATGCTGGTCGGCGTACTCTATTCGCTGCTGCTGGCCGTTGCGGCCATCAATTTCAAGGCCGACCAGACCCTGGTGGGCACGGCCATGAACCTGCTGGGTACCGCGGCGGCGACGGTCATCGTCAAGGCCATCAACACTGCGGAGAATTCCTCCAATACCTCCTCTGAGATCATGTATGTCGGCCCCAAGAAGGCGTTCATTATCGCGGAGGGCACCGAGTTCAGCTGGTTCATGCTGCTGGCGCTGCTATTGCTGATCGCCTCCTACGTCATCCTCTACAAGACCCGCTTCGGTCTGCGGCTGATGGCCTGCGGCGAACATCCCCAGGCGGCCGATTCCGTGGGCATCAACGTGTACAGAATGCGCTATGCCGGCGTGATGATCTCCGGCCTGCTGGGCGGGCTGGGCGGCCTGGTGTACATCACCGCGGGCGTCAGCGCCTGGAAGTTTGAAAACGGCGTGGCCGGCTTCGGCTTCCTGGCCCTAGCCGTGATGATCTTCGGCGCCTGGAAGCCCCAGCGCATCGCCCTGGCGGCGCTGCTGTTCGGCTTCTTCCGCGCGCTGAGCAATGTTTACACCGGCTTTGACTTCCTCAGCAGGCTGAACCTGCCCTCGACGGTATACAACATGCTGCCCTACATCATCTCGCTAGTGGTGCTGGCGATCTTCTCGAAGAATTCCGCCGCGCCCAAGGCCGAGGGCATCCCCTACGACAAGGGCTCGCGTTGATCTGTGTGCGGCTCCCGGGCATTATTTCATGAAATTCTACGAAAGCACTTTATTTTCGGCGGAACATGTGCTATAATACCGGGGAAAATGATTTTCATCGGTATGCGAAAGGGAGGAATTCAATATGGGAATGCTTAGCGAATTCAAAGAGTTTGCATTGAGAGGCAATGTGGTCGATATGGCCATCGGTGTCGTCATCGGCGGCGCGTTCAGCAACATCGTCACCAGCCTGGTAAACGACATCTTCATGCCGATCATCTCGAAGATCACCGGCGGTGTCGATTTCTCCAACTGGTTCATCTCGCTGGATGGCAGCAAGTACGCCACCCTGGCTGCGGCCCAGGAGGCCGGCGCCGCGACGCTGAACTATGGCGTGCTGATTTCCACTATCATCAACTTCCTCATCATCGCTCTGTGCCTGTTTGGCGTGGTGAAGGCCATGAACAAGCTGAAGAAGCCCGCGCCGGAAGGCCCCGCCCCGAGGCTGTGCCCCTACTGCAAGAGCGAGATCGCCGAGGACGCGACCCGCTGCCCGCACTGCACCTCTCAGCTGTAATTGCTGCCAGAGCGGAGCATCATCGATTCTTTTCATATCGGCGTCGATCTCGATTGACGCCGATATTGGTATTATTGAGGCATGAAAACGAGGCTCACGGAACGTCTGAACGTCAAAAAGGCCACCCGCTTCACCGTGGTGATCAACCTTCTGCAGGTCGCGGCCATGGTGGCGGTGCTGGTATATACGGTGGTCCATGCGCCTACGGAGGGGCGGCACATTGAGATCGCCGCCGTCGCCGCGGCGCTGTTGATCGTGACCTGGGGCGCAGTCTCCGACATCCGTGAAGCCCTGAATGCCGGGCGCATCGTGGAACAGGCCCGGATGCTGGAGGAAGCCAACCAGCAGCTGGAGTCGCTGAACGGCACCCTCAGAAAGCAGCGACACGACTTCATGAACCACCTCCAGGTGGTCTTCTCGCTGCTGGAGCTGAACGATCCCGGCGAAGCCATGAAATACGTGGAGAGCGTCTACGGCGACATCAAGCGCGCCGGCAGCGCCCTGAAGACCGCCAACCCCGCCGTAAACGCGCTGATCGCAGCCAAGCGCCAGGATTGTCATGCCCAGGGCATCGCGCTGGTGTTGCACATACAGTCCCCCTGGCACGGCCTGCCCGTGCCGGGCTGGGAAATGTGCCGTGTGCTGGGCAACCTGATCGACAACGCGCGGGACGCGCTTCTGGAGGACCCCGCCCGTCCGGACAAGCGCATCGACCTGACCATCGACGAGACCCCCGGCGCATTCACCTTCCGCGTGTGCAACAACGGCCCCGCCATTCCTCCACAGCTGCGCCGCAGCATCTTCCAGCTGGGCTTCACCACCAAGAGCGACGGTCACGGCTCGGGCCTGAGCATCGTTGAGGAGATCGTAAAGGCCTACGACGGAGAGATCCGCGTGGAATCGAACGAGAATATCACCGAGTTCATCGGGAGCATACCGAAGAGAGGGTAGCGGTAAATCCTGACCTCCACCCCCTCAAATTCTATGACAAACCATAGCCTCAAATTTGAAAGTATTTTGAAAACTGTCGAAAAACGGAAAAATCCGGGGTTTGCGGTTTGCATAACGAAACAATTCCATGTATAATAACGGTATATGTTGGGCTGAACATAGCGCGTAACAAAGGATAGGGTGGGTCGACTACAGATATGAAAACGCAAATTGCGGCCATTGAATTCGGAACGTCCAAGATCGTGACGGTGATCGCGCAGAACGGCGGCATGGACCGGCTGGACATCATCGGCTCGGGCACCGTGCCCTACGACGGCTATTCCGACGGCGACTGGAACACGCCGGGCCAAATGATACAGCGCGTGCGCGATTCCATCGCGGCGGCAGAGCTGGAAGCCAATTCCAAGATCAAGGAGATCTATGTTGGCGTGCCCGGAGAATACATCCACGTGCGCTCCTGCGAGACCGAGGTGGAGCTGCCCGACGGGGTGGTGGACGAAGCGGCGATCAACGCCGTGCAGGACGCCGCGGCGGACATGTTGCACATCGGCGAGGAGGGCGGCCTGGTGATGCACAGAACGCCTTCCTGGTTCATCGTGGACGACGGCAAGAAGACCATGATGCCCGGCGGGCGCGGCAGCCGGCTGCGGGCAAGGACCACCTTCATCGTGGCCGACCCCCAGTTCATCGACGACGTCTCGGAGATGATCGGGCGGCAGAACATCACCATACTGGGCTTCCTGTCCTGCACGCTGGGCGAGAGCCTGCTGGTGCTGTCTCTGGAAGACCGCGACCGCGTGGCTGTGCTGATGGACGTGGGTTACCTGAACACCGAAATCAGCGTGGTGGAGGGCGACGCCATCATCTACCATGCCATACTGCCCCGGGGCGGCGGACACATCACCGCCGATCTGGCCATGAAGCTGCGCATACCGATGCGCGCAGCGGAGCAAATTAAGAGGGGCTTCGTGTTCAACCCCGACGAGTTCGACGCCAATTCCTTCTCCGAGGTCTTCGACGACAATGGCCGTCGGATGACCTTCCCGAGGGATCAGGTGGGCAAGATCGTCGAGGAGAGCTTCCAGGAGCTGGCGGACATGATCGACATGACCGTGCGCAACGACGTGGAACCGCTGCTGGGCAAGCGCTCGCAGGTGTTCCTCACCGGCGGCGGCATCGCGCTGATGCGCGGGGCCAGGGAGGCCCTCGCGGCAAAGATCAACCGTCCGATCAAGGTCTCCGCCGCGAAATCATCGAAATTAAACAGCCCGGTATTCTCGGCGTCCCTGGGCCTGGCCGACCTGGTATTTGATTCCATTGAGAACCAGGGCGGACAGGACGAGCGCCTGTCAAGCCGCCTGAAGAACCTCTTCGGCGGCCGGGGCTGATGGCATATACAGAATCTGACAAACTATACTGACGAGGGGGATGCCTTGTGTTGGAATTTGAAATGGAAGACAGGAACGTCAACAATGAGGAAGAGAACACCAACTTTGCGGCCATAAAGGTCATCGGCGTCGGCGGCGCGGGCACAAACGCGGTCAACCGCATGGTGGATTCCGGCCTTCGCGGCGTGGATTTCATCGCGGTGAATACCGACAAGCAGGCGCTGGCCATGTCCAAGGCGCCCATCCAGATCCAGATCGGCGACAAGCTGACCAAGGGCCTGGGCGCAGGCGCGAACCCCGAGGTGGGCCAGAAGGCCGCCGAGGAGAGCCGCGAAGACATCGCCAACACCATCAAGGGCTCCGACCTCGTATTCGTCACCTGCGGCATGGGCGGCGGCACTGGCACGGGGGCGGCCCCGATCATCGCCGAGACCGCCCGCGAGATGGGCATACTGACCATCGGCGTGGTCTCCAAGCCCTTCCTGTTCGAGGGTCGCCAGCGCATGAAGAACGCGGAAGCGGGCATCGAGAAGCTGAAGGCCAACGTGGACACCCTGGTGGTGGTTCCCAATGACCGGCTGCTGTCCGTGGTCACCAAGGGCACCACGATGACCGACGCCTTCAAGATCGCCGACGACACGCTGCGCCAGGGCATCCAGGGCATTTCCGACCTGATCGCCGTGCCCTCGCTGATTAACCTCGACTTTGCCGACGTGCGCACGGTCATGCAGTCCCGCGGCCTGGCCCACATGGGCATCGGCATCGGCAAGGGCGAGAACCGCATGGTGGAGGCTGCCAAGCAGGCCATATCCAGCCCGATGCTGGAGACCTCCATCGACGGCGCGCGCGCGGTGCTGATCAACATCACCGGCGGCCCCGACACCTCCATCATCGACATCAACGAGGCAGCCCAGCTGATCACCGCCGCCGCCGATCCCGAAGCCAACATCATCTTCGGTGCGGGCATCGACGAGAACATGGACGACGAGGTCAAGATCACCGTCATCGCCACCGGCTTCGAAAAGCCCAGCTTCACCGAGCCCCTGAAGAGCGCCATCGGCAGCGAAAGCCGCGAGCCCCTGGAGGATGAGCCGGAGCGCGCCCCCAGGGCCTCCCGCTATGAGGAGGAGCAGGTCTCCCCCATCTTCGAGCGCCGCGCCCGCACCGAGCGCGAGCGCCAGCCCCGCCAGGCCGCCGACACCGGCTATGAGCAGCGGGAGCAGCGCCGCGCGGAGCGCCAGCAGACCCGCCGCCCCCGCGTCTACCAGGACGAGGGCCAGGAGCAGCCCCGCAACCAGACCCGCCGCGGCTTCACCCCGGACGTCCCCAGCTTCATGAAGAAGAAGTGAGAAACACACGGATTCCCATGGCCGCCCTGCCACATGGCAGGGCGGCCATGCTATGTGAAGTGAGGAAAAAAGAAATCCGTAAGGATTTCTACCTTCCCTAACCCCTAACCCCTAACCCCTAAAAATCTGATTTGTCGCAGCGCGACAAATCAGATTTTTTCCCTCAGCGCCTCAAGCACCGCTTCGGCAGTGGTCAGTTGATTGATGTGCTCGCGGAAGCGGGAGGCGCCCTTCATGCCGTGCACATACCAGGCAATGTGCTTGCGCATCTGCAGCACCGCCAGCTTTTCGCCGTACAGCTGCGCCTCCAATTGGAAGTGGCGGGCGGCCATGTCCACCCGCTCTTCGGGCGTTGGGGACGGGACTGTCCTTCCCTGCATGGCCGCAGTGATTTCCCGGAAGATCCAGGGATTGCCCTGGGCGGCGCGCCCGACGATCACGGCGTCGCAGCCCGTCTCCTCCAGCATCCGCAGGGCGTCCGCGCCGCTGCGCACGTCGCCGTTGCCGAACACGGGCACCGACACCGCCCGCTTCACATCCCGTATGATCCGCCAGTCCGCTTTGCCCGCGTATTGCTGGTCCCGGGTGCGGGCATGGACGGCCACGGCCCGGGCGCCGTTGTCCTCGCAGATTCTGGCGACCTCCGGGGCGTTGATGCTGCCGCTGTCCCACCCCGCGCGGATCTTCACCGTCACAGGAAGGGGCGTCGCCTCCGCCAGCGCGCGCACCACCGCGCCAATTCGAACGGGATCGCGCATCATGGCGCTGCCCTCTCCGTTTCCGGTGATCTTTGGGGCCGGGCAGCCAAAGTTCAGGTCAAAGAACTGAAAGCCCACGTTCTCCAGCCTTCGCGCCGCCTCGGCAATATACGCCGGGTCGCTGCCAAAGAGCTGAAGGCCTGCCGGTCCCTCGCCGGGCAGGCGGGCGAGGATGTCCTGCGCGTTGCGGTTTTTGCCCCCGGAGAACACCCAGCCCTTCGCCGACAGCATCTCGCTCACCGCCCAGGCCGCGCCCTGTTCGTGGCACAGCAGCCGCATGGCCGCGTCCGTCACCCCCGCCATCGGCGCGAGCCCCGCGCCGCGGTTCTTCAATAAATCAGTAATTTGAAATGACATTCCAAAGCTCCTTCTGTAAATTCGCACATCTGAATTATAGCAATCTTCATCCCCTTCTGTCAAACAGGGGCTCAATTTGGGCAAATCATCATATTCCCTTGCATTTCCAGTGTATAATCGTGTATAATATTATAGGGCTTATTTATGCATGGATGAAGCGCCCGTCCGCCGCATAGGGTAACCTGGAACCCCATTACCCATTGCGGAGGGATGCGAGCATGAAAAAACCGGGCTTTTCCCGGCGCGTGAGGGACGCTGAGCGCGTTTCCCGAACGCCGCGGCGGGGGCGCGGATATCCCCCTGCCCTGGAATGGACAGAGGACATGACGGGGCGCTGCCCGAGGATCACCGCCGTGGGCGGTCACAGCGTGCTGGTGGAAAACCACACCGGCATCGCGACGTTTACCGACACCCGCATCGTGCTGAACAGCCGCGCGGGCGCCGTCTGCGCGATGGGCAGCGGCCTTTCGCTCAGCTGCGCCAGGGCAGGCGCGGTGATCATCCGGGGCGACATCCGCCGCCTTGAGCTGCCCTGCCGGGGAGGTGACGTGCCCGATGAGGGGTGAAGTCACCGTCCGGGTCCGCTGCCTGATGCCCGAAAAGCTGATCGACCGGGCCATGGCCAAGGGTGCGCGCTTCGCCGACGTGCAGCTGGCCGAAGACAGCGCCCTCGTCGTCCGCTGCGACGCTCAGTCCGCGCGGCTGCTGCTTGACCTGTGCCGGCGCTTCAGCCTGGAGGCGCGCGTCATCCGCCTTCTGGGCTTCAGCGCCCTTCGCCGCTTTGTCCGCCGGAGGGCCACGTTGGTCGCCGGGATCGCCTGCGCGGTGGCGCTGAGCGCATTGTTCCTGAGCCGGCTCTGGATCGTGGATATCGCCTTCACCGGCGAGCTTGCCGCATCGGGCGATCCCGCCGCGCTTTCCCGGTCGCTGGACGCGCTGGGCGTGCGGCCCGGGATCGGCCGAAGCATCGACACCGGCCTGCTCGCCCAGCGCCTGCTCGCCCGGTCAGAAAGCTACAGCTATGCGAGCGCCCGGCTCCAGGGCGTGCGCCTGCTGGTGGAGGCCGCGCCGGAGGTCCCCGCCCCGGCCCTGTACGACGTGAATGCCGCGCGGGACCTCGTCTGCGCCCGGGAGGGCATCGTCGTCAGCGTCGTGGTGCGCTCGGGCACAGCTTGCGTCAGGCCCGGGGACGCCGTGCGCCGGGGCCAGGTGCTGATCCGGGGCGAGGAGCAGGCCACGAAGGAAGCAACGCGCCCCATCGGCGCGCTGGGTGAGGTGATCGTGCGCAGCTGGTTCTCCGGCGAGGCCCGGTTGCCGCTGACCCAGACCGACACCGTCGATACCGGTCGGCGCTCCACCGGCGCAAAGCTCACCCTGATGGGCATGGAATGGCCCATCGCCCGGGCCGTGACCTATCCGTCACAGCGCACTGAACTGGCGTACCTGCCCATCGGGGGATTGTATGTGCCGCTGGAAATCCAGCGCTTCACGAACGTGGAGATCCTGCGGCAGGAATCGGAGATTCCCCGGGAGACCCTACAGGCGCGGGCAAGGACGCTGTCCCTGGCGAGCGCCCGGGCAGCGCTGGTCCGGGAGGGTCCGAAGACATACACCCCCGGCGACAGCTGGGTGGATTATAAAATGATCGACGGCGTCCTCGTCGCGAGGGCCGTCATTGAGATACAGTCCGACGCCGCGATAACGCGGGAGGCATTACAGGGAGGCTAAACACTTTGGAAAACATCGAACAGTCCCACACCGAGCACATGAGCGTGGAATCGCCGGAGCAGTTCATCGGCATGTTCGGCATCCGCGAGGAGAACATTCCCCTCTTCCGCGAGGAGCTGGGGGTTGAAATCTACGCCCACGGCAGCGAGATCACGCTGTCCGGCGACCCCGACAAGGTGGCGCTGGCCAGGGAGACCCTGGAGAAGCTGGGTGAGATCGTGCTGCGGGGCGAGACGGTGGACCGCACGCGCATACGCTATGCCATCGGCCTGGCCGCCGAGGGCAAGGCCGACCGCATCGGCGAGATCATGCGGGACGTCATCGCCATCACGTACCGGGGACGTCAGGTGAAGTGCAAGACACTGGGCCAGAAGCAGTACGTCGAGGCCATCAAGGGCAACACCGCCACCTTCGCCGTGGGGCCCGCCGGAACGGGCAAGACCTACCTGGCCATCGCCATGGCCGTGGTGGCCCTGAAAAACAAGGAGATCGAGCGCATCATACTCACACGCCCCGCGGTGGAGGCCGGCGAGAAGCTGGGCTTCCTGCCCGGCGACCTGGCCCAGAAGGTGGACCCCTACCTGCGGCCGCTGTACGACGCGCTGCACGAGATGCTGGGCGTGGACGCCTACCAGCGGCTGCTGGAGCGCGGCGCGGTGGAGGTGGCGCCGCTGGCCTACATGCGTGGCCGCACCCTCAACGACGCCTTTATCATACTGGACGAGGCCCAGAACACCACCTCGGAACAGATGAAGATGTTCCTGACCCGCATGGGCATGGGCTCGAAGATGGTCATCACCGGCGACGTCACCCAGATCGACCTGCCCGTGGGCAAGCGCTCGGGCCTGGTGGAGGCGCTGGAGGTGCTCAAGGACGTGAAGGACATCGGCATCGTGCAGCTGACCCACCGGGACGTGGTGCGCCACGAGCTGGTGCAGGCCATCGTCAAGGCCTACGAGAAGCACGCCCAGAAGAGCGAACGCAACGAGCGCCAGAGGCGCGTCTACCGTCCGTAGCCTTCAGGCTGTAATCAGGAGGATACCATGAACAAGCTCAGCAAGACGGGCATGTCGCGCCTTGGCCCGGTGTTTAAGAACGGGCTGATCATCTTCGCCACGTATCTGTTGCTGGGGGGACTGCTGGTGATCGGCATCACGCCGGAGCAGCACGACATACACGTCGGGTCGCCGGCGCCGCTGGACATACTCGCCAGCAAGGATGTCATAGACACCGTCGGCACCGAGGAGCGCCGGGCCGCCGCGGCAGCTGCGGTCGAGCCCAGCTACAAGAGCATCGACTTTTCCGTGGTTGGCAGCGTCTCCTCTGACATGCAGGCTACCTTTGACGCGCTGTTCGCCCTGCGGGGCAGCGCCTGGCCCGATCCCGACCGGATCACCGAGGACGAGCTGTCCACGCTGAACGCGTCCCTGTCGGTGAACCTGAGCCCCGAGGAGTACCGCGCCCTGATGACCTATGACGAGGGCAGTCTGCGCAAGCTGTTCGAGGACGCCATCATCGACGTTCGGGAGACGCTGAATTCCACGCTGCTGGAGGGCCAGGAGGCCACTGCGATCAACCGGTTGGCCCGCTCGCTGGCCGGCAACGGCTATTCCGCGGAGCTGGTTTCCATCGCCATGAACGTGATCCGCGCCTGCATACGGCCCAACATGCTCATCGACGAGGAGACCACCGAGGCCAACCGCCAGAAGGCGCGGGACGACGTGGAAAACGTGACCTGCGTAAAGGGCGAGGTCATCGTGCGCCGGGGCGAGATCGTGACCCAGGCCCAGTACGCGATGCTGTCGTCCCTGGGCCTGTTGAAGGAGGATTCCCTGGACGTGCAGCTGATCGGCGGCATCGCGCTGGTCCTGCTGGTGATCATGGGCTGCGTGGGTCTGTACCTGCACCGCTACCTGCGCGAGCGCATGACGCCCCGGACGCTGCTGCTGCTGGGGCTGATCTCGGTGCTGGTCACCGGTCTGTGCCTGGCCTTCAGTCGGTTCGACGCCTACATGATGCCCATATCCCTGGGACTGATGCTGGTGGCCGTGCTGTTCGACCAGCGCTCCGCCCTCTATATGAACATCGGCCTGGGCTTCATCGCCTCGCTGCTGACCAACGCCAGCAGCGGCCTGTTCTCGGTGACGATGTTCTCGGTGCTGCTGATGGGCATGGCCTCCGGCCCGATCATACTCTCAGTGCTGGGCCGCCGGGGCCAGCGCCTGACCATGCTGCTGGCCGGCGCTCTGGTGGGCGTATCCAACTTCCTGTGCACGCTGGCCGTCGGCCTTGTGAACAGCGCAGACCTTGCCAACGTGCTGACCAACGCGCTGTGGGCCATGAGCAGCGGCATCATCAGCGCCATACTCTGCATCGGCTTGCAGCCGGTGCTGGAGTCCATATTCAACCTGGCCACCAACAGCAAGCTGATCGAGCTGTCCAACCCGAACCAGCCGCTGCTGCGCCGCCTGCTGCTGGAGGCCCCCGGGACCTATCACCATGCCATCATCGTGGCCAACCTGGCGGAGGCCGCCGCCAACGCGGTGGGCGCGAATCCGCTGCTGGCCCGTGTGGGCGCGTATTACCACGACATCGGCAAGCTGAAGCGCCCCAGCTACTTCAAGGAAAACCAGATGGGCGACAATCCCCACGACCGCACCGATCCCCGCGTGTCCGTGGCCATCCTCACCGCCCACCCCAGGGACGGCGTCACCATGGCCCAGAAGGCCCACATTCCCGCCCCGGTGCTGGACATCATCCGCCAGCACCACGGCGACGGCGTCGTGCTGTTTTTCTACGACAAGGCCGTCAAGCTCTATGGCAGCGAGAACGTGGACATCAACGCCTTCCGCTATGAAGGTCCCCGCCCCCGCACGAAGGAGGCTGCCTGCGTGATGCTGGCCGACACCATCGAAGCCGCGGCCCGCAGCATCCCGGAGCCCACCACGGAGAAGGTGGAGGCGCTGATCCGCAAGCTGGTGCGGGACAAGCTGAACGACGGCCAGCTGGACGAATCCGACCTGACCTTCAACGACCTGGAGAAGATCTGCAGCGCCTTCTCAACGGTGCTCACCGGCGTATTCCACGAGCGCATCGAATATCCGGACGTGGCCATACCGCCGAGGGTTGAGGGGCTGGAAGAACAGGAGGCTCAGGCAGATGGCGATTGAACTGCAATGGGACATTCCCGTGCCGGAGGGCATGGAGGGACTGGAGGGGCTGTTGGGGCGCGTGGCGGACGCCTGCTTTGATGCGGAGGGCGTCAGTGGCGCGGGCTTCTGCGTGCGCATCGTGGACGACGAGCAGATCCGGACCCTGAACCTGGATACGCGGGGCATCGACAGCCCCACCGACGTGCTGTCCTTCCCCACCGTCGCCTATCCCGAAGGCAAGACCGCCCGGGATTGCCCCAGGCGCGTCAGCCGGGAATACGACCCGGCCATGGACTGCGCCAACCTCGGCGACTGCGTGATCAACCTCGGCCGCGCCCGCGCCCAGGCGGAGGAATACGGCCACTCGCTGCAGCGGGAGCTGGGCTACCTCACCGCCCATTCAGCCTTTCACCTGATGGGCTACGACCATATGAACGAGGAGGAGAAAACCGTCATGCGAAACATGGAAGAGCGCGCCCTGAGCGCCGTCGGCATCACCCGTGAGGGCGGAACGCCCTCCCATGAGCAGCTCTTTGCGCTGGCCTGCGAGGCCATGCAGAACAGCTACAGCCCCTATTCCCACTTCAAGGTGGGCGCCTGCATCCTCACTGAAGACGGCAGGACCTTCAAGGGCTGCAACTTCGAAAACGCCTCCTACGGCGCGACGATCTGCGCCGAGCGCTGCGCAGCGTCCTGCGCCATCGCCGCCGGGGCCCGACGCTTCGCCGCCATCGCGGTGGTGGGCTCCACCGCCGTCGCCTGGCCCTGCGGCATCTGCCGCCAGGTGCTGCGGGAATTTTCCGACCTGAGCCTGCCCGTGATCGTGGGTCAGTACGGCAAGGGCTTCACCGTCAAGACCCTTGGCGAGCTGCTGCCCGAAGCCCTGAGCCCTGAGGATCTGGGGGTAACCGTTGAATAATGCACCCAACGACAAGAAGAAAGCAGCCGGCAAGCCCGACTGCTTTCTTCTTATCATTGGACCGCCCGATTTCGTCTTCCTGCGGGCAAGTTCGATAGCACCGCCCCGGCGATGGCCCCCAGCGCCGCGCCGATCAGTATCTCCCCCAGCATCTGCGTTACGACGAAGGCGTTTCCACCCAGCGCCACATAGCAGCCGTAGCCGAGGATCATGTACAGCATGGCGACGGTCATGCCTGTCAGAAAGCCCCGTTGTCCGCCGCGTCCCACGGCTACGGTCACGCCCAGCAGTATGCTCAGCAGCTTCATCACCTGGTTCAGCGCCGTCAGCGCGCTGTCGGAGACGCGAACGCCCAGCGCCAGCGCCGCGACCCCCACCATCAGCAAAAGTGTCAGCGCCACGGCGCAAAGCAGTCCCTTCAGTATCGAACCCATCGCCTGTCCCCTGCGCTTTCCCATGAAACATCCCCCTCGTCGTTTTTTCAATCCTATGACAGTCCCGACAAATCAATGCCAGAATTAATTATAATTTTACTCTGATAAACTGCTAAATCGTTGAATATTCATATCGATATTGTATAATAAAATTGATATTACATTGGATGGGGAGATCAATATGAATGTAACAGAACTGATCGTCTTTATCATCTATCTCGTGTTCATGATCGGCATCGGCGTGTACTTCTTCCTGCGCTCCAAGGGTGCCAACGAGAAGGACTACTTCCTGGGCGGCAGGAAAATGGGGGCGTGGGTGTCGGCGCTTTCCGCCGGCGCCTCCGACATGAGCGCCTGGGTGCTGATGGGTCTGCCCGCCTCGGTGTACGCTGCGGGCATGGGCCAGACCTGGATCGCCATCGGCCTGGCCATTGGCTACGCCCTGAGCTGGATCTTTGAAGCGCCGCGGCTGCGCCGCTTCTCCATCGAGGCCAACGACTCCATCACCATCCCCCAGTACCTGACCAACCGCTTTCTTTCCAAGAGCAAGGCTTTGCAGATCATCTGCGCGGTGATCTTCATATTCGCCTACACGATCTACGCGGCCTCCAGCATCAAGGCCTGCGGCACGCTGTTCAACACCGTCATCGGCATGAACGCCACCGTGGCCATGTACCTGGCGGCGGCCATCATCATCGGCTATACCTTCCTGGGCGGCTTCTCCGCCGTGTGCTGGACCGACTTCTTCCAGGGCCTGCTGATGCTGGCGGCGCTGCTGATCGCGCCGATCTTCGCGCTGGGGATCATCAACAGCAGCACGGCCCAGACCGTGACCGAGCTGCCCGAGAACTACTGGCACTTCGCCCGGGACTGGCGGGAGATCGCCTCCGGCCTGGGCTGGGGCTTGGGCTACTTCGGCATGCCCCACATCATCATCCGCTTCATGTCGGTGCGCTCCCAGAAGGAGCTGCGCAAGTCCAGCGTGATCGGCATCTCCTGGACGCTGATCATACTGACCATGTCCGTCGCCGCCGGCGCGGTGGGTCGTGTTATGTCCTCCAGGGGCATCATAGAGATTACCGACTCCGCCACCGTGTTCATCCAGATGACCCGCGCCATCTTCCCGGCGCTGATCTCCGGCATACTGCTCTCGGCCATACTGGCCGCATCGATGTCCACCGCCGATTCCCAGCTGCTGGCCTCGGCCTCGGCCTTCGCCAGCGACGTCTACAAGCCCGTGTTCCGCAAGAAGGCCTCCGACAGGGAGATGCTGTGGGCGGGCCGCATGGTGGTCATCATCATCGCCGTGATCGCGCTGATCGTCGCCTCCAATCCCAACAGCGGCACCATCATGGGCCTGGTGGAGAACGCCTGGGGCGTGTTCGGCGCCGCCTTCGGCCCGACCATACTGCTCAGCCTGTTCTGGCGTCGGCTGAACTTCGGCGGCGCGGTAGCCGGCATACTGGTCGGCGCAGTGGTGGACATCCTGTGGCTGGCCCTGCTGAAGGGCACAGGCCTGTATGA
The DNA here is from genome assembly GCA_017432405.1 of Clostridia bacterium. Next base: position 54,816 of record JAFRJF010000113.1, on the reverse strand, counting down.
GATCATCCCCGGCTTTGTCGCCAGCCTGCTCGCCGCCATAGTCGTCTCCCTGGTCACTCCGGCCCCCGACGCGAAGGTGGAGGCACTGTTTGACCGGGCCACGAAGGCATTGGATGAATAACAGTTATAAACAACCTGCCGGCAATACCGGCAGGTTGTTTATAACTGGATCATGTCCCGTCTGAACCGCCGCGATTCACGCGGTGGTTTTTTGTGATTTCCGTCGCGCCTTCCTGTCCCGAAGGGCGATGTTCAGCGCCGCGCCGACGAATATCGCCTGGCAGATCAGATACAGCCACAGCATCAGCAGGATCAGCGAGGCCAGCGACCCATACACCAGGGAATACCGGGCCGAGGAGGCGATCAGCCGGGAAAACAGTGTGCTCATCAGCACCACGCCCGCCGTCGCCAGCAGTGCGCCGGGCAGCACCAGGTATTTGTCGTTTCGGGGTCGGGTGAAGCCGAAAATGCCCCAGAACAGCAAAAACGCGACGCCGCCCAGCAGCATGAATCGCGCCGATATCCACCAGGCATCGGTCACGTTGATTGAAAAGCTCTGCTGCAGCCAATCCAGGAACCGGCGTCCGGTGAGCAGCACGACCATCGAAAGGTATACCGCCAGCAGCAGCGCCACCGCCAGCGCGAAGCTGACAAGGAAGTCCGTCATGGCGCGAAAGCGGTGACCGCCCTGCATCTCATTGATGGTCCCCTGCAGCACGCGGACCGCCGCGGAGGCGGAGACCACCAGCATCGTGATCGCCGCGATCAGCACCGTGCGGCCGCTGGTGCCGGCGACGTGCATCAGGAAGGACTTGATCAGCTCGTCCGCCGAGGGCGTCAGGAACTGTTCAAGGTAGTTGAACACGTTCATCGCCACCTGGTAGTTCTGCCCAAACAGCGCGTACAGGCAGATGATCAGGGGGAAGATGGTCATGGTCAGGTAATAGGACAGCGCCGCCGACGCCCGGGGCACCAGCCTGTTCAGATAGATGTTATAGACGTCTTTTATAATCTCCAAAACGGAAGTCACGGGCTTTACTCCTCGTCATGCATTTTATACAACGGATTCTTTCATTCTACCACAGTGACGGGAAAAAGGCAAATACTGATTTATCAGCAAACACGCAGGGGCGGCAATATGCCGCCCCTGCGTGTTTTTGAGTGCTTCCCCTGCGGATGCGATCAGCCGATGGAAGCGTACTCGAAGTTCACATGGCCGATGGGATTCGCGATCACACCCTTGACATCGGGCTTGACCAGGAACTGGGTCTCCATCGACATCACGGGCATGGCGGGCATCTGGTCCACCAGGTACTTCTCCGCCTCGATCAGGGCGGCCTCGCGCTCGGCGGGGTCGGTCATGGACAGGGTGTTGTTGAACATCTCGTCGTAGACCGGGTCGTCCCAGCCGTTCTCGTAGGCGTTGGAGCCGGTGATGAAGATCTTCAGGTTGGCCGAGGGATCGGCGTAGTCGCAGGTGTAGCCGTTGCGGTCCACGGAGAAGTCGCCGGCGTCCAGCTCGTCCCAGTACACAGAGGACTCGCGGCTCTGGATCTCGTAGTTGACGCCCAGGTTGGTCTTCCACATGTCGCCCAGCACTTGGGCCAGTATGCCCTGCTGGGTGTTGTTCTGCACCTTGATGGTGATGGTCGGGAAGCCCTCGCCGTTCGGATAGCCGGCCTCGGCCATCAGCGTCTTGGCGGCCTCGACGTCCTCGGCGAACATGTCGCCGGCGATGTCGCGGTAGCTCTTGGCCGGGTCGGTCAGGGAAGGCTGGGCGTAGGGCACGAAGCCGTATACGGGCCGCTCCACCGAGCCCATGGCCTGCAGCAGCACGGCGCGGTTCACGGCCATGGCGAAGGCCTGGCGCACCCGCTTGTCGGAGAACTCGGGCAGCTTGGTGTTGAAGTCGCAGTACTGGATGCCGATGCGGGGCAGCTGGGTCAGCTCCTCGGTACCGGCGTAATCGCTGATGCCCTGCTGATCCAGGTTGATGGAGACGTTGATGTCGCCGTTCTTGTAGGCCAGCAGCTCGGTGGCCGTCTCGGGGATGATGGAATACTGCACGCCATCCAGCTTGACTTCATCGGCGTTGTAGTAGTTGGGGTTCTTGACCATCACGATCTTGTCCAGCGACGCGTACTCCTTGAGCATGTACGGGCCGTTGCAGACGTAGGTCTCGGGGCTCCAGGCCCATTTCTCATTGGCCTCGACGGCGGCCTTGGAGACCGGCAGGAAGGTGGTGGTGGAGGTCAGCATCAGGAACCAGGGGGTCACGTCCTTCAGCTCGACCACAAAGGTGCGTTCGTCGGTGGCCTTGATGCCCACTTCGTCGGCGGCGCAGGCGCCGTCGTAGAACTCCTTGCCGTTCTTCACGATCCACATGTCGCTGGCAGCCTTGCTGAGCACGTTGGGGTCCAGCACGCGAAGCCAGGAGTACTCAAAGTCGTAGGCGGTCAGGTCGGAGCCGTCGGACCACTTCAGGCCCTCGCGCAGGGTGAAGGTGTAGGTCTTCTGGTCCTCGGAGATCTCGACGCTTTCGGCCATGGCGGGCACCATGGTCGCGCCGTCCGCGTCCAGCTTGTACAGGCCCTTGAACAGGTTCTGCAGCACCTGGGAGGAGCGGGAATAGGAATTGAGGGTCGGGTCCATCTGCTGGGGATCGTCGGCGATGGCGGTGATGACCATGTTGCCCTCCGCCATCGCGGGCACGGACAGCATGGCAATAGCCAGCGCCAGGATCAGAAGCATCGAGAAGCATTTCTTCATTGCGGGTTCCTCCTTCAATGGATTCTCCGTCAGCATTACCTGACGTCGATACGCTTATATTAAACCATACGCCTCCGTCCTGTCAAGGTGCAAATCCCTCGCTTTTGAATCGTTCCGATAATTATTATGCTTATTTCAATCGGTATTTGCCCTTTCACTGTTTAATTTATATTAAATATGCAATCGCAACCGTTTTTGATTGCATTTATCGGGCCCGAGGGTGTAAAATGGAGCTTATATAAAGGATAGAATCGTATCGGAGGCATACCATGCTGAAATACGTCATCAAGCGGCTGCTGGCCGGCGTGCTGACGATGGTCGTGCTGATCACCGTGGCCTTCTTTATGATGCACGCCATGCCCGGCGGCCCCTTCAGCCCCTCGGAGGAAAAGAACGTGCCCCCGGAGGTGCTCGAGCGCATCGCCGCCAGCTACGGGCTGGACCAGCCGGTGTGGCAGCAGTACCTGACCTACTGGAAAAACCTGCTGAACGGCGACCTGGGCATCAGCTACAAGACGGTGGGCACGGTGCGGGAGAAGATTGCCGGCCATTTCCCCTATTCCGCCCAGGTGGGCGGCCTGGCGGTGCTGTTCTCGCTGCTCATCGGCATACCGATGGGGCTCATCGCCGCGCTGCACCGGGGCAAGGCGGCCGACATGGCCACCCTGGCGCTGGCCACCGTAGGCATATCGGTGCCGGTATTCGTGCTGTCGCTGCTGCTGAGCTACCTCTTCTCGGTCAAGCTCAAGTGGCTGCCCACCTACGGGCTGGACAGCTGGGCCTGCTACATACTGCCGGTGGTCTGCCTTTCCATGAACCCCATCGCCTACATCGCACGGCAGACCCGCTCGTCGATGCTGGAGGCGCTGGAGCAGGACTACATCCGCACGGCGCGGGCCAAGGGCGTCAGCGAGCTGATGGTGGTGGCCAAGCACGCGCTGAAAAACGCCCTCACCCCCATCATCACCTACCTCGGCCCGCTGGTGGCCGGGCTGCTGACGGGCTCCTTCGTCGTGGAGAGCCGCTTCGCCATCCCCGGGCTGGGCTATTACTTCGTGCGCAGCATCTCCGACCGGGACTATACGATGATCATGGGCATCGTGATCTTCTTCGGCCTGTTCGTGGTGATCTGCAACCTCGTCAGCGACATACTGCTGGCCATCGTCGATCCCCGCGTGAAGCTGGCGAACGAATGACGTGTCCGTAGCGGCGGCAACCTGCCGCCATCCTGTACCGCTAACCCGCAGCGGCGGCAACCTGCCGCCATGTGGCGCCTATTAGGCGCCGCTACATCGGAATTCCAAGGAGGAAACAACCCTTTGAGCGTTCAGATATTGGACAACGACGCCTATGCATCCCTGCCGGAGGAGATGTTCGTCATCGGCATCGACGAGAGCCACGCCGAGGACATCCCCCGTCCCAGCACCACCTACTGGCACGACGTGTGGCAGCGCTTCCGCCGGGACAGGCTCGCCGTGGTCGGGCTGGTGGTCATCGTGATCATGACCCTGATGTGCATCGTCATGCCGATGGTCTCCCCCTACACCTATGACGGCTCGGACTATATGAACATGAACGCCGGGCCCAGCCTGCAGCATCCCTGCGGCACCGACCAGTTGGGGCGCGACCAGTTCATCCGCATCATGTACGGCGCGCGCATCTCGCTGACCATCGGCTTCGTGGCTGCGGCCATCAATTTCCTGATCGGCGTGCTCTACGGCGGGCTTTCCGGCTACCTGGGCGGACGGGTGGACATGGTGCTGATGCGCATCGTGGACATCCTCTCCAGCCTGCCGAGCCTGCTGTACATCGTACTGATCATGCTGATCTTCGGCTCCAACATGGGCTCGGTGATCCTGGCGCTGTGCTTCACCAGCTGGATCGGCACGGCCCGCGTGGTGCGCAGCGAAGTCATGCACCTGAAGCACTCGGAGTACGTGCTGGCCGGGCGTCTGGCCGGGGTGAGCACCTGGCACCTGCTGATCCAGCACCTGATCCCAAACGCCATGGGGCCCATCATCGTGTCCACCGCGTTCCTGATTCCCGGCGCGATCTTCTCCGAGGCCTTCCTCTCCTTCCTGGGCATCGGCATCCAGGCCCCCAGGGCCTCCTGGGGCTCTCTGGCCAACGCCGCGATCCCTGTGATGCAGATGTACCCCCACCTGATGCTGTTCCCGGTCATCGCCATCTGCGTGACCATGTTTTCGTTCAACTTTATCGGCGACGGCCTGCGCGACGCGCTGGACCCGCGCCTGAAGAAGTGAGGCACGCCCATGAGCCTGTTGGAAGTCAAGAACCTGAATACGTCCTTTCACATCGGCGTGGGCACCGTACAGGCCGTGCGCGGCATATCCTTCCACCTGGCCCAGGGGGAATCCCTGGGCATCGTGGGCGAATCCGGCTCCGGCAAAAGCGTGACCATGCTGTCGGTGACGGGGCTTCTGCCGTACAATGCGGAAATATCCTCGGATTCCATCACCTTCGACAGCAGGGAAATCTCAGGGCTGAGCAAAAAAGAAATGCGCAAGCTGCACGGCAGCGAGATCGGCATGATCTTCCAGGACCCGATGACCAGCCTGAACCCGCTGTTCACCGTGGAAAACCAGCTGACGGAGCCCCTGAAGATCCACCGAAACATGAACAAGGCCAGCGCCCGTGAGAAGGCGCTGGCGCTGCTGCGCCAGGTGGACATCCCCAACCCCGAGGCCCGGCTGAAGCAGTATCCCCACGAGCTGTCCGGCGGCCTTCGGCAGCGGGTGATGATCGCCATCGCCATCGCATGCGCGCCCAAGCTGATCATCGCCGACGAGCCCACCACGGCCCTGGACGTGACGATACAGGCCCAGATCCTGGAGCTGCTGCAGGGGCTGAAGCGGGATTCCCAGGCCTCCATCATCATGATCACCCACGACATGGGCGTGATCGCCAGCATGTGCTCCCGGATCCTGGTGATGTACGGCGGCACCATCTGCGAACAGGGCGACGTTCGGGAGATCTTCTACGGCGCCAGGCACCCCTATACCTGGGGGCTGTTGAACTCCATACCGAAGGTCCACCAGAAGCGGGGCGAAAAGCTGGTTCCCATCCACGGCACGCCGCCGGACATGCTCCTGCCCCCCGCCGGGTGCCCCTTCGCGCCGCGGTGCCGCTACTGCATGCCCGTGTGCCGGGCCTACATGCCCCCGGAGACGGCGCTGAGCGAGACCCACCGCGTCGCCTGCCACCTGATGCACCCGAAGGCGCCGAAAGTAACGAGGGAGGATTGACCATGGACCAGCCCCTGATCGAAGCCAAGTCCCTGCAGATGTACTTCCCCGTCGGCAACAACATCTTCGGCAGGCGCAGGCAGCTGAAGGCCGTGGACGGCGTGAGCTTAAGCCTGTACCCCGGCGAGACCTTCGGCCTGGTGGGCGAATCGGGCTGCGGCAAGACCACCGTCGGCCGGGCGCTGGTGCGGCTGTACCGGCCCACGGGCGGACAGGTCATCTACCGGGGCACCGACATCACGGACCTAGACGAAAAGGCAGTGCAGCCCTACCGCAGCAAAATGCAGATGATCTTCCAGGACCCCTACGCCTCGCTGAACCCCCGCATGACGGTATCCAGCATCATCGCCGAGCCGATGAAGCTGCAGCAGGTGCCCCAGGCGGATATCGACGCCCGTGTCCGGGAGCTGGTGGCGCAGGTCGGCCTGAAGCAGGACCACCTGAACCGCTATCCCCATGAGTTCTCCGGCGGCCAGCGCCAGCGCATCGGCATCGCCCGCGCCTTGGCCATGCGCCCGGAATTCGTGGTCTGCGACGAGCCGATCTCCGCGCTGGACGTGTCCATACAGGCCCAGGTGATCAACATGCTGGAGGAGCTGCAGGCGCAGATGGGCATGACCTACCTGTTCGTCAGCCACGACCTCTCGATGGTGCGCCACATCTCCCACCGGGTGGGCGTGATGTACCTGGGTCACATGGTGGAGCTGGCGGAGGTGGAGGAGCTGTATTCCAACATGCAGCACCCCTACACCCAGGCGCTGATGTCCGCGGTGCCCATCGCCGACCCGGACCTCGCCGCCCAGACCCGGCGCATCGTGCTGCAAGGCGACGTCCCCCAGCCCATCGACCCGCCCCCCGGCTGCCCCTTTGCCTCCCGCTGCCGCTGCTGCAAGCCGGTGTGCCGGGAGGCCATGCCCGACATGCGTGAGATTTCAAGGGGGCATTTTGTGGCATGCCATCTGTGATTGCAAAGGAAGATACACCATGACCGTAAACGACCTGTATGATAAAGCCCAACAAATCGCGCCCTGGCTGGTCGAGACCCGCCGAGCGCTTCATCGTGTTCCCGAGAACGGCTTCCAGGAATTCAAGACCCAGGCCCTTCTGATGCACCAGCTGACAGCGATGGGCATTCCCTTTGAGACCCACCGCACTTGGATCGTGGCGGATATCCACGGCGAATACCCCGGGCCGACCGTGGCCCTTCGGGCGGATATGGACGCTCTGCCCGTCACCGAGCCCCAGGGCTGCCCCTTCCGCTCGGCGCACGAGGGCTGGATGCACGCCTGCGGCCACGACATGCACATGACCGTGCAGCTGGGGGCTGCAAAACTGCTCAACGATATGAAGAAAAGCCTTCGGGGCAATGTGCGGCTGCTGTTCCAGCCCGCCGAGGAGACGGTGGGCGGCGCGATGCCCATGGTCGCCGCCGGGGTCATGGAGGGTGTGGATGCCGTCTACGGTCTGCACGTGCAGCCCTATATGAACGTGGGGCAGCTCGACACCCGACCCGGCTGCCTGAACGCCTCCACCGACGAGCTGAACATCGTGGTTCACGGGATTGCCTCCCACGCAGCCCGGCCCCACCAGGGCGTGGACGCCATCGTGTGTGCCGCCCAGCTGATCATGACGCTGCAAACCGTGGTCTCAAGGAGCACCTCGCCGCTTCAGAGCGCGGTGGTCTCCCTGGGCGTCATCCGAGGCGGCAACGCGCCGAACATCGTCTGCGACCGCGTGGAGATCAAAGGCACGATGCGCACCGCCGACCCGGCCCTGCGCGCGAAGCTGAAGCAGCGGATCCGCGAAATCTGCGACGGCGTGGCGGCGACCTGCGCAACGACCATCGACCTGGAGATCGTCCCCAGCTACGCCGCCCTGATGAACACCCCCGCCGAAGCGGAGCGCGTTGTGCGCATTGGCCGACAGCTGTTGGGAACGGAAAACGCCGCCTTCCGGGAATATCCCAGCATGGGCGGCGAGGACTTCTCCTTTTTTGTCGAAAAGGTGCCCGGCGCGTTCTGGCACCTGGGCTGCGCCTCCGCCCAGCCCGCCCCGCCCCTCCACAGCCTTAACTTCGTCCCCGACGAGCGCTGCCTGCCCATCGGCGTGGCCATGCAGGCGGCATTGGTGCTGGACCGGATGGAGATGCTGGACTGAAATCAATCACCGGCCATCGGATGCCTCCGACGGCCGGTGATTGTTGTTGGTTAATCTTCCACGGCTGCCTCGGTGATCGTCAGCGTACCGGCCTCGGCGTCCACGGCGCAGTTCACGCCCAGGGGCACGGTGATCTTGACGGGCGTGTGGCCGATGGACAGGTTCCCCAGCACCGGCTTGCCGGCGGGCACGATGATGTCCCGAATGACATCATCAAGGTGCAGGGCGTAGTCCACATATTCCTCGGTGCATCTGGTGAACCCTCCCAGCACCACCCCGACGCACTTCTCAAACAGGCCCGCATGGCGCAGCTGGGTGAGCATGCCATCCAGTCGGTAGATGTGTTCGCCCACGTCCTCCAGCAGCAGCACCTTGCCCTCGGTATCCAACTGGTAGGGGGTTCCGCAGAGGGCGGCGATCAGCGACAGGTTCCCGCCAACCAGCCGGCCCTCACAGCGGCCCGGAGCAAAGCACTGGGGGGCCATGCCCTCGGGGTTGAACAGCGTTCCCAGCGGCTCGGTGCTGGTCAGCGCCCGCAGCATGCTCCGGCGGCTGAAGTCGTCGAATTCCATCCAGGCCGAGTCGGGCATCGGGCCGTGGATGGTCACCATGCCGACCTTTTGATGGATGGCAGTGTGTAGCGCGGTGATATCCGAATAGCCCAGCAGGAGCTTCGGATTGGCGCGGATCACGTCGAAATCCACCAGGTCCAGCATGCGTGTCACGCCGTAGCCCCCGCGCATGCAGACCACTGCGTCCACCCGGTCGTCACGGAACATCCGGTCCAGGCCCTTTGCCCGGGAAGCGTCGGTGCCGGACAGATAGCCGTACTTCTCCCGGCAGGTGTCCCCCACGATGACCTTATAGCCCAGGGCGTCGATGGCCTCCAACATCTTTCCAAAGCGGGTCTCCGGCTCGTGGAACGCGCCGGATATGCCCACCAGGCCAATGGTATCCCCCCGCCGCAACGGCTTGGGCTTGATCATGTTCATGTCACTTCCTCTTTCATTGATTTACCCAATCTCTGCCACCGCTCCGCCCCGGGTATACACCCTTGGCACGCGCCGGCCGATGCGGGTCAGGGCTTCGTTGCGGTGGGCGCCTGTCCAGGCGGAATACGCTTCGAGCGTTATGCCGTCGCCGAGCAGCGTCACTTCGTCGCCGGGTCGAACGCCGAGAATATCCGTGACATCCACGGTCATCTGGTCCATGCACAGAAGTCCCGCGATCGGCGCGCGCCTTCCGCGGATGCATACCTCCCCCACGCTGTTCACCCTCGGGTAGCCGTCGGCATAGCCGGCCGCCAGCGTGGCGATCAGCCGATCCCGCTCCAGCGGATGGGTCTCGTCGTAGCCCAGGTATTCCCCCCTCGCCACGGGCCGGACCTGGACCACCCTGGTCATGAACCGCACGGGCAGGCGGCATTCCCCGTTGGCGTTGGGATAGCGGCTGGGCACCACGCCGTACAGCCAGGCGCCGATGCGCACCGCGTCGAAGCGCCACCGGGGATGGCGGACCATGCCGATGCTGTCGCAGGCGTGCAGCATGCCGCAGTCCCTCCCCCGCGCCCTCAGGGCCTTCACCACCCTCAGAAAGCGCTCGATCTGTTCGGCGTCCGCGCTGTCCTCGCGCAGCGCCAGGTGGGTGAACAGTCCCTCCACCCGGATATGGGACAGCTCAAAGACCGCGTCGAGCTCGTCGATGCGGTCCGGGGCGAAGCCCAGGCGGTGCAGGCCGGTATCCAGCTTGACGTGGACCCTGGCCTTCCTGCCGACGCGCGCTGCCGAGGTGTCCAACTGCCGCGCCTGGTCAATGTCATAGACGGTGGCGACCACGTCCTCCCGTACAGCAGTCTCCGTCTGCCCCGGCGCGATCATGCCCAGCACCAGCGCGTCGCCGCCGCAGGCCCGCCTGACCTCCAGCGCTTCGCCCAACTCAGCGACGGCGAACAGCCGCGCGCCGAGGCCGTACAGCAGCCGGGACAGCGCCGCCGCGCCGAGGCCATAGGCGTTCGCCTTCAGCACGGGAACGACCTGCACCTCCCTGCCGCAGAGGGCCCTGGCGGAGCGATAATTGGCTTCGACGACGTCCAGGTCGATCTCCACCCAGCAGCGGGACCGCGCCAGTTCGACGTTCACGGCGCACACTCCCCGAAGGCGAGCGCCCGCGCCGTATCCTGCATCAATCGCTCGAAGGCGGGCACATCCACGCCGTTGGACAGCATGCAGAGCACGAACGGCCTTTCTGTGTAGATGATGCCCACATCGTGGGTGATGTCGTCGTCCTCGCCGGTCTTGTGGGCGCAGCGGATGCCCTTGCCGTGCAGGTAGAAGGGCAGCTTTCCGTTCAGCCGCTGGTTCAGCAGTATGTCGATCATGCGCTCGTCGACGTCCTTGCCCAGCAGCGTCCCCGTCGCCATGCGCTCCAGCAGCGTGCCGATGCCCCGGGCGGTGACGGTATTCTGAATGCCCCGGGCAGAGAGCTCCGGCTCGAAGAGCCTGCGCCGCAGCGCGATGCCGGGGATGTTCAAATCTTCCATCGTCCGGTTGACGTGATCCGGGGTCAGCCGGTCGATCAGCAGGTTGGTGGCCGTGTTGTCGCTGAGAATGATCATCAGCGTGATCAGGTCCGACAGCGTCACCTCCAGCCCGTCGTGCATGTAGGTCAGCGCCCCGCAGGAGGGCATCTTGTCCTCGCGCTTTATGGTGACGATCTCATTCTCATCCAGCTCGCCTGCGGCGATGTCCCGGAACGCCGTCACCATAATTGGGATCTTGATGACGCTGGCGGCGACCAGGGGCAGGTCCGGGTTGTGGGTTTCCTCCCGTGCCTGCCCCAGCGCGCGATAATACAGGCCGACATTGCCGGGGAAGTCCCTGACGGCTTCAAAGCATTTCATAGGTTTCTTTCACTTCTCCTTCGATCAGCCGTTGCTGGAGGAGCTGGAGGAGCCGGAGGAAGACGACGCGCTGTTCGCGCGATCCTTCATCATGTGGATCAGCGTGACCAGTATCGCCACCACGGTCTTTTCGCTCTCCGGGCGGTAGATGTCGATGCAGTATTTGTCGTGAAGGGAGATCATCTTTTGCCCGATCACGGCGACGATGCGCTCACTCTCGTCGTACAGCTCGAAATTGAGGCCTACGATATTGCCCCGAAGCTGCCAGCCCAGCCCCTCGATGTTGGTGATATCCTTGATCAGGTGAAACAATTCGTTGGAAACCTCGAAGGTCTGGCCGTCGGCCATGGTGACGATATGGCGCTCGTGCAACGAGAAAACCTTGCGCTCGATGTGGGCGACCTGGCTGCCCTGGGCGTCCACGATGTCCGTCTTGTCCCTGATCGAGAAGAACTTGCTGTTTGCCTCGTAGACCACCCGCTCCTGGGCGTCGGTGATGTCGATGTGGTGGTGCAGCGAGAAAACCTTTGACGAGGTAAACAGGGAATGGTCCGGCTCGCCGAAGCGCTCGACGTTGTTGACATTCGCGGCTTCCCCGGCCTCGTGGAACCGCTGGAATTTGGAAAAAACGCCCATAAAACTGCCTCCTGTTATTATACGGTATCTCTTGTACCCATTATTTTTTTAAAGCTATTGACTTTGGGTAAACTTCAGAGTATATATAGTATAAACTGTTTTGTCAGCGTTGTCAACAAAGCCATTTATATAACGAGGAGGTCGACAGCATGTTTCCATTCAAATACTACGCCCCCACAAGGGTGCTCTTCGGCAGGGACACCGAGCTGAAGGTCGCCGAGATGATCCGCACGTTCGGCGGCACGAAGGTGCTGATCCACTACGGCGGGGGCAGCGTCATCCGCTCAGGCCTGATGAAGCGGGTCACCGATACCCTCGACGCCGCCGGCATCGCCTACGTCAGCCTGGGCGGCGCGGTGCCCAACCCCCGGCTGAGCCTGGTATACGAGGGCATCGAGCTGTGCAGGCGGGAGGGCGTCGACTTCCTGCTGGCCGTGGGCGGCGGCAGCGCCATCGACAGCGCCAAGGCCATCGGCTACGGCGTATACAACGGCGGCGACGTCTGGGATTTCTACGACGGCAAGCGCAAGGCCGAAGGCTGCCTGCCCCTGGGCGTGATACTGACCCTGTCCGCCACGGGCAGCGAGATGAGCGATTCCTCGGTCATCACCAAGGAGGAGGGCCTGGTCAAGCGGGGCTACAGCAGCGACTTCGGGCGGGCGAAATTCGCGCTTATGAACCCGGAGCTGACCATGACCCTGCCCGACTACCAGACCGCCTGCGGCTGCGCGGACATCATGATGCACACCATGGAGCGCTACTTCACGGGCGGGGCCACCATGCAGCTGACCGACGCCATCGCCGAGGCCCTGCTGCGCACGGTGATGACCAACGCCGAGATCCTGGTGAAGGACCCGAAGAACTACGACGCCCGGGCCGAGGTGATGTGGGCGGGCAGCCTGTCCCACAACGGCCTGACCGGCTTCGGCAGCGACGGGGGCGACTGGATGACCCACAAGCTGGAGCACGAGCTGGGCGGCCTGTACGACGTGGCCCATGGGGCGGGGCTCACCGCCATCTGGGGCAGCTGGGCGCGGTACGTCTACAGGGACTGCCTGCCCCGCTTCAGGCAGTTCGCCGTGAACGTGATGGGCGTGGAGGCCGTCGGGACCGACGAGGAAATCGCCGTGAAAGGCATCGAGGCGACGGAGGCCTTCTACCGCCGCATCCACATGCCCACCCACCTGCGCGAGCTGGGCGTAACCCCCACCGAGGACGAGCTGAAGGAAATGGCCCACAAGTGCGCCATCGGCGTCGGCGGCGCGAAGGGCTCCGCCAGGCTGCTGCACGAGTCGGACATGCTGGCGATTTATCGTGCGAGCATGTAATGTCCAAAAACAATTTGCGCCGCCGGGAACACATTCCCGGCGGCGCAAATTGTTTCATCGCTGTCGCGATCAGATCTGGGGTTCGGCGTCGTTCTCCAGCGCCACGTTCTCCACCGAGCGGACGGCCCAGCGGGCGATGACGATGGTGTTCTGCAGGGAGCCCATGGTCAGGGTGACGGTGTCGTCCTTCAGGGCCGCAATGGTGCCGTAAAGGCCGCCGATGGTGCAGATCCTGTCCCCCACCTTCAGGGCGGACAGCATGTCCTTCACCTGCTTGTCCTTCTTCCTCTGAGGACGGATCAGCAGGAAATAGAATATGGCGATCATGGCCACCATCATCACGACGGTGCTGATCAGGCTGCCGGTGCCGGCTGCGGCCGCGGCTGCGCCGTCAGCGGCCGTGGCAGCGGTCGTCGTGGTTGTGGTCGTGGTCGCGGCAGCGGCTTCGCCGGTGGCGACGGAAACGGACTGACCAGCCTCTGCCAACAGGTTTAACAGATTCGTGAACATTACGATTATCTCCTTTGCATGCTTGTGAAACAATACAATTATAACCGAGTCCGGGGAGAATTACAACTTTTCGACGGATAAAATAAGGCGATAGGATGTAAATTTTCGGTAACTGTTCGGGGAAGCAAATACTGATCGATCGAGCGGGGCTCGATCGATCAATTGTTGCCTCACCAATTCCCTCGCCCATGCCTGGCGTAGAATTCGTTGGCCCAGTCCATCAGGCTGTCGGCCTCGATGGCGGCGCGCATTTGCGCCATCATCTTCGTCAGGAAGTAGATGTTGTGGATGCTGTTCAGCCGAAGGGCGAGTATCTCTCCCGCCTTGAACAGGTGGCGGATGTAGGCGCGGGTGTAGTTTTTGCAGGCGTAGCAATCGCAATCCGGGTCGAGGGGGGTAAAGTCCTCGGCGTACTTCGCGTTGCGCACCACCAGGCGGCCGTCGTGGGTGAACACGGTGCCGTTTCGGGCCACGCGGGTGGCCAGCACGCAGTCGAACATGTCCACGCCCCGAAGCACGCCCTCGATCAGGCAGTCCGGCGAGCCCACGCCCATCAGGTAGCGGGGCTTGCCCTGGGGCATGTAGGGCATCATGCGCTCCAGCATGTCGTACATGATCTCCTTGGGCTCGCCCACGGACAGGCCGCCGATGCCGTAGCCCGGCAGGTCCAGCTTGGCCATCTCCTTGGCGCACTCCACCCGCAGGTCGGCGTAAAACGCCCCCTGCACGATGCCGAACAGCGCCTGGTGTTCGTGGGTCCACGCCTTCATGCAGCGCTCCAGCCAGCGCAGTGTGCGCCCCATGGCCTGTTTGGCCTGGTCGTAGTCGCAGGGATAGGGCGAGCACTCGTCGAACTGCATCATGATGTCCGAGCCCAGGGCCTGCTGTATGGCGATGGATTCCTCCGGCCCGATGAACATTTTCGAGCCGTCCAGATGGCTGCGGAACTGCACGCCGCGCTCCTCCACCTTGCGCAGGTCGGCCAGCGAAAACACCTGGAACCCGCCACTGTCGGTCAGGATCGGCCTGTCCCAGTGCATAAAGCTGTGCAGGCCGCCCGCCCTCTGCACCAGGTCCTCGTCCGGGCGCAGGTGCAGGTGGTAGGTGTTCGACAGTATGATCTGAGCGCCGCAGTCCTTCAACTCCTCCGGAGTCATGGTCTTGACGCTGGCCTGGGTGCCCACGGGCATGAACACCGGCGTCTCGATCACGCCGTGGGGGGTGTGCAGCCGCCCGCGACGCGCCCCGGTCTGCTTGCAGACGTGCAATAGTTCAAATTCAAAGGGCTTGCTCATGGAACCTCCTGTGTATGGGCATTAATTTAGGGCGTCACACGGACGCCCCTTAAAATCAATAGGCTTTATGTGTCGTTCACGCCCTGGCGCGGCGCTTCAGCAGGAGCACCAGCGCGCCCGAGCACAGCAGGATGGCCGCGAAGGCGACACCCACGGGCATCGAACGGTCGCCGGCCTGGGGAACGGTATCCTCCAGCACGCGGGCTGAGATGTCCATGCTCACCAGCATCTTCCCATTTGCGTCAAAGGCATCCATGCGGTAGACGCCGGTGTTCTCCGGCTTCGCGTTGACGATGTTGAAAACCTTCTGGTTCGCCCCTTCGATGGGCACATCGTTGAAGTACCACTGGTATTGGGTGGGTTCGACGCCGTCTATGCCGACTTCGATGGACAGATCCTCGCCGGCCTTGACCACGGCGTTCTGCGTCATTCTGGAAACGCGCATCACCACCGTCGTTGAGATCGGGCTTTCCGTATACGCGCAGACAGAGGCCAACAGCATGATGGCCATCAAAAGCACAGCCAATCTGCTCAAAACTCTGTTCATGCTGAACCCCTCCAGTATTTCACGTGCATTGGTAGTTATGGTAATTTTACTGCACCCCTTCCCAAATTTCAATAGATATCCGCATATATGCACACTATTATCTAATTTCAGTCATAGATTTTCGCACACATTGCATAAATAGTAATAAATATGTAATATATTATAATAATTAAGCAATATATTCAGAACTATTTTGAAATATTCAAGTTGTCACCCACCAGCAAGATTATACGGCCTCACGCAACTGCCGCCTTTACAGGCAATCGTCCGTGGTGCTATAATGGGCGTGTAATTCATCGTTTCCCATATCGGAGGTTTTCTATGACAGGATATCTGATACTTGCCGGCTTCCTGCTGTGCGGCTGTGTCACGATGGACGCCCTGCTGGGCCGCAGGGACGGGCTCGTGCGGCTGTGGCTCGGACTGTGCGCAGGTCTTGTGATGATGATGTGGCTGCCCGCGCTGTTCGCCTTTGCGCTGCGCTTTGACAGGGCCGCGCAGCTGCTCGGCCTCGCTGTCGCGGCGTCCATCGCCGGGACCTGCGCTTTCATAGGAAGGAATCGTCCCCGATCCCGCCGCTTCACCGACATGCCCCTGTGGCTGCCGCTGGCGCTGGTCATACCGCTGACGATACTCGGCGGCTATCTGCAATACACCCACATACTGCGCAACGTGGATGGCGCGCTGCACGTGGGCCAGTCCACCTACGGCGACCTGTGCCTGCACCTGGGCATCGCCACCAGCTTGAGGGGCGCGGCCTTCCCCCCGGAATACTCGCTGCTGCCCGGCACGCCGCTGGGTTATCCCTTCCTGGGCGACACGATGGTCACGACGATGCTGCTGTTCGGCAGTGACCTGACGGGCGCCTTTGTCGTCACCGGCACGCTGATGATGGCGCTGGTGTACCTGGGCTTTGTGATCTTCTGCTGGGAGCTGACCCGCAGCCGCGCCGCCACGGTGGTGGCCACGGCGCTGATGTTCATCAACGGCGGCCTGGGCTTCCTGTACGCGCTGGACGGCGTCGCCAGGGACGCCACGGCCTTTCGCAACATATTCACAGGCTTCTACCTGACGCCCACCAACCAGCCCGCCCTGAATTTGCGCTGGGTCAACGTGATCTGCGACATGATGATCCCACAGCGCACACTGCTGACGGGCTGGATGGCCCTGCTGCCGTCGCTGTGGCTGCTGCTGACCGCAACCCGGGACGACGACGTCGTCTCCTTCGCGGTGCTGGGAGTGTTCGCCGGGGCGCTGCCGATGATCCACACCCACTCCTTCCTGGCGCTGGGACTGATCAGCGCCGGGGCGATGCTCTACGCCCTGATCCACTCCAAGGGCCGGCGGCTGGGGGTGTTCCTGCATTTCGCGTTGTATGGCGCCATCGCGCTGGCGCTGGCCCTGCCCCAGCTGCTGACCTGGTCGGTGCCCCAGACCGTACACGGCGGTTCGCTGCGCTTCCGGTTCAATTGGGTCAACAACCAGGGCGACGGCCGGCTGATCGACGGCTACTGCTGGTTCTGGATCAAGAACGTGGGGCTGATCTGGCTGATGATGGTCCCGGCGGCACTGGCGGGCAAGCGCCGTCCGAGCGACGGGGACGGGCCGATGATGCAGGGCGACCTGACCCGGTTTCTGGGCCTTGGGGCACTTTTCGTATACGTCATCGCGGAGCTGATACAGTTCCAGCCCAATGAGTACGACAACAACAAGCTCTTCTATGTCGCCTACATGGCCATGCTGCCCGCCGTGGGACTGTACCTGGTGTCCATCTGGAACCGGCTGAAGGGCCTGCCCGGACGAACGCTGCTGGCCAGTGCGTTTTTGCTGGCCTCCACCCTCTCCGGCGCGCTGTCCATCGGTCGTGAGGTGGTCTCCGACTATCAGATCTTCAGCGCCGAGGACGCCCATGCCGCCGCCTGGATCGAGGAGAACACCCCACTGCACGTCGCCGTGCTGACCGGCTACCAGCACAACAACCCCGTCGCCGCGCTGGCAGGCCGGAACATCGTCTGCGGCACCGGAAGCTACCTGTTCTTCCACGGCATCGACTACTCCACCCAGCTGCAGGACGAGCGCGACATGCTGGAATGGCCGGGCGAAAACCTGGAGCTGTTCGATCGCTACGGCATCGAGTGCGTCTATATCTCCAGCTATGAACGTGGCGACTTCGAGGTGGACGAGGCGTGGTTCGCCGGCCATTGCGACACCGTTTTTGCCGAAGGGGACGTGTGTGTCTACCGCAAACGGGGCGATGATTGGAAATCCATGCAAAATTAGCGTTCAACGCATTGTTTTTTGACGCTGCATGATATATAATCCATTTGTATGAATATGACTTTTTTCAGGCGGCTGCTACAAAGTGGCAGGATGAACCGTCAAAATATGGAAAGCTGCCGTATAAACGGCGAAATCGAAATCAAAGCGCGACAACCCGGAGGCTTGTGATGGGAAACTACAGAATCGCAGCGTTGACCCTCATGGCGGCAGGCGCAAGCCTGCTGCTGTGCGGCTGTGGCTCGATTGACGAAAACCTGTTGGACACCCAGGCCAACACCTCCGTCGAGATCAACATGCCCTACGCCACCGCCACGCCCCTGCCCGAAAACATGAGCGCGCCGGAGGCCATCGTCATCGACGCCGACGGCAATGTCACGCTGAACGACACCTCGGTCATCGAGGGCGATTTCCAGTCGCTGCGCGCCCAGGAGCAGCAGACCGAGTACCGCAGCCTGAGCCTTGGCAACACCGGCATCGCCGTGCAGGCCCTCCAGCTGCGCCTGAAGGACCTGGGCTACTTCGACGGCGACGTTTCCGGCCTGTACGACAGCGACACCGAGGCGGCCGTGAAGCGCTTCGAGCAGACCTTCGGCACGATGCAGACCGGCGTGGCCACGCCAAAGCTGCAATTGAAGCTGTTTGCCGCCACGGCCCCCGCCTACGGCACGGAGGCCTACAACAACGCGGTGCTCTCCCAGTATTCGATACTGCGCCCCGGCACGGTGGGCAGCTCGGTCTACGCCCTGCAGCAGCGCCTGAAGAACCTGGATTACCCGATCACCGACCTGACGGGCGTGTTCGACGACCAAACCGCCGAATGCGTGCGGCTGTTCTACGCCACCTACGGCCTGCCCTCCAGCGACACGGCCAGCGTCGGCATGCAGCAGGAGCTGTACGCCGATACCGCGAAGCGCTACTCCCCCGACGTGCAGGTGATCGTCACGGTCCCGCCGGACGAAACGCCCCTGGAACCCGCCATCGCCATCCCTGAGGACAGCGGGGAGATCGACGAATCCACCGCCATCGCCCTGGGCAATTCCGGCACGCGGGTCTCCCAGATCCAGCAGCGGCTGATCGCGCTGGGCTACATGGCTGAGGGCAGCGACACCGGCGTGTTCGACCAGTCCACCCAGGAGGGCGTCAACCGCTTCCTGGCCGCCATCGGGCGCACGCCCAACGGCATGCTGACGCTGGACATGCAGGACTTCCTGCTCTCCAGCAGCGCCCCTGCCCAGGGTGGCAGCGTCGAGGTAAGCGACTATGAAGACCTTGCGCCCGGCGACAGCGGCGACGCCGTGCTGGCCCTGCAGCGCAGGCTGGTGGAGCTGGGCTATGCCGACGGCACCCCGAACGGCAAATACGGCCCCGCGACCATCAGCGCCGTGACCTTCTACCAGCATTGCAACGGGCTGGAGGAGGACGGCCTGGCCACAGCCTGGCTGCAATCGGTGCTGTTCAGCAGCCGCGCCCTCACCTACGACCAGACCCAGATGCTCTCCGAGGGCTTTGGCGACCAGGGCGCCGGGGAAACGACGGTGCCGGCCGAGGAACAGGATTTCGCCACACAGGAGCCGCAGCCCGAGGCAACGCCCGAGCCGGAACCAACGCCGGAGCCGGAGACCGACATGCTGTTCTTCAACCTGACGCTGGGCTCCACGGGCAGCGCCGTCATGTCGCTTCAGAACCGGCTGGTGGAGCTTGGGTATCTTGAGATGCCCAGCACCCTCTATGACGAGGCCACCCGGGACGCGGTCGTCGCCTTCCAGAACGCCATCGGCGTTGAGCCCACCGGCGAAGCCTCGGCCTCACTGCAGCGCTACATCTTCAGCAAGGCCGCCCCGGACGCCTCCGTGCGCTTCGAAGCCACCGGCGACAGCTACGCCGCCCTGCAGCTGGGCGACACCGGCGACGCAGTCACCAATCTGCAGCGCCGGCTGTGGCAGCTGGGCTTTCTGGACAAGGCGGACGTGCAGGACAGCATCGGCACCTTCAACGACGCCACCCGGCAGGCCGTCATCGACGCCCAGCTGAAGATGGGCTACGGCAGCGCCGACGGCGTGGCCGGCGTGGAATTCCAGAGCTTCCTGTTCTCGAAGTACGGGAACATGCTGAAGGAGAAGAAGCGAGGATAACGATACATGCCCATCGCCCATATCATGGCTGCTATGCCGCCATGATATGGGCGATGGGCATGTATAATGCCTTGAGCTCAGTTTTTTCTACATCTTAATTGATTTTTCGGAATCATTATGCTATGATAACTGTGAATAACACCGCCGTTCGCCGATCGCGCGAACCGGAGGTGCGTCGGCGCGTCGTGAGCAGACGTGCCGGACATCACTCAGAGAAGAGGGAAAGCATGTTCAAAATTCTCAAAAAGCAGCCTCTGAATCCGACCGTCACCAAGATGGTCATCGAGGCGCCGCTGGTCGCCCGCAAGGCGCAGGCGGGCCAGTTCATCATCCTCCGCGCCAGCGACGACGGCGAGCGCATCCCGCTGACCATCGCCGGCTATGACCGGGAGGCCGGCACTGTGGATATTATCTTCCAAATCGTCGGCGGCGCCACCATGGAGCTGAATACCCTGAACGAGGGCGATTACCTGCCCGATTTCGTCGGCCCGCTGGGCAAGGCCAGCGAGGTCGAGGGCTTTAAAAAGGTGGCCGTGGTCGGCGGCGGCGTGGGGTGCGCCATCGCGCTGCCCGTGGCCCAGGCTCTGCACGCCAACGGCTGCGAGGTCCACTCCGTGGTGGGCTTCCGCAACAAGGACCTGGTCATCCTCGAGGACGAGTTCAACGCCTGCTCTTCCAAGGTCTGCATGATGACCGACGACGGCAGCTACGGCACCAAGGGCCTGGTCACCAACGCCCTGGAGGAACTGATCAAGGCCGGCAACGAGTACGACGAGGTCATCGCCATCGGCCCGGTGATCATGATGAAGTTCGTCTGTCAGCTGACCAAGAAGTATGGCATCAAGACCGTGATCTCCATGAACCCGATCATGATCGACGGCACCGGCATGTGCGGCGGCTGCCGCCTGACCGTGGGCGGCGAGACGAAGTTCGCCTGCGTGGACGGCCCCGACTTCGACGGCCACCTGGTGGATTTCGACGAGGCCATGAAGCGCGGCGCGATCTACCGCGACTTCGAGCAGCACAAGCGCGACGAGTTCTGCAACCTCATGAACAAGGAGGTCAAGTAAAATGGCTGAGAGAAATATGAGCTTGAAGAAGTGCCCGATGCCGTCCCTCGAGCCGAACTACCGCAACAAGGTGTTCGAGGAGGTCGCCACCGGATATACCTATGAGATGGCCATCGAGGAGGCCCGCCGCTGCCTGCATTGCAAGAACAAGCCCTGCGTCAGCAAGTGCCCCGTGCAGATCGACATTCCCGAGTTTATCGCCAAGCTGGCCAACGAGGACATCGAGGGCGCGTTTGAGATCATCAACAAGTCATCCTCACTGCCCGCCGTGTGTGGCCGCGTGTGTCCCCAGGAGAGCCAGTGCGAATCCAAATGCGTCCGCGGCGTCAAGGGCGAGCCGGTGGGCATCGGCCGCCTGGAGCGCTTCGTGGCCGACTGGCACCGCGAGCACGCCACCGAGGCCCCCAAGGCGCCGGCCTCCAACGGCCACAAGGTCGCCATCATCGGCGCCGGCCCCGCGGGCCTGACCTGCGCGGGCGACCTGGCCCGCATGGGCTACAAGGTGACCGTGTACGAGGCGCTGCACGTGGCCGGCGGCGTGCTGAGCTACGGCATCCCCGAGTTCCGCCTGCCCAAGGCCATCGTCAACAAGGAGGTCGACAACCTCAAGGCGCTGGGCGTCGACGTGGAGACCGACATGGTCATCGGCAAGGTGCTGACCATCGACGAGCTGTTCGAGATGGGCAACGAAGCCGTGTTCATCGGCTCCGGCGCGGGCCTGCCCCGGTTCATGGGTATCCCCGGCGAGAGCCTGAAGGGCGTCTATTCGGCCAACGAGTTCCTGACCCGCATCAACCTGATGAAGGCCTATCGCGAGGGCAGCAAGACCCCCATCCGCCACGGCAAGAAGGTGGCCGTCGTGGGCGGCGGGAACGTGGCCATGGACGCGGCCCGGTGCGCCAAGCGTCTGGGCGCGGACGAGGTATATATCGTATACCGTCGCTCGATGAACGAGCTGCCCGCCCGTGCCGAGGAGGTCGAGCACGCCCAGGAGGAGGGCATCATCTTCAAGACCCTCACCAACCCCGTTGAGGTGCTGGGCTACAACAACCCCGACGATCCCCGGGATCCCCGCAACGGCGAGGTCATCGGCATGAAGTGCGTGGAGATGGAGCTGGGCGAGCCCGACGCCTCCGGCCGCCGCCGCCCCATCGTCAAGGAAGGCAGCGAGTTCGTGCTGGACATCGACACCATGATCATGGCCATCGGCACGTCTCCCAACCCGCTGATCCGCTCCACCACCCCGGGCCTTGAGGCCAACAAGCACGGCTGCATCGTCACCCAGGGCGAGGACGGCCTGACCAGCCGCGAGGGCGTGTACGCCGGCGGCGACGCCGTCACCGGCGCGGCCACCGTCATACTGGCCATGGGCGCGGGCAAGAACGCCGCCGCGGCCATCGACGAGTATATCAAGAGCAAGAAATAAAAAGCCCATGCCATGCGGGCAGATGAAAGATGCATTTTTCATCTGCCCGCAGTTTTTTAACGGGAATGGCGCGATATTTCGACAAATCCGCGCGTTCCCTTGACAGCCCATTCCATGCCCGCTATAATGACCCTACGCAATATTACACATTATATCGTTAAGGAGAATTGTCATGGGCATCGTGAGTATACTGTTGGGCGCGATTACTTTCTTTATCTTTACCGGCGTGGGCGCCATTCTGGCCAACAACCTCGTGGAACAGAAGCAGGTTCTCTCCATGGCCATCACCAGCCTGAAAACCGTTTCCGATACTTCGCTGATGGTCGGCGTGGTGGGTATGTTTGCCTTCATCGGGCTGTTGATCGGCGTGAGCATGATCATGCACGGCCTGACCTATAACCGCATCGCGAAGCTGCAAAGCCAGCTCAAGCACAGGATGTGATGCTACCGTATAACAACGCACAGGGGGGACGGCTATCGCTGTCCCCCCTGTGCGTTGTTATGTATCCTTTCATTGTTCATCAAATTGACATCAAATATACGTGCGCATAATGCGAAGATGTGATATAATATAGAATAGATTTTGATATAGTACCCTGATCTCAGGAGGAAATAAGTGAAATACGCGATATTCAAACCACGGGAGTATGACCGCAATTTCCTGTTCGCGGTGATACTGCTGACTGTGAAGATGCTGTTCTTCGTCGTGCTGCTGATCGGCCTGATCGGCGGCGGGCTGGTGGTCGGCATCGCCAAGGGCTGGGTGGACACCTCGCCGAACCTGGATCTGTCCCAGATCGGCGCCCAGTCCCAGACCTCGTTCATCTACGATTCCAGCGGCCAGCTGATCATGGAATTCAAGGGCTCGGAAAACCGCATCTACGTGGAGATCGAGGACATTCCCCAGCAGCTGATCAACGCCGTCATCGCCATCGAGGATGCCCGCTTCTACGAGCACCACGGCGTGGACCTGAAGCGCATCGGCGGCGCGCTGATCAACAACGTGATGGGCGGCGACACCCAGGGCGCCTCCACCATCACCTGCCAGCTGGTCAAGCTGACGCTGCTCAACAGCGACCAGAACTACAAGCGCAAGGTTCAGGAGGCCTACCTGGCCCTGGAGCTGGAGAAGAACCTGGACAAGAAGCAGATCCTGGAGGCCTACCTGAACGTGATCTACATGGGCGGCAGCAGCTACGGCGTGAAGATCGCCGCCCAGGACTACTTCGGCAAGGACCTGAGCCAGCTGACCCTGCGGGAGTGCGCCTGCCTGGCCGGGCTGATCCGCAACCCCTCCCGCTACAATCCCCGGCGAAACTACTACGTCCGCAACCGGCCGGAGGAGACCGACCGACGCACCAACTACGTGCTGGAGGAGATGCTGGACCACCGCCTGATCACCGAGGAGGAATACGAGCAGGCCCGCGCCGATACGCTGAACGTCATCGAGAACGCCACCGCCGCCACCAACAACATGTACGACAACGCCTACTATGTGGAATATTCCATATACGACGTGGTCACGAAGATGCTGCGGGTCGAGGGCCTGGAGGATACCTCCTACAACCGCGCCCAGATGGAGACCAAGCTGCGCAACGGCGGTTACAAGGTGTTCACCAGCCTGAAGCCCGAGGTGCAGCAGGCGGTGCAGGAGACCATCACCAACTACACCCGCTATCCCTCCATGCGCTATTCCAACGACAGCTCCACCCAGGCCTCCCTGGGCGGCGGCGAATTCCTGACCGTCGTGCAGCCCCAGTGCGCCTGCGCCGTGATGGACTGGCACACCGGCGAGCTGATCGCGGTGGTGGGCGGCAGGAACGAGCCCGTGCAGCGCAAGCAGCTGAACCGCGCCTACCAGAACGACATGCCCGTGGGCTCGTCCATCAAGCCCCTGGCGGTGTACGGCCCCGCCTTCGACATGGGCTATTCCCCCGGCACCCCGGTCATGAACCTGCCCATCCCCATCAAGGGCTGGATCAGCGACACCGGTTACCCCAACAACTTCGGCGGCGGCGATTTCAGCGGCGTTGAATCGATGCGCCTGGCCATCAACAAGTCCCACAACACCTCCACGGCCCACGTGCTGATGGACTACGTGGGCATACAGAACGCCGTCACCTACCTGTTGAAACTGGGCGTGAACCCCAACCACATACTGGGCAACGGCTCCGGCCTGGCCCTGGGCTCATCGGGCCTCTCGGTGATCGAGCTGGCCACCGGCTTCGGGGCCATCGCCAACCGGGGCGTCTACCAGGAGCCCTACGCCTTCACCCAGATCCTGAACCCCGACGGCACGGTGTACATCGACGTGCGGGAGGTGCAGGAGACCTGGCAGGCCTTCAAGCCCTCCACCGCCTTTATGCTGGTGGATGTGCTGCGGGGCTGCGTCAGCCCCGAGGGCACCGGCCAGCTGGCCAACTTCGGCGAGCTGACTGTCGCGGGCAAGACCGGCACCAACACCAACAACATCGGCGTCACCTTCGCCGGCATGACCGGCTATTACTCCGGGGCGGTCTGGGTCGGCTCGGACAACTACAAGCCCCTGACAGACGACGCCACCGGCGGCAGCTACGCCGCGCCGCTGTGGGCCGAGATCATGAGCCGCGTGCACGAGATCACAGGCTGCACCACCGACCGCGCCATCATCAGCGGCTCCCCCGCCGACTACAACCTGACGGCCTGTACGGTATGCGCCGTGTCGGGCATGCTGCCCACGTCGGCCTGCCGCGCCGACATCAACGGCTATGAGCCGGTCACCGACTACTACCTGTCCGGCACCGAGCCCACCGCCTACTGCAACATGCACCGCGCCGTCACCGTGTGCGCCTACAGCCACCAGGTAGCCAGTGACAATTGCCACAATACGCGGGTATTCGGCATCATCTACATCCCCGACGGGCACCCGCTGCGCTACTCCAAGTCGCTGGACGACGTGACGAAGTACTTCCTCGGCGCGTCCACCAACGAGAGCTCCACCACTCTGGGGCGGTGTACGCTGGGAAGGTAGCGGATACAGCAACACAAAACACAGCACAGACTGCAATTGTCTGTGCTGTGTTTTGTGTTGCTGCACGAGCAGACAACTACTGATTTGTCGCGTTGCGACAAATCAGTAGTTGAGGGGTTAGGGGTTAGGTTTTAGGGGTTAGGGGTGGAGGAAATCCTTGCGGATTTCTTATTATTCAAAGGGCTGAATAACGTTGGCATCACTGTCGTTTCCTTTAAATCAAAACAAATCCCGTGGCCGAAGGCCTAGCGAAGCGTTAAGGGATTTGCACCTCCCCTAAAACCTAACCCCTAAAACCTAACCCCTAAATACTGATTCCTCATACAACAGATACGGCTTGCGCTGTTCCCGGAACGCCTCGATGTCCTCCTGCCAGCTGGCCTTGATCGCCTCGGCGGATTCGCCCGCGACGATCATCGTGCGGACTTCGTCGGTGCCGCACAGCTTGTCCAGCCAGTACCGTCCGGATTTGTCCGGCGTGCCGAAGAAATCCACCTCGGGGTGGGCCTCGTGGACGGCGTTATAGGCGTCCACCAGGTATTTGAGGTTGATGCCTGCCTCCCAGATCTCCTCCAGCGGCGCCTCCATCAGCTGCCTGCCGTAGCATGCGACCCCTTCGAAGGGCGGCTCATTGGCCCCCGGCATGCTCACCGGAGTGAAGCTGTAGTCAAAAGCTTCGTTGCCCTCGAGGTACGGGCTACCGTAGATCTCAAAGGGATGGTCGGTTCCCCGGCCCACCGAAACAGCGGTGTTTTCGAAGAAGCAGGTGGAGGCGTACAGGTACACCGCCCGCATGTCCTTCAGGTTCGGGGACGGCGCGCGCACCAGCGGGACCCGGTCGCGATGGGTGTAGTTCAGGCAGGGGATCACGGTCAGGTCGCAAGCGTCCTTCCCCGCCTCCAGCCAGCCCTCGCCGTTGATCATCCGGGCCAGCTCGCCCAGGGTCAGGCCGTGGACGATGGGCACCGGCAGGCGCCCTACGCCGGACACGAACGCCTCCTTCAGGATCGGCCCGTCCACATAGAAGCCGTTGGGGTTGGGACGATCCAGCAGCACCACGGGCTTGCCCGCGGCGGCACAGGCATCCATCAGGTAGTACATCGAGATATAGTAGGTGTAGTAGCGCAGGCCCACATCCTGCATATCGATCACCAGCACGTCAAAGGCGTCCATGCTCTCGGCGCTGGGATAGTGGCTGTCTTCGGCATAGAGCGACAGTATCGGCACGCCCGTCGCCGGATCCACGGAATCGCTCACCGACTCGCCCGCGCCGGCCGTGCCCCGGAAGCCGTGCTCGGGGCTGAATATGGCCGTGACGTTCACGTCTCGGGCCAGCATCGCATCCAGCACGTGTTCACCGTAGCTGAGGTCGTTGCCTTCAACGTCCCTGCCGAAGGGGATGAGGCTCGCATCGACGCTCGCGGTGTCGCCCAGCCCGCTGGTCCTGTCTCCTACGATGCCGCTGTGGTTTGAGAACAGCGCCACCCGCTTGCCCTCGAGCAGCGGGATGTAGGCATCGAATTGGGCGTCGCCCGGCACGGCGTCCGACGGGCTTTGCAATCCGCCCACGTTTTCAGCCTGGGCGGCAAGCGCCATCATCAGCGCCAGCGCAAGGCACAGACAAATAATTCGCTTCATATTCATCTCCTCCTGGAAGCATTGTATGATTCACACGCATACCGCCAATACTCTACTTGTGGAAATTTTCAAAAAAGAGGACTGGCCATGATTTCCTTCATCGATCGGGCCGCGCTCAGCCTTCTCGGCGCGACTGCCTATTACCTGTTCTTCCTGAATGCCACGGGCAGCATACCCCTCGCCTGCGGGGCGGCGTTTGCCTGCACGGCACTGAGCCGCATGCTGCTGCGGGGGCTGCCGATCGTCCATCGGGCCACCGCTGCCCAGGCCCGGGCGGAGCTGTTGCGCATCGCGGAGCTGGACGACGAGGCCGCCGGGCATGCCCTCGAGGCCCTGGTCCAAACGCGCTGGCCCGGCGAATCCTTTCGACTCGCGCCGGTACTGAAGCACCCGGAGGCGACGGTGTCCTCCGGGGATGTGCTGAACGCCTGGAAGGCCAATCGGGACGCCGAACGCCTGGTCATCGCCGCCACCTGCCCCTGCGAGCCCCGGGCGGCGTTCTATGCCGGGGAATTGCGCGGTCCCGTCGTGGCGATCATGGACAGCCGCAGGCTGACCCGGCTGCTGCGGGCCCTGCCCGCCGATCAGCTGCCCCGTCCCCCGCGCCTCAGGCCGGGCGCAGTGATCCGGCGCCTCTGGGCGGGCCTGGAATCGTCGCGGTTCTCGCCCGGCGGCGCCCTGCTGGCCCTGTGGATGCTCGGCATTTACATCCTGACCGGCAACGGCTGGTACCTGTTCCCCGCGCTGGCCGTCGCGGCCCACGCGGGCGTCGCGCTGATCCGCCACGGCAGCGGCAGGCGGCTGTTTGAGGACGATTGAGGGCATGCGGGGACATTGGCCAGGCGCAGGATCGCGCGCCTGTCCTACAGCTCCTCCAGCTTGATCTTCGAATTCTCCCGGGCCTGGCGGTAAATGCAGAACCTGCTGCCGATGGTCTGCACCGGCTCGGCGTGCACCCGCTCACACAGCGCGTCGCAGGCCTGGCGGGTGGAATCGAAGGGGGCGTTCTTCTGAACCGTCACCTTGATCAGCTCCCGGGCCTCCAGGGCATCCCAGCACTGCTTGACCAGATTGTCGTTGATGCCCTCCTTGCCGATATGCAAAACCGGCTCCATCGTGTTGCACATGGACCGCAGCGCGGCCCTCTGCTTGGTCGTCATAAGAATAACCTCCGTCAATTCTGATTACTCAACAAAGTCAAATTCCATATCCCCGATCACCACGCTGTCGCCCTCCTTCGCGCCCTTGTCCCGCAGGGCGTCGATCACGCCCAGGCGGCGCAGGGAGCAGTGGAACCAGTTCAGGGATTCCTCGTTGTCGAAGTTCACCGATTCGATCAGGCGATCCATCTCCCGCCCGGAGACGAAGTAGACGCCGCCGTCCACCTCGACGGTGAAGGGCACGCCCTGGGCCAGCGCGTCGGCGTTGCCCAGCGCCTCCTCCGCGAACGGCTCGGCGGGCGGACAGGTGTCCAGCAGCTTCACCGTGGCGTAGAGCAGGGCGTCGAAATTCTGGCGCGTGGCCGCGGAGACCGGGTAGATGTCGATGCCCGTGCCCGCCAGCTTGTCCCGCAGACGCTTCAGGTTCTCCTCGGCCCCCGGCAGGTCCATCTTGTTGGCCACCACGATCATGGGCCGGTTCTTCAGGTCGCCGTAGGCCTCCAGCTCCTTCATGATGGCGTCGTAGTCCTCCAGCGGGTCCCGGCCCTCGCTGCCGGCGATGTCCAGCACGTGCAGCAGCATCCGCGTGCGCTCCACGTGGCGCAAAAAGGCATGCCCCAGGCCCACGCCCTGGGCTGCGCCCTCCACCAGACCGGGGATGTCCGCCAGCACAAAGCTGGCCTCGCCGTGCTTGACGATGCCCAGATTGGGCTGGAGGGTGGTGAAGTGATAGTTGGCGATCTTGGGCCGCGCCGCCGTCACCACGGACAGTATCGTGGATTTGCCCACGTTGGGAAAGCCCACCAGGCCCACGTCGGCAATGGACTTCAGCTCCAGGGTCAGCTCGATGACCTCCCGCTTCTCACCCGGTTTGGCGAATTGTGGGGCCTGGCGGGTGGGCGTGGCGAAGTGCTGGTTCCCGAAGCCGCCGTTGCCGCCCCGCACCAGCGTCTTGCGCTCGCCGGGGGTGTACAGGTCCAGCAGCAGCTTGCCCGTGGCCTTCTCGCGCACCACCGTTCCCGGGGGCACCTCGATCACCACCGGCTCGCCGGACTTGCCCGTGCGCCGGTTGGCCATGCCATCGCCGCCGTTGCCGGCGGTGAACTTGCGCTTGTAGCGGAAGTCCATCAGCGTGTGCATGCGCTCGGAGGCCTCGAAGATCACGTCCCCGCCCCGGCCGCCGTCGCCGCCGTCCGGCCCGCCGGCCTGCACGAATTTTTCCCGGTGGAAGGACACGCAGCCGTTGCCGCCGTCTCCCGCCTTGACCGTGATGGTCACAACATCAACAAACAATGCCATAGTCAATTCTCCATGTGTTTTTCGCAGAGCCCGCCGTTCAGCGGGCAGTGCTCGCACTCGGGCTTGCGGGCGTGGCAGCAGCGCCGCCCGTGCCAGATGATCAGGTGGTGGCCCAGGGACCAGATGTCCCGATCCAGTATGGCCCGCAGCTGCTCCTCCACCTTTTCAGGCGTATTGCCGTCGGCCAGGCCGATGCGCCGGGACACCCGGAAGACATGGGTGTCCACGGGGATCTGGTCGTCCCCGAAGGCGGCCAGCAGCACCACCCCGGCGGTCTTCTGTCCCACGCCGGGCAGCGCCATCAGTTCCTTGCGGGTGGAGGGCACCTTGCCGTCGTACTGGGCCACCAGCGCGCGGCTGGCGGCGACGATGTTCTTCGCCTTGTTGTGATAGAGGCCGCACTCGCGGATCAGCGGCTCCAATTCCTCCGGCTCCAGCTTCGCCATGGCGAAGGCGTCCGGGTATTGGGGAAAGAGTCGCGCCGTGACCATGTTTACCCGCTTGTCGGTACACTGGGCGGAGAGGATCGTGGCGATCAGCGTCTCGTATGGATTGGCGAAGTGCAGCTCGGGCTTCGCCTCCGGGTACAGCTGATGAAGCGCCTCCATCACCTGCGCGGCGCGACTGGCATCCATGTGCGTTCCCTCCATTCGGGCACAAGCCCGCCTTTGTATGGCTATAATTATACATTCCCTTCCGCCGTCTGGTCAAGCATGTTTCGGTTTATTCCAGAATGTGTTTGGCGCAGATCATTCCAATACATCCGCGATTCAGTTTTGGAGAATTGAATGCTTGTCATTCCAAATAAATCAGCCTTGACAACCCAGTTTTGTTGGAATATAATATAAACGAAGAGCGAACCACGCACGCGGTTGCTCCTCAGATTCGATTGTTCCCGATATGTGATTCTCTCGAATCACAAAAACAACCGTCACTTGGCAGAGTGGCGGTTGCTTTTTTTGCGATCCCTCACGATGATCGTGACGGTATACCTTCCTATGTGGAATGTAAAACGCATGGTCCCCACCTCCTTTCGGAGATGTAGGAGCAACCGCCTGCGCGTTTGTTGTTCGCTATTGTCCCTTTCGGGCAGTTATATTTTATCGTAGAATTGCATAGTTGTCAACCGCTATACCGGCGCGACCCTCAGTCTCGCCCCGTCGTATTCCGCCCGGTACAGCCCGATCAGGTTGCCGGGGTTTGCGGCCATGAGCGCCCGGCGCACATCGTTCAGGCGCTCCATGGGAAAGCGCACAGACAGACCGCAGCCCATCGATATATCCCGGGGCGTGGTGACCACCTGGGTGGGCACGCCGCGCTGGCGCAGCGCCGCCTCGAAGCGCAGCACCTGCTGGCGCGAGCGAAACGCCGCTACGCCGTATACATCCCGCATAGTGTCTCCTCCGTTCCAATGGATTCACGCGCCGGCTCATAAAGGGGACCCGGCGCATGTATCCTATACTACGCGAACGATCCTTCGCATGTGAAGGAGGAAACCATGCATGCAGATCTATTTTGACAACGCCGCCACGAGCCATCCAAAGCCATCCGCTGTGGTCCAAGCCGTGGCAAAGGCGCTGACCGAAACCAACGCCAACCCCGGCCGTTCCGGCCATCGGGCCGCCATCGAGGCGGCGCGCGTCGTGCTGGATTGCCGGGAGCGCCTGGCTGCCCTGCTGGGCGCAGGCGACCCGATGCACGTCGTACACTGCTTCAACTGCACCGACGCGCTGAACCAGGCCATCAAGGGCAGCCTGCACGTGGGTGACCATGTCGTTGCCACCTGCCTGGAGCACAACTCGGTGCTGCGGGTGCTGCACGCTCTGGCAACGCGCGGGCGCATCACGCTGACGCTGGTGCCGCCCCGGCCGGACGGCTTCGTGGACCCCGGCGACGTGCGCGACGCCCTTACGCCCGCTACCGCGCTGATCGTCTGCACCCACGCCAGCAACGTCACCGGGGCGATCCAGCCCGTGGCCGCCATCGGCCAGGTGGCGAAGGCGGCGGGCGTGCGCTATCTGATCGACGGCGCCCAGGCCCTGGGCGGCATGCCGGTGGATGTGAAGGCGCTGGGCTGTGACCTGTACGCATTTCCCGGTCATAAATCGCTGCTGGGACCCCAGGGCACCGGTGGGCTGTACATCGCCGGGGGCATTCGGCTCAATCCCCTTCGGGAGGGCGGCACCGGCACCGATTCCAACAGCCTGCTGCAGCCGGAGACGCTGCCCGAGCGCTACGAATCCGGCACGGTAAACCTCCCCGGCATCGCGGGGCTGGCGGCGGGCTGCGCCTACGTGACGCCCCGGCTCTCCCAGATCATGATGCAGGAACGGGAACTGACCCAGGCCCTCTATGACGGCCTTGCCGCCATGGACGGCATCACGCTGTACAGCCCCGCCCAGGAGGCCGGACGGGCGGGCATCGTGTGCTTCAACGTGGGCGATCTCCCCTCTGCCCAGGTCGCCGACGCCCTGGCCCGCAGGGATATTGCCGTGCGTGGCGGCCTGCACTGCGCCCCCGAGGCGCACCGCTTCCTGGGCACGCTCCTACGCGGCGCCGTGCGGGCCAGCATCGGCCACGCCAACACCTTTGAAGAGGTCGAGCGGTTTTTACAGGCTGTACGCGCGCTGCTGTGAATACATATCCCGTCCCAGGTCGGGGCATACTGCGTTTCGGAGGTGGATTGCCATGCCGATGAGCGAATGCCGCAACTGCCACAGGATGATGGATTCCAGGGCCTTCCGTTCCTGCGCCGATTGCGGCGCGCCGCTGTGCGACGACTGCGCCAACGAATACTCGGGCCTCTGCCCCGACTGCGACCGTGTGGAACCGGGATGGGTGTTTCACAATCTGTATTGACGGCCTTGCACAAAGCGCCTCCAGGCGGTATAATGATCGCATAACAAACTGCATGGAGGCGCTTATCATGTCACGTTTGAATAGTCCTGATCCGAACCATGTCAACAATCCCACCCCCGCGTCCATCGGCGTGCTTGGCGCGGGCACCTGGGGCATCGCGCTGGCCCGCATGCTGACCAACCTGGGCCACGGGGTGACGGTCTGGTCGGCGCTGCCGGAGGAGATCGAGCGGCTCAGCGCCACGCGACGCCAGCCCAACCTGCCGGACATGGTCATCCCCGAGGCCACCGACTTTACCACCGATATCGCCGAAGCCTGTGAAGGCCGGGACGTGCTGTTGTTTGCCGTGCCGTCTGTCTATGTGCGCGCCACGGCCCGCGCTGCCGCGCCCCACATCCGTGACGGCCAGATCATCGTGGACGTGGCCAAGGGCATGGAGCCGGACACGCTGTTGACGATGACCCAGATCATACGCAGCGAGCTGGACCGTCACGGCCCGCACGACAACACGCTGGTGGCCCTGTCCGGCCCCACCCACGCCGAGGAGGTGGCCCGGGATCTGCCCACCACCATCGTCTCCGCCTGCACCGATGTGCAGGCGGCGCGGCGCGTGCAGGACATCTTCATGAATTCCTGCCTGCGGGTGTATACGAATACCGACATCGAGGGCGTCGAGCTGTGCGGCGCGGTGAAGAACATCATCGCACTGGCCTCGGGCATATCCACGGGCCTGGGCTACGGCGACAACGCACGGGCGGCGCTGATCACCCGGGGCATGGCCGAAATCACCCGCCTGGGCAAGGCCATGGGCTGCAACGAGCGCACCTTCTCAGGCCTGGCGGGCATGGGCGATTTGATCGTCACCGCCACCAGCCGCCACAGCCGCAACAATCGCTGCGGGCAGCTGATCGGCGAGGGCGTGCCCCCGAAGGCGGCTATCGCCCGGATCGGCATGGTCGTGGAAGGCATCAACGCCCTGTCCGCCACGATGCAGCTGGCTGAGCGCTACGCTGTCGAGATGCCCATCACCGAGGCCGTGGACCAGATCGTCAATCGCGGCATGGCCCCCCGGGAGGTGGTCTATACCCTGATGACCCGGGAAAAGGCTTCGGAAAACCCGTCGGGGCAATGAAAGAGTAATAATGAATAATCCGTATTTTCCTGTCTGAACAGCTCCAAAAATTATAAAAGCCTGTGGACAGCGCCGCTTTTCTATGCTATCATAATAGTGTAGCATAAATCTGTTTCCCGATGGAGGTCAACCATGCCGCTGTATGCCTGTCCCCGCTGTCACTACATTTTTCCCTCGCCCGACAAGCCCTCCGCCTGCCCTGAATGCGGCCATCAGTGGCCCTTGCCTGCCAGCGAGCTGGAATTCGATACCTTCTATCTGAACCGACTCTCCTGCGTCCGCAGCGCGCATCTGCCGGGCATGAGCGTGGATGAGCGCAACTGGACGCTGGTCCTGCTCTTCCTGAACAAGCCGAAGGTCTCGTTCTACACCGCGCACCTGCTGCGCCACTATGTGCTGGAAGCGACGCCGGAGCTCTGCCTGGACACCTACAAGGGCTTTCGCTGGGAGTTCACGCGCCGGGTAAAGCAGGACAGGATCGCCCTCCAGCTGGAGGGATACAGGGAATCCCGGCTCCTGATGCGCAGGGAGGACGGCACCCCGCTGGTCAAGGGCTGGGCGCACTACGGCGAAGCCCTTCGCCTGCTGTACAGCTTTGAAGCGCCGGACCCTCACAAGGCCCCAAACCTCGGGAACATCAACCGCATCGACCTGGAGAAAATCAGCTCGGCCCCCTCCCCCGCCTACAGCCAGTTCCTGTGGGATTGGCTGGACGCGGTGAAGGACGTACCCTCGCCGATGGGTTCTGTGCTGCCCGAGGCAAAGCCGCTTTTGAAGCTGATGAAAAAGGAACAGACATAGACGAATGAACGAACTGCCCGGAATATCGGGCAGTTCGTTCATTCATGCGCTTTTCGATTTATCCGAACTGCTTCCTCAGGAGCCAGTCCCGGAAGGTATCCAGCGGTGTCGTCGGACGTTCGTCGCGCCGCGCCATCATGATCGCGTCCTGCACTATGGAGATCAGGATGCTGATATCATGGCTGCTCGTCGCGCCGGCGCGCACGCACAAGGCCTCGTAGATCTCTGGATCCGCTTCGTGGGGAAGGTATGGCTCATTGCGGAAGGCCATGCCGATTTCCTGCTTTCTCTTATTCCGGTCGGGAACGGGATTCACGGGTATGCCCTCCTTTCGAAATGTGCCCGGTCATTCGCTCGCTTCACTGTGCTGCCGGTTCTTTCATTGCGCTACCGCCGCCTTCGCCAGGCCCGAACGCCCGCCACCAGCTTTTCCTCGCCCCCATCCCTGAACGGGGCGATCCTGAGACTGACGGCCCTGGGTTCGCCCCCGATCACGAGTCGGTATTGCAGCTTGAAGGCCCCCTCCTGCTGGATCGCATGCATGACGTTTTCCCTGGTGAAGCGCGCCAGGTACGTGGACAGGTCGGCGGGATAGACGTTCCGCTTGCCGTCCTCAATGCCCCGAAGGAAGAAATCCTCCCCTTCCTTGGCCAGTCCGAGGCGCTCGTATTCATCCGACGCGCTGTATTCGACATAGCTTCCGGTCTCGGGATCGATCATGTAGAGGCTGAGATAATCCTCGGAAAGCGCCATGACCCGGGACAGGGTATCCCGCTCCCGCTGGATCTGCCGGATGTGCTCGCTCTGGCGCATCTGCGCGTCGACGATGCTGATGCCCATGATGATGCGGTTCCCGTTGGGATGCATGCGCGTGATCTTCATGCTGACGTACATCGGCGTGCCGGTGTCGATCAGTCGGTAGGTGGCGGTATAGACGCCCTGGGCGTCCAACTCCCGTATGAGCTTCTCCTTCGAGAAGCCGGCCAGGAAGGGTTCGCGGTCCTCCTCGTAGATGCGGGTCATGGTGTCGCGCTGGACTGCGGCGAAGAAGTTTTCACCGTGACGCTCCATGGCCAGCTCCTCGACGCCCACCGGCGAGGTATATTCGATGAAGCGCTCGGTATCCAGATCGACGACATATATATTGTAGTAATCTGCCGCCAGCGCCCTGGCGATCTCCGCATAGGTGGCGCCATCGTTGGGCTCGGAGATTGAGAGCACCGCAACGGCTGCCGCGGCGGTCCCCGTCACGGGATTCACACTGATCTTCCGGGCGAAGGCGTGGATCACGGAGCCGTCCGGCATCTGCTCATCGAAGAAGGCACGACCGCCGCTTTTACAGCAGTCCTGCACCAGCTTCATGAAGGCCGAGCCGGGGCCGAAGGGCGTGGCGTGATAATCCTCGGGCTTCGCCGTGAGCTCCAGGTTGAAGAAGCGCCGTATGAATTCCCGGTAGGATTGGTTCGTGCGGATAAAGTGCACCTGATCGCCCCTGATCTCCAGGATGCCCATGGGCAAGGTGTTGAAGAATTTCTGGAAGGCGTTTTCCTCCTCGTTGGATATCACCGCCAGGTCGTACAGGTTCACGCGCCCGATGGCCTCGTAGTAGGCCGACTCCGCGGGATTTTCATAGCCGAACCCGAAACCCTTCTCGAACTTCTCGAATACCTTCTCCATCGGGATCGGCTTGTCGAAATAGTACCCCTGGAGCTTCGAGCAGCCGATCTCCTGGAGGAAATCCACCTGCGCCTTCGTCTCCACGCCCTCGCAGACCGTATCCACGCCCAGCGACGTCGCCAGCTTCATCAGCTCGGTCAGTATGATCTTGCCGCTGTCGCCCTCATCCAGCTTCTGCATGAAGCTCATGTCGAACTTGATCAGGTCGAAGGGGATGCTCTGCAGCACGTCCAGCGAGGAATAGCCGCTGCCGAAGTCGTCCATCCACACCGGGAAGCCCAGCTTGCGGAACCGGTCGACCTGTCCGGCCATGAAACCCATGTCTGAGCCGACCACGCTCTCGGTGATCTCGATGGTGATGCGATCGTGGGCCACACCGGCGGCATCCACCCGTTTGCGAATCTCCTCGACGATGTCACAGGCGTCGAAATCGGAGCGGGAGAGGTTGATGGAGTGGGGCACGACCTCGCCCCCCATTTGCTGCTGGCGCCGCATCTTATCCAGCACCCGCTCCAGCATATACAGGTCCAGCTTGTAGATCAGGCCGGCCTTCTCCAGATGGGGGATGAAGTCAGCCGGCGACATGAAGCCGTTGACCGGGTCGATCCACCGCGCCAGCGCCTCCTCGTCGCACACCCTCTGGGTGACCGAGCGCACGATGGGCTGGTAGTAGACCTGTATCCACCCCTCCCGGATGGCCCGATCCAGGTTGCCGAGGATGTACTGCTGCTTTTCCAGCTCGTCCCGCAGGTCGGCATTGTACCAGTTGAAGCTTGAAATAAAGGTCTTCCCGAGGGCATCACAGGCCAGCTTTGCCCGGTCGCAGGCCGTGCTGACGGGCACCGCCTCCATGCTGGCCGGATAGATGCCCACCCGAACGGGCAGCGCATTGCCGCCGTTCAGGCCCTTGCATGCCTCAAACAGCCCGTCCAGCGCATCCTCCAGCCCCTCCTCCCGGGTGTAGGCCGCGAAATGGTCCCCGCTGATGTGGCAGCAGCTTTCATTGCCAAAGGTGCGGGCCAGGGTCCTGCCGAAGGCCTGGAGCAGCTTGTTGCCTTCTGCAAAGCTGTATTTCTGGTTGTAATACTTCATGCCGGAGAAATCCATGTACAGCAGCACCGGCTTTTCGCCCTGCTTCAGCATGGCCTCCTTGCCCAGCTCGGCCAGCTCGAAAAAGTAGGTCATGCTGGGCAGCCCGGTGAGGTAATCGTAATAGCTGGCATTCAG
This sequence comes from Clostridia bacterium, assembly GCA_017432405.1. The sequence continues at coordinate 17,698 of JAFRJF010000113.1, read as the reverse complement.
CATGCTGTCCCGGTGCAGGGCACTGGACAGCGACTGGGCGAGCCCCGCGCCGGGCTGAGCGGCGTCCCCGGTATACGGGCCCTCGTTGGCATACCATATCTGCCCCAGCCGCTCGCCCGTGGGCATATGCACATGCCTGCCGAAGGCGTGAACGACGTTATACCCGCCTCGGTCCCCGTCCTTCAGGCGATAGATGGCGTCGAACCTGTCCTCGTCCCGCACAAACCGATACACGTCGTTCGCGATGCGCGGCGCGTCGTCGGGATGCACGTTCTGATATGTATCCCGATTCATGGCCGCGTAAGCGCTATCCCGATCCCCGATTCCAAGCAGTTCACAAAAGCCGTCGGACAGCGCCAGGGGCACGATGCGCTTGTCGACGAGCTGAAAGACGGCAAATGGAATCGTCATGCGCTCCATGAGCGACTGTTGATCGTCTGTGAATCTGTACTTTTCCATACACAACACTTCCCCCGGGACATATACCGCTTAAGGATATAACACATTCACACATATTATAACATACAGGCGACATCCTTGTCTACATTCAGATGATAATAAATCTTCCGATTGGGTTGAAGTGACGCCCTTATATCTGGTATAATGCTGGCATCAGAGGCTTTATTGAAAGGAGAGACATCGCCATGAAGCGCATTGTTCTGATACTGATACTGATACTGATACTCACGCTGTCGCTGTCCACAGCCTCCCTGGCCGAAACCTCCTCCACCGACGAACTGCTTGAAAACCTCTCCAAGACCTGGGATTCCCTCGTCAAGGTTGCCGAGGAAAAGGGCAAGGACATCTCGGACTGGGCGGAAAAATCGGGCGTTAGGGAATGGGCCGAAGGCGCCATCGACGACGTCAATGCATGGATCGCGGGCAGCGGCCTGTCCGATTGGGCCCAGCACACCCTGTCGGAGCTGACCGCCTGGGCCGACGCCTATGGCATAAGCGAATGGGCCGAGCGGACCCGCGATTCCCTGCAGACCTTTATCGACGAAAACGGCCCGGCCATCGAGGCGTGGCTGCACCAGGCGAGCCAGGAGGTGACCGATGCCTGGAACACGCTGGTCAATGCCAGCGCGTACAGCGACGCGGAGGTCGAGCAGGCCTACCAGACCGTCACCGAGGCGTTGGCCGACGCGGCGAAGGAGAAGTAATCGAAGGCAAACAGCGCGCGTCGCTGCCACAACCGGCAGCGACGCGCGCTGTTATATCATGCATTCCTGTCACTGGGCCACTGCTTCCCCGTTCACATACAGGGTATGGCCGTTGGCGTTCACGTTGGCGACGTCGCCCTCAAGGGCGGTGATCCAGGTGTCCGCCGTCAGCGTCCAGGTGCTGGTGTCGTCCAGCACGACGGTGACCTCGCCCACCGCGCTGGAGACGGTCTCTCCCTTGGCGTTGGTGATCTCGCCGCTGATGGCGCCCTCGAAGCTGGAGCCCTCGGTGAGGTTCAGTGTCAGTGTGGAATCGTCGCCCACCAGGATCGTGCCGGTCAGGCTCTGGCCCACGGCGTTCAGCTCGGCGATGTTGGATGCGCCGTTCCAGCCGTCGGCGCACACGCTCAGCAGGATGTCCTCCGCATCCTCGTTCACCAGCTCGACGCCCGTCAGCGTGATGACCGCATGGGTGTTGGTGACGTGGAACATGTGGCCGTTCAAGCTTGTCAGGCTGCCGCCGGTCATGGTGAAGTGGGACGTGCCGCTATCGGCGTCGCCGGACATGGACTGATAGATCATGATGGTGTCCAGGAAGGTGGCGTTGCCGTTCATCTGGGTGTTGTTGGCCGTCATGTCACAGTCGACGAGTGTGATGGAATTCAGGCCCTCGATGCACACGCCCTCGGAAAGATTGCTGGTGAGGGTGGCATTGGACACGGTGATGTCCGCCGTGGAGTAGATCGCCGGCGAGCCCAGGCCGTTGGAGGTATAGCTGCCGCCGTCCACCACCACGGTTCCGCCGCCGCGGTCGGTGCGGATGGCCGCCGAGGAGCGCCCGGAGGTCTCCACGGTCAGGTTGCTGGCCCGGGTGACGCCGCCGCCGGTGGTCATGATGCCGCCGGAGCCGTCGCCGGTGGTGGTGATGGTGGAATCGGAGATGACGACCGTGGTGCCGTCCCCCTCCGCGCCGTTCCGCCCGCCGTTGCCGCCATAGCTGAACACGCCGTTCGCGCCGTCGGCTTCGGAGGTGATCGTCGCGCCGCTGATGGTCACCGTGCTGCCGCCCATGGCCAGCAGCGCCGCGTTCAGGCCGTAGAAGTTGCAGTTGTCGCCGCCGTTGGAATCGCCGGTCTTGGCGACGGTGATGTCGGTGAGGGCGACATCACCGTCGGTATTGACGATCAGCGCGCTCTCGTCGGCGGTTTCAGAGGCGTAGGCCTCGCCGGAGATCTCCGCCGCTTCGGTGATCTCGGTCGCGGCGGTGTATTCGAAATCAGAGGACCCGCCGCCCGGAGGGGTGCTTCCGCCGAAGCCGCCTTCACCGCCGGGGCCGCCCTTGCCTTCGCCGGGCATGCCGCCCTCCGGGGGTTCGCCGGGCATCCCGTCGGGCGGTGTGCCCATGCCCTCGCCGGGAACGCCGCCCTCAGGGGACTCGCCGGGCATCCCGGCCGCGTTTGTCGTCTCTGTGGTTTCTGCCAATACGGTCAACGGGTAGGTCGCCAGCAGCGCCAGCGCCATGATCAAAGCGATTGTTTTTTTCATTGTCTTGCACCTCTTTCCCTTTCGTTGACCCTATTGTAAGGCCGAAAGCTGAAATGAACCTTGAGGATTTTCGGTTCTTATGGCCTACTTTTCATCTGGGATTGCCGTATTTTATTAACTTATTTATGTAAACACCTCAAAAGCGATGCGTGCCTATTGACTTATTTGTTCAAATCAGGCATAATGGATGCATAATACAGGATGCCATCGAGGCGATACCGGAATTCACCCGAAGGGGAGTCCTTTATGGAAAAGCTCGAACGCTTTATCTCTGAAAACTTTGAAGAGGCCCTGGCTCGGGGCCACATACAGCCCTTCTACCAACCCGTCATCCGCACGATTTCCAGACAGCTGTGCAGCTTCGAGGCGCTTGCGCGATGGGTGGACCCCCGGCGCGGCATCATACCGCCCGACCGGTTCATACCCATACTCGAGCAAAGCCAGACCATCCACAGGCTGGACGCATGCATCATAAGGCAGGTGTGCGCGACGATCCGCGCGCGGTTGGAGGCCGGAGAGGTGCCGATCCCCGTTTCCGTCAACCTTTCCCGGCTGGATTTTACCCTTTGCGATATTTTCGCCGTGGTGGACGGCATCGTCACCCAATACCAGATTCCCCACGACTTTTTGTATATCGAGATCACCGAGAGCGTGATGGCCGAGCAGGAGGACCAGATGCGCGCCATCGTGGATCGCTTCCACGCTGCCGGCTACCAGATCTGGATGGACGACTTTGGCAGCGCCTACTCCTCCCTGAACGTGCTGAAGGACTACGAATTCGACGAGATCAAGCTGGACATGCGCTTTCTCAGCTCCTTCAACCTGCGCTCCCGGCGGATACTGACCGCCGTGATCCAGATGGCCAAGGAAATCGACATCCACACGCTGGCCGAGGGTGTGGAAACCCAGGAGCAGCTGCGCTATCTGCGCAACATCGGCTGCGAAAAGGTCCAGGGCTTCTACTTCGGAAGGCCGCAGCCCTGGGACGACGCCCTGGCCCACCTCCGGGACATCGGCGTGGGCATCGAGCGCCCCCAGGACAGGAAGTATTACGACGACATCGGCAGGGTCAATTTCCTCAGCGCCGTGCCCTTCATGACCAAGGCCGAGCGCGACGCGCTGAAGACCGCCCGCCAGCTGAACAGCATCCCCCTGGCCGTCGCCGAGGGGCGACGGGACAGCTTCAGCATACTGTTTTACAACACCGCCTTCGAGCAGACCGCCGAGAGTACGGGCCTGGTCTCCCACATATTCACCCAGGAGCAGCTGCGCGTGCCGCAGCCCTATTCGCTGCTGCCCCGGCGGCTGCTGGACCTGATGGAATCCACGCGCACCGGCGAAGAGGGGCGCATGGTGTTCATCTCCAACGGCGAATACTATGAGCTGCAGGCCAAGTGCATCGCCCAGACGAAGGACGCCTACAGCGTGCTTTTCCGCATGAGCAACCTATCGAAGGCTTCCAGGGCGGTGGAGCGCGACCAGCTGGACGACGACATTCGCCAGATCTACACGCTGTTTGAGCGCATCACGCTGGTGGATGTGACCGCCGACGCCATCACGCCGCTCTATGTCGCCACCCGGGAAAACCTGCTCTCCGGCAGCACCGGCCTGAAGGCGCTGGCCAATGAATACGCCGAGCGCCTGATCTTCCTCGAGGACCGGGAAACCTATCGCTGGCTGATGGACTTTTCAACCATCGAAGAGAAGCTCCGGGATGCCGGGCGCACCAATATATCCCGCTACCTGCGCACCTTGGTTCGCCATGGGCAATACGCCTGGAAGCAGTACATCGTGCTGCGCATACAGCCCGGCGTCTACCTGGAGCTGATCCGCGCCGTGCATTCCGACCTGCTTCGATTCCTGAAGAACCACCACCCGGCGCACCAGGCCTCGATGGAGGAGCCCATCGACGCGCCGGAGGTGCTCTGGCGCAATCTGATCCATTCCGACATCGCCCGGGTCTTCTGGAAGGACCGGGAGCGCCGCTTCCTCGGGGCCAGCAAGGGCTTCCTGGATTATTACGGCTTCACCTCGGCAGACGAAATCGTCGGAAGGACCGACGAGGACCTGGGCTGGCACGTCCATCCGGACAGCTACATGAACGACGAGCTTCAGGTGATCCACGAGGGCATCACCACCCATAATATACCGGGTCGCTGCATGAGCAACGGCGAAAACCGGGACATCATCGCCAGCAAGGCCCCGCTGTACGACCGCAACGGCGAGGTGCAGGGCCTGATCGGCTGCTTCATGGACCGGGACTTGATCAACATCAACGACATGCGGGGCAAGGAGACCAAGCGGCGGGACCTGCTCACCGGGCTGCTGAACTCCCGTGGCATCTCCGAGGAGGCCCACACCTTCCAGGACGAGTACAACCTCAGGAACATGGACTTCGTTCGCATGCACGTCGCCATCGACGACTTTAACTCCATCAACCGTCAGTACGGCTTCGACTTCGGCGACAAGGCCATTGCCGCCCTGGGCCGGGCGCTGAAAAAGGCCTTTGGCCTGACCTGCGCCGTGGGCCGCTACACCGGGCATCAGTTCGTGGTGCTGCACCAGATCCACAGCCGCGAGGAGGCCGGCCAGCTGCGCGCCCGGATCAAACAGGTTGCTTCCCACATCCAACGGATCGACGGCATCGCGCTGACGCTCTACCTGTCCGTGGGCTACTGCGTCTATTCCGAATGCGAGGACCTGGAGGCGCAGGCGCAGAAGGCGGAGGTCCGCCTGCTGGCCGACCATAACGACCATTCCACCACACAAAACCGCCAGAACCGCGCCTCCGAAATCTTCCACCTGTACGACGACCTGCCCATCCCCTACTGCGTCTGCCGGGTCGTGGCCGACGAAGTGAACCGCGTGACGGACGGAACACTCTTCTACGTCAACCACGCCTTTGAACAGCAGTGCGGCATGGAAGCCGCCCAGCTGTTGGGCCACAGGGTCAGCCAGCTCTTCCCGAAGCCGGACGCCGCCTGGTGCGACATCGCCCGCCGCGCCGCCCTGGAGGACGAAACCGTGGCGCAGCGGATGCGCTCCTGGACCACGGGAAGGACCTACCACGTCACCGCCACCCCCGTCATCCACCCGGGGTACTGCGGGTTTACGGTGCAGGATTTGGAGGCGCTTTGAACCGCACATAGCAAAAGCTCCCTGACGCAGCGTTGGGCTTGCGTCAAGGAGCTTTTTGCTTATACGGTAAATACTGATTTGTCGCGCTGCGACAAATCAGTATTTGAGTGGCTAGTGGCTAGTGATTAGTGGTTAGTGAATGATGAAATCCTTGCGGATTTCTTTGATTTAAAGGATTACGAAGAGCTGGAAGCCCCGTAGTTTCAATTCAATCAAACAAATCCCGGAGGGATTTGCTCCACCACTAACCACTAGTCACTAATCACTAACCACTGAATTCTGATTTATCGAGCGTAGCTCGATAAATCAGTAGTTGCCTACACCGCCCCGATCGTTCCCCCTTCGACCAGCTCCACGGGGAAGATGTTGGGCTTGCGGGAGGCGGTGTCGGGGGATTCGATCAGCTCGATCAGGCGCCTTGCGGCCGTTCGGCCGATGTCCTCGCCGCTCTGGCGGATGGTGGTCAGGCGGGGCGACATGGCCTGGGTGAGCGGTATGCCATCATAGCCGCCGAAGGCGATGTCCTCCGGGATGCGCAGGTTCATCTCCCAGGCCGCCTCCTGGGCGCCCAGGTAGGCCACGTCGTCGGGCAGGAGTATGCAGGTGGGGCGCTCGGGCAGGCGCAGCAGCTCCAGGACGAGCTTGCGGGTGAGGCCGATGGCGTCATACAGCCCCTGCTTCAGGTACTCCGGCGGCACGGGCAGGTCGTGATAGGCCATCGTGTTGTGGAACTGGCTGACGCGCGTGCGGGTGACGAGCGAGTTGTCGTGGCCGTGGATGAAGGCGATGCGGCGGTGGCCCCGCTTGATGGCGTACTCCACCAGCTTCTGCACGCCGGTCTCGTTGTCCGAGAGTACCGCGGGCACGCGCTTGTAGATGTGGTCTATGGTGACGCAGGGGATCCCACTCTCCGCCAGCGCCTTGAAGCGCGGCGCGCGAAAGTCCAGGCAGACCATGCACACCCCGTCGATGCCCCCCCTGCGGCAATGCTCCGCGCAGTCCTCATCCGCGCCCGGATGCATGAATGTGATGTCATACCCCCGTGACGCAGCTTCCTCCTTGATCGCGTTCAGGATCAGCACAAAGAAGGGATGCGTGAGCCCCCTCCCACTCTCTTCCGCATACAGTATGCCCAGGTTGGGCGCATGCTCGGTCATGGCTGCCACCTCCGTTGCGTGGTCGTTCGGGTATGCCGCGCCTTCAGCGCACGGCGTGAATCAGCTTGTCAAGGGTCTCATACAGCCGCTCCGGCTCCACGGGCTTGGACAGGTGCGCCGACATGCCCGCCTGGAGGGAGCGCTGCACATCCTCGTCAAAGGCGTTGGCCGTCATGGCGATGATGGGCACCGTTTTTGCGTCCGGTCGATCCAGGGCGCGTATGCCACGGGTAGCCTCCAGGCCGTCCATCACCGGCATGCGCACGTCCATCAGCACCGCGGCATACTGGTTCATCGCGGAACGCTCGAACATCTCCACCGCCAGCTGGCCGTTCTCGGCGTGGTCGGCTTCAATGCCCTCCATCTCCAGAAGATCCATCAGGATCTCCGCGTTGATCTCCATGTCCTCGGCGATCAGCACCCGGCAGCCCTCCAGGCCGTATTCTGTCTCGCCGGGGGTCTTCTCCATCTCCGGGGCTTGACCGGCGTCAGCGCCGGCGCTGCGCCGGTCGATGATGGCCGTCAGCTCGCGCATCAGGCTGTCGGTGAACAGCGGCTTGGACATGATGCCGTCCACGCCCGCGGCCTTAGCCTCGCCCTGCATGTCGTCCCAGCTGTAGCCGGTCAGCACGATGATGGCCGTCTGGTCGCCTTCGACCGCGCGTATGGCCCGGGCCAGCTCGATGCCGTTCATGTCGGGCATCCTGTAATCCGTCAGCACAAAGCCATAGGGGCTGCCCTGGTTGCGGAAGGTTTGCAGCCGATCCAGCGCCTCCCTGGCGCTGTGCACGGTATCCGCTTCCACGCCGATGGCGTTCGCCACCAAGCGGGCGTGCTCGCAGGCCACCTCGTCGTCGTCCACCACCAGGATCCGCAGTCCGCGTGGCAACGCATGTCCGTGCTCGGAATTGACGCTGCGGCTGGAGGACTTCAGCGTGACAGTGACGGTGAAGGTGGTGCCCACACCCTTTTCGCTCTCCACGGCAATGTCGCCATTCATCATGTCGACGATGTTCTTCGTGATCGCCATGCCCAGGCCGGTGCTGCCGTACTTGTTGGCCGCGCCGGAATCCTCCTGGGAGAAGGCCTCGAAGATTTTCGGGATGTATTCCTTGCTCATGCCAATGCCGGTGTCCTTCATGATGAAGCACAGCGTGCAGTGGCCCTCGAATTCGGCGATCTGCTCCACCGTGAAGGTGACGGCGCCGGGTACCGGGGTGAACTTGACCGCATTGCCCAGTATGTTGATCAGCACCTGCTTCAGCTTCATGTCGTCGCCGATGTAGTAGTCGTTCACCTGGCCGATGATGTGGCAGTTGAAGCTCAGGCCCTTGTCCACGCACTGGCCGTTGACCATGACGTTGATCTGGTCGATGAAATCACGGAAGCTGAACTCCTCGCTCTTGAGCACCATGCGCCCGGATTCGATGCGGCTCATGTCCAGTATGTCGTTGATGAGCCCCAGCAGGTGTCGCGCGCTGGCCCCGATCTTTTCAAGCTGCTCCCGGGTGTGGGGCGTCAGGTTTGGGTCCTTCAGGGCGATGTTGTCCAGGCCGATGATGGCGTTCATCGGCGTGCGGATCTCGTGGCTCATGTTGGACAGGAAGCTGGTCTTGGCGCGGCTGCTCTCCTCAGCCAGCACCTTTTCCACCTCGATCTGCTTCTCGCGCTTCTGCATCAGGTAGAAGATGCGGAACAATATCGCCAATGCCGCCACGATCAGCACGGTCTGGATCATGCTGTTGCGGATCAGCGCATTGCCCACGTTGTCCAGTACCTCGCGCAGGTAGCTGTCCACGGGCCGCGTGGAGCTGGAGGTGATGTCCACGCCCGCTTCCTCCAGCCTTTGGGTGTAGAAGGTCTGTATGGGCGTCACGGCCTCCTCGGTGGCCATCTCGGTGGCCTGGCGCATCCAGATGGTGGAGGTGAATATGATCAGCGCCAGCAGCACCACCCACACCACCGGCGATCGTCCCAGGCGGCGCGCGGTATCCTTCCGGAACAGGTACAGGAAGAACAGGAAGCCCAGTATGCCCCAGGCCGCCAGGATCAGGTAGGATTCGGCGGAGAGGGTCTTTACCGCCATCAGGTTGGGGATCAGGAAGTAGAGCATGAACATCAGCGAGATGGCCATACCCACATAGCCGATCGCCTTTGCCCGCCGGTTGCCGTCGAGCCTGGCGGACTTGGCCGCCGCGGCGGAGGTGTATGCGTAGGCGATGGTGGCGCCCACCGTGGTCACGTCCACGATCCAGCTGATGGCCGTCCGTCCCAGCAGGGGCAGCACCGCCGAAATCGCGAGCACGAATACGATGGCATTCCGGGGCACGCCGTGTTCGTCCAGCCTGCCCATCCATTTGGGCATCATGTCGTCCTCGGTCATCGCGTAGAGCAGGCGGCTGGAGGCGATGGTATTGCCCACCAGCCCGGTGATGATGGCGCCCAGCGCCGTCAGCCCCAGCGCCACAGGGCCGATCGCGCCCATGAGCACCTCCACCGCGTGGAACGTGGGCAGGCCCTTGACGCCCGAATAGCTGCCCAGGTTGGAGATGTAATCCATCCAGTCCGCGCAGCCCTCCGGCAGCGCGCACACCGCCAGTATCGCCAATGAAGCATAGGCGACGGCAGCCGTGATGACCGCTATCGCCATGATTTTAAAGCTCTTATTTAAAGGAAAATCGAATTCCACCGCCGAATGGGAGATCGATTCGAAGCCCACGTAGGCCCAGGGCGCGAGGGCGACGATCGTAAAGACACCCGTGACAGGCGAACTGCCGGGAACAAAGGGCGGCGCGATGCTTCCCAATCTGCTGGCAGGATTCGCGATCGCAAACGCCATGGCGGCGACGATGCCGCCGCCCAACAGCAGCGCCATGACGATCTGCACCGTGGCGGCCACCCGGTTTCGCAGGCAGCACAGCGCGGCGAAGGCCAGCGCCACGACGGCCAGCAGCACCTCGCCCATGTAGATATCGTACCCGGCGATTTGATAATGGAAGCCGAACTGGAACAGGCCGCCGAACAGGTGGCGTGCGATCAGGGGCAGCGCCGTGGCGTTTGCCCAGATGATGGCCACATAGGTCAGCAGCATGAACCAGCCGTTCAGGAAGCCGTGATCATAGCCAAACAGATGCTTGGCATAGGCGTAGGTGCCCCCCGCATCCGGGTCCCGATTCATCAGGTAGTGGTAATTCATGCCGATGACCAGCATGATCAGGCCGCCGATGGCGATGCCCAGCGCCGTTCCCATGGGGCCGGCCACCGGCAGGAAGGTGGTTCCGGGCATGACAAACGCGCCCCAGCCCACGCTGCAGCCAAAGGCCAGCGCCCACGCCCCAAGGGGCGACAGGTAGCGGAGGAGTCCCTTCCCCCGCGTTTTTTGAGATGGATTCAACCGGATCACTTACCCTTTCGATACAGCACGATTGCAGGCGGCAGCTTCCAGGCCGCCGCGTTATTTCATAGCCATTGGTTGCTATATGGCGGCATAGACGCTGCCGCTACAGTCCCGTTAAACGCCGGCTTCGTACGCCTCGATGCCCTTCACGGTATTCCGTAAGCGCGTCAATAAGGCCTCCACTTTCTCGCGCACCTCGGCGTCGGAGAGCTTCCGTGCATTGCCGGATCGGAATTCCTCGGTGATCTCATCGGCTGAGTTTGCCAGCGCATCCAAACCCAGGTTGGCGCAGACGCCCTTCAGGGCATGGGCGCTGTCAAACAGCTTTGCGGCGTCCATCGCCTCGATCGCCTGGGCCAGCTGATCGCCCGCGTCGCTATCTTTTAGCTTGCGGACGTATTTGTCGATCAGCTTGTCCTTCTTCATCACCCGGACGGCCTGCTCATAGTTGCCGCCGATTTTCTCATACAGCTGCTGGATCGTCATACTCCATTCTCCCTCTCAATCTGTTGGTCTTTAGCGATCAGACTCTCGAATTCCTCCGGCGGCAGCGGACGCGAGAAATAATAGCCCTGTACCAGGTCGCACCCCGCGCCCTTCAGCATACTGAGCTGCGCCTCGGTCTCCACGCCCTCGGCCACCACGGGCACCTTCAGATATCTGGCGATGTCCAGCACCACCTCGACCAGCTTGAAGTCCTTTTCGCTCTGGGTGATGTTGTGCACGAACTGCATGTCCATCTTCAGCACGTCTATTGGCATGTAGGACAGCATGTTCAGCGACGAATAGCCCGAGCCAAAGTCGTCCATTTCGATTTCAAAGCCCTTTGCCCTCAGCCGGTTGATCAGTTCGATCATCTGCTCGGCGTTGTCGGTATAGGCGGATTCGGTGACCTCCAGCTTAAGGGCCCTGTGTTCCAGCCCGTAGCGCTCGATCAGTCCCTCCAGCCGCGCCTCCAGTGTCGGGTCGAAGACGTCCACCCGCGACAGGTTCACCGACACCGGCAGGGTGATCCTGAACTTTTCCCGCCATTCGGCGATCTGCCGGGCGGCTTCGTCCCAGACGAAGCTGTCCACAGCGCTGATCTGGCCGTTGCCCTCAAACAGCGGTATGAAGCGGCCCGGCGTCACCATGCCCAGCTCCGGGTGTTTCCAGCGAATTAACGCCTCCGCGCTGCACAGCCTCGGCGGGTCGCACTGCACGTTGTACTTGGGCTGGTAGAAAACCGTCAGCTCCCTTTCCTCCACCGCCCGGCGCAGGTCGTTCAGTAGGCGCTGATCCATCAGCTCGCGCTGGTGCATTTCTTCATCGAAGACCATCAGGCGGGTCTTGTAGTTGCCACGAACCATGCTGCACGCGGCCCGGGCACTGTCGAACAGCAACACCGGCTCCACGTCCTTTCGCCAGGGCGCGACGCCCATGCGCAGGCGGATGCTGGCGTTGATCGACAGGGCGTTCACCTCATCCTGCAGCCGGTCCAGCAACGCCTGGTAGTCGCCACTGTGCTGGCAGTAGATGTCAAAGCGATCCGCCTCGAAGCGGCTGGCAATGCCCTCGGTATCGGCCAAAAAGCCGCGAATGCCGTCGCCGATGGCCGCCAGCACCCGGTCGCCGAATTCGCGCCCGTTCAGCGCGTTCACCGAATGGAACTGCTCGATGTTGATGACGATGGCATCCATGTGCCAGTTCGGATGATACTGGTGGATCCGGTTGGCATATTCAAAAAAGAAATTCCGACTGTACAGCCTGGTCAGCCTGTCGAACTCCGCCGCCTGGATCAGCTGGCGTCCCTCGCTCAGCTCGATGATGCGTCCCACGCGGGCCAGTATGACCTCGTGCATGTCGAAGGGCTTGGTGATGAAGTCCGCGGCGCCCATCTCCAGCGCCTTGAGCTCGGCGTTTCGCTCCGCGGTCAGCACGATGACGGGAATGGCCTTCAGCAGCTCGTCGTTGCGCACGCACTCGAGCACCTTGAAGCCGTCCATCTCAGGCATGATCAGATCCAGCAGCACCACGGAAAGACTTTCGCGGTACTCCTCGATCATTTGCAACGCTTCCCTGCCGTTGGAGGCGTATATGATATCATAGTCGTCCTCCAGGATCATGCCCAGCACATCGCGGTTGATTTCCTGGTCGTCTACAATCAAAACCAGTTGAGGCTTTTTCAGTTGTTTGGATTTGATCATAAATCGTTCCTCCAATCAACAAAACCCTTTGAATTTCAATTTTGCCGCAATACCTTTTCAGCGGCGAATTCAGAACGCCCGGCGCGTCGCCATCGCGGCGGTACACAGGCTGACGGTTTTACGCCACCAGCGCCCTGAGTGTATCGTACAGCCGGTCGGTATCCACCGGCTTGGCAAGGTGGGCATTCATACCCGCGTCCAGCGACTGGCGCACGTCCTCCTCGAAGGCGTTCGCGGTCAGCGCGATGATGGGCACCGCCCTGGCGTCGGCCCGGGGCAGCGCGCGTATGGCCCTGGTCGCTTCCAGGCCATCCATCACGGGCATTCGCAGATCCATCAGTATGGCGTCGAAATGGCCGGGCGGCGCCTGGGAGAAGGTGTCGACCGCCACGCGGCCGTTTTCCGCCCGCTCGCTGGTGACGTCCTCCAGCTCCAACAGGTCCGCCAGCAGGTCGGCGTTGAGGTCGACGTCCTCGACGATCAGCATGTGCTTTCCGGCCAGCGAGCCCTCTTCCACAGCTTCGCCGGCCCCCTCCGCCGCCACGGCGTCGTCGACCGCGCCAAGCCTGACCGTAACTTTGAAGGTACTGCCCTCGCCCTTGCGGCTTGTGACGTCGATATCGCCGCTCATCATATCCACCAGCCGCCTGGTGATCGCCAGGCCGATGCCGCTGCCGGTGGAGCGGTTGATGGCGTTGGCGTCCTCCTGGGCAAAGGAATCAAACAGCTTGGGCATGAAGGCCTCGTCGATGCCCACGCCTGTATCGCTGACGGTAAAGCGCAGCACGCAACGGTCGCCCTCCCGGGGCAGCTGTTCGGCCACAAAGCGCACCGAGCCCCCCTCGGGCGTATACTTGGCGGCGTTTGACAGGATGCTCAGCAGCACCTGCCGCAACCGGAGCGAATCGCCGACACAGGCATTTTCCAGTTCTCCGACCACCTCGTGCCGGTAGACCAGGCCCTTTTCCTCGCACATCATCCGCGCCAGCACGTTCACCAGGTTCAACAGGTCCTTGGGCGAGAAGGTCTCCGCCTTCAGGACCAATTCGCCCGATTCGATATGGTTCATGTCCAGGACGTCGTTGATCATGTCCAGAAGGTGATGGGCGCTGATTTCCACCTTTTCCAGCCTGTCGCGGGTCTGGGGCGTCAGGCTCTCATCCTTCAGGGCGAGCTCGTTGAGCCCGATGACCGCGTTCAGCGGGGTGCGCATCTCGTGGCTCATGGTGGCCATGAAGCGGCTTTTGGCCTGATTGCTCTCCTCCGCCGCCAGCAGTTCGGCCTCCAGGTGCTCCCGCTCGACGATCCGCTGGGTGATGCCATTGAGCAGGTTATAGATGACGAATACGAACACGCTGCCGCCGAAGAGTATGCCGGCCACGATCAGATCCGGCTTGCCGAAGATGCCCACCGCCAAATAGCCCAGCAGGAAGCACACCAGCAGCAGGATTGGCACGTACAGTATGCGGTCATCCGCGTTCCAGGATCCGAGTTTTTTCACGTAGCGGGCGAACCGCACGAAGCCGCAGATATTGTACACCATGAGCAGACTGCCCAGGAACACCATACCCCGAATCAGCCATTGAACCATGCGATTCACCCCCTTGCCATATTGTCCGGGACGCGCTTTTTCAGATGCGCGCTCCCCGGCGCCGCAACGAGAATAAAGAAGGGCGCCTGTTTATTCTATCATATCACAAAACAGTCGCCCATGCAATCACGAAACGCGCTTTATTCACCTGTATTTCTTTATTCACCGATCCGGCAATCGTGACCCCCGGCCGCCTTTACCGCGTACAGGGCCGCGTCCGCCCGCTTGAAGATATCCTCGGCGTCCTGTCTTTCGTCGCCGAAGGCCATGCCGCAGCTCAGGCTGATCGGCGGCAGCCCGTCCTCTCCCCTGCCCAGGATCTCGTTGATACGGGCCACCTTTTGCTTCACCAGCCCGGTATGTCCGCGGTCGGTGTGCACCATGATGACCGCGAACTCATCCCCGCCGATGCGGCAGACGTGGTCCTGGGATCGGAAGCTCTTGAGTATCGTGCCGGCCACCCTGACCAGGGCCTTGTCCCCCAGCTCGTGGCCGTGGCCGTCATTGATCTGCTTGAACTTGTCCACGTCGAACAGCAGCAGCGCCGAGCTTTCCCAGTTCGTGTTTCTAAGGAAAAACACGTAGCCGCTGCGGTTGTGGATGCCCGTCAGCTGGTCGTGGGTGGCGTCGTAGGTCAGGCGCTGGGTCTTTTCCTGGTTGGCCTCATACATCAGGTTGTAGGTCTTTGCAAGAAACTGGAATTCGTTGGAGCCCTTGATGGGGATGGGCTGGTCCGCGCGAATGTAGACCACGGCCCGCAGCAGCGGGCTCACCACCAGCAGCGTGGTCAGCAGCATCGTGAACAGCGTGGCGAGGATCGCGATGAGTATCAGTGTGCGCTCCTTGAACAGCATGTCGTCCAGCGCGTCCGTGGCCGCCTTCTGGTGGGCGTCCACCTCCTTGGTCAGGGTATCCAAACAGGCCTGTACATGGCGGGAAATGGATTCCTTCTTCATGTGGTAGACGTCGTCGAACACCATCTTCCGGGCCCGAACCCCCTGCTTGGCCTGGGGCAGCAGCGCGTCCTCCTCCGACAGCTCCACCTTCCGGATGGCCTCGGGGTATTCGTTCACGTCGTAGCCATAGGCCGCCACGGCCAGGCGCATCGCATAGTACTCCCGGTCCATCAGCGCGACGGACTCCGCCATCGCCGCCTCGAGCGATTCATAGGCCTCGTTGTCGTCGGTGATGGCGCGAATGCTCTCCAGCGCCTTGTCCCTGCGCTTGTCGACGTTTGCCTCTTTGAAGTAGTTGTCCAGGTATTCCCGCTTCCCCGTCTCCACGAAGCAGCGCGACTGCTCGGTCAGGTAGTCCGAAGCCATTTGCAGCTTGTCCGCGTCCCGCTGCCAGAGGATATAATCGCCGGTATATTCCCGCATGCGGGAATAGCCCATCTTGGTCCTGAAGGTTGTGAACAACAGCAGCAGGGATATCACCAGCAACAGCAGTGCCATCAGCAACTGGATCCTGCGAATGGATATGCCCTTTGTTTTGTCGCGCAGCATGCTTTCCGACCTCTTTTGTCGTATATAACGGATGTTCCCAGAGCTTGAAACTATTCATAATCATTATACTATAGAAAAGCTGGCGTGTCCATATGTATCGGCACAAACTTGCCCAAATTGTAAAATAATTTTTCATTCATACCATTTGAGTTAAATTTTTAATCAATATACGAACAATCGTGGTGATTATTTCCGGGTTGTGTTATAATAACTTTGATCTTTTGTTTAGGAGAGCGATGCCCGAATGACCCTCAACGGCTATTATTTCACAGCCACCGGCATCACGGAATACGCCTTCTTCCACGGCGATCGAAATACCCTGCGCGTGGTCCATGACAGCATGCCGAACGCGCCCGTGAGGCTTTACACTGCCTCCGGCATGGAGTTTGTCTTCAGCGCGCCTTTTAACTGGGAGGAATCCCCCTTCAGCCGAAAAATGCCCGATCCCGGCGCGTCCTACCCATTCCTCGGCCCGGATGGCGCGGAGGCGGGACGGCTGTACCTGCTTGGCGCGGATCACTTTGCCGTCGCGATGCCCGGCGCCGCGCTGAGTGGTCGGATCATTCACGAGCGCCTGCGCCGCAGCGTATACTATACGGCCCTGGACGACGAACCCATTGCCCGCGTGGAGTATGGCCTTGAGCGCATACTGACCCGGGAGCAGTTTGGCGAGTGGTTCCCCCGGCGCTATGTGGCCGAGGTCTCAAAGCCCCCGGAGGAAGCGCTGCTGGCCCTGGCGCTCTCCGCCCCGTTCCTGGGATTTGACGCGCTGGAGGTGCGATAGCGGCCACGCGCATGAACAGGAGGCACCCCGATCGACCGCACTGACGTCAATCGGGGCGCCTCTTTTTTATTTATCAGTAAATCCTGAACTTCACCGTCACCTTCGAGGGCAACCGGTAGTTCCTGTTGGAAAGTGCGGTGGCCGTGGCGGTGTAGGTTCCCTTTTTCTTTTTCGCACCGCTGACCGTCACCCTGCACCTGTCGCCCTCGATCAAACCGGTCGCCGTCGCCGTGGGCTTCTGGCGCTTGCCGTTGTACTTCAGCCTGGTGTTGGTCCACTTCAGCCTGACCGTCTTCTTCCTGATGGTGCAGGTCTTCGTCCGAGCCCTGGGAAGGACATAGTTGACATTGGAGAGACTGGCGGCCTTCGCCCTGTAGTTTCCCGCGTTCCTGCGGCCACCCGTCACCGTCACCGTGCACCTGTCGCCCAAGACCAGGCCGGTGGCCTTCACCGTGGGCTTTTGGACCTTGCCGTTGTAGGTCAGGCTGGTCCTGCTCCACTTCAGCCCCACCGTCTTCGGCGCAATGGTATACGCCTGCGTCGCATCCGACGGCAGCGCATAGTTGCTGTTGGACAGGGCCGTCGCCGTCGCCGTGTAGCTGCCCGCGTTCTTCCTTCCGCCGCTCACCGTCACCGTGCAGCTGTCGCCCCAGGCCAGGCCCGTGGCCTTCACCGTGGGATTTTGGACCTTGCCGTTGTAGGTCAGTCTGGTCTTTTTCCACTTCAGCCCCACCGTCTTCGGCGCGATCGTGAAAGCCTTCGTCACGCCCTGCGGCAGCCCGTAGTTGCCGTTGGACAGGGCCGTCGCCGTGGCTGTGTAGCTGCCCGCGTTCTTCTGCGCGCCACTCACCGTCACCGTGCAGCTGTCGCCCCAGGCCAGGTTGCTCACCGCCGCCCTGGGACCCTGCGCCTTACCGCTGTAGGTCATGTCGGTATTCGTCCACGCCAGCTGAGCGATCCTTTGGGAAACCGTGAAGTTTTGTGTCACAGTGGACGGCAGCGCGTAGTTGCCGTTGGACAGGGCCGTCGCCGTGGCCGTGTAGATGCCCGCGTTCTTCTGCGCGCCGCTGACCGTCACCGCGCACGTATCGCCGGAGAGGATACCCGTAGCCGTCGCCACAGGCCCATGGGCGTTGCCGTCGTAGGTGAAGGCGGTGTTCGCCCAGCTCAGGCCCACCGTCTTCGGCGCTATCGAAAACGCCTGCTTCACCTCCGACGCCACCTCGTCGTTG
>JAFRJF010000112.1 GCA_017432405.1 Clostridia bacterium | reverse complement strand
ATCCGCCAGGTGTCGGCGGTGTCCGCGGGCGTCATCGACGACGTCTGCACGCTGGACCTGGAATACGCCCAGGACAGCCGCGCCCAGGTGGACATGAACATCGTCATGACCCGGGACGGCAGGGGCAACCTGGGCTTCGTGGAGGTCCAGGGCACCGGCGAGGGCCGAAGCTATACCCGCGCCGAGCTGGACCGGCTGCTGGCGCTGGGGGAAAAGGGCTGCCTGGAGCTGATGGACGCCCAGAGGGAGGCCCTGGGGAGCCGCGCCGGGGTCATCTGCCAGAAGCCCCGGCTGGTTCTGGCCAGCAACAACTTCGGCAAGCTGAAGGAGCTCAGGCAGCTGCTGGGCGACCGCTTCGACGTGCGCTCCATGCGTGAGCTGGGGGTGGAGACGGACGTGGAGGAGACGGGGGAAACCTTCGAGGAGAACGCCCTGATCAAGGCGAAGGCCCTGATGGACATCTGCCACTGCGCGACGCTGGCCGACGATTCCGGGCTGTGCGTGGACCAGCTGGGCGGGCGTCCCGGCGTCCACTCCGCCCGTTACTGCGGCGTACACGGCGACGACGAGGCCAACAACCGGCTGCTCTTGCAGGAGCTGGCCGACAAGCCGGCGCCCCACAGGGCCCACTACGGCGCGGCAGTGGCGCTGTGCCGCCCGGGAAGGGAGCCGGTGATCGTCTATGGCCGCTGCGAGGGCGAGATCATCGGCGAATACCGGGGCGAGGGCGGCTTCGGCTACGATCCGCTGTTCCTCTCCGACGACCTGGGCGTCACCTTCGCCGAGGCCGCGCCGGAGGCGAAGAACGGCGTCTCCCACCGGGCCAGGGCCATACAGAAGCTGATCGAGGCGCTGGAGGCAGAGGCATGACCCGGCTGGGCATCGTCTCCGACAGCCACGACCACGGTGTGTGGCTGGAACGGTACCTGAAGCTGTGCAAGCGGGAAAGGTACGACGCGGTGTTCCACCTGGGGGACTACGATTCCGACGCCCGCTGGCTGGAGAGGCGGCTGGAGACGCCGGTGATCGCCGTGGCGGGCAACTGCGACATGTTCTCCGACCTGCCCCGCATGGCCCGGGCGTCCTTCGGCCCCCACCGGCTGCTGGCGGTCCACGGCCATCTGCAGGACGTGAAGTATAGCTACGACAGGCTCTCCTACTACGCCGAGGACCAGCAGGCCACCATCGCCCTGTTCGGCCACACCCATCGCCCCTGCGTGGAGTGGGTGGGCGGCGTGCTGCTCATCAACCCCGGCGCGCTGATGGATGGCAGGTATGCCGAGCTCACGCTGGACGGGGACAGGGCCGTGCCGCAGCTGAAGTCGCTCAGAACATGAAACAAGCGCTGTCCCCGATAATCGCCAGGCGCGATTATCGGGGACAGCGCATATTTTGGGGCTTACTTCATGTACTTGTCGATGGCCTGGCACAGGTCGTCGATGGTCTTCTGGTCGCCCTCGGCGGCGGCTTCGACGATGCAGTGCTTCAGGTGGTCCTGCAGGATCAGCTTGCCGGTGTTGTCGATGGCCGAGCGCACGGCGGCGATCTGCACCAGCACTTCGGCGCAGTCGCGCCCCTCCTCCACCATGTTGCGCACCGACTGCAAATGCCCGATGGCCCGGGACAGCCGGTTCAGCACGGCCTTGGTGTGCTCGTGGCTGTGGGTGTGGCCGTGCCCGTGGTTATGGTTGTGGTCATGTCCATGATCGTGGGGGATGCCGTGGGCATGCATATATTCGTGGTCGTGGATCTCGGGCCGAAGGCCGTCGTCCACGGCGTTTTTCTTATCGTAGTCCACTGATGCGTCACCTCTATTTTATTCTAAACCAAACGGCGCATTGATGCAATCGCAGGGCGGGGAAAATAGGTTAAGAATGGACAAATTTATGATTGGGAACCCGGGGAGGGGGATGCGGCTGCGGGGCGAACATCGCCTTTGACAAATGCGCCGGGCTGTTGTATAATCAATAAAACCAAATCAAAAAGGAGACTGGACATGGATCACGAGCACGATCACGAATATATGCACGAGCACGGCATACCCCACGCCCATGACGGGCACGACCATCACGGCCACGACGACGCCCATCCCCACATGGGCGGGGCGGACCACGAGCATTCCCACGACGCCGGCCACAGCCACCCGCACACCCATGAGCACAGCCACGAGCATACCCATGCCGACGGCACCACCCATACCCATCCTCACGAGCACGTGCACGACCATCCCCACGGCCACGAGCACAGCCACGGGCATGAGCACGAGCACGGGCACGACCACGGCCATCCCAACGCCGGCTGTCCCGGCGCGGCGGGCTGCAATTCCGACTGCAAGAGCTGTGACATGGATCCCCGGGCCGAGGTGGTGGCGCTGATGCAGTACATGGTCAACCACAACACGGCCCACGCCAACGAGCTGGCCCAGCTGGCCGGGCGGCTGAAGGACCTGGGCGACACCACCGCCTTCGAGCAGGTGATGCAGGCCGTGTCCGACTTTGAAAAGGGCAACATGCGCCTGTCCACCGTGCTGGCGGCGCTGAACATTCCCAAGGCCTGACGAGGAGGAGAGAAAACTATGTGCCTATCAACCGTCTATAAGATCGAGAAACGCCCGGAGAACGAGGTGCTGAAGAACGTCATGCTGATCGAGTGCGAGGGCGGCGTCGTCACCCTCACCGACATCATGGGCCGAGAGGAGCGGATCGAGGGCGAAATCGCCTCCGCCGACCTCACCGGGGGCACCGTGGTGGTCCGGCCCCGGGCCATCGCGTAACGAATTCGAAGCCGCGGGCAGGCGCGAGCGGTTCACCAGCGTTCGCCGCCTGTCTGTTGCTTTCAGTATGGAGGAATGACCATGGCCGAATACGAGCTGGTCCGGGAAATCCAGAACAGCTGCTCGGGCAACCAGATGCGGGACGTGTTCTTCGACGAGATCGAAACCGACGACCCGGAGGCCTACGTGCGCGCGCTGCTCAAGGGCGAGGTGGACGAGCTGACCGTGGAGCGCATGAACGACGAAAACCTCACCATCTTTGCCAGCAGCCACGGGCTTCGGCAGAAGTTCCTGTTCACATTAATTTAGTTAAAATAATGTCATAATATTTGCTCAGGCACTTGCCTATTTCACGGGTTTATGCTATTATAACTGAGTGTGTATATACATTGCCTATTATACGCATGTGGGAACTGCAAAAGGCAATAGTTGGAGGAATACGATGAGCGTAGCAGACATCCTGAAGGACCGCATGGCCTTCTCCTTTGAGGTGTTCCCACCGAAGACCGACGCCGGCATGGCCAAGCTGTGCGGTGAGGGCGGCGTGCTGGATCACCTCTATGAGATGAATCCCGATTACATCTCCTGCACCTACGGCGCGGGCGGCACCAACGTGGGCAAGAACCTTGAGGTGCTGGACAAGATCCACAAGGACGGAAAGTGCATTCCGGTGACCCACTTCACCTGCGTGGCCAACACGAAGGAGGGCATCAAGGACCAGCTCCAGACCTACCTGGACCACGGCATCGATCACATGCTGGCCCTGCGCGGCGACATCCCCTTTGGCTGGACGGGCACCGGCGGCGACCTGCACTACGCCACCGAGCTTGTGAAGTTCACCCGCAAGACCTTTGGCGACAAATTCACCATTGCCGTCGCAGGTTCTCCGGAGGGACACATCTCCTGCCGCAGCATCGAGGCGGATATCTCATTTTTGAAGCAGAAGCAGGACGAGGGCGCTGACTACATCATGACCCAGCTGTGCTGGGACATGGATCAGTTCCGCTGGTGGCTGGACGCCATTCGCGCCGCAGGCGTGTACATGCCCGTTGACGTGGGCATCATGCCGGTACTGGACATCGCCGCGACCATCAACATGGCACTCAGCCGCAACGGCTGCGTCATGCCCCGAGCGCTGGCGGAGATCATCTCCAAGAACTGGATCTTCCCGAACCCCTTCGCCCCCGGCGAGAGCGAGGAATCCATCGCCGCCAAGAAGGCCGCCTTCAAGGAGGCCGGCATGGCCTACACCATCGAGCTGATCGACGAGTACAGGGCCTGCGGCATCGACGGCATCCACCTGTACGCCCTGAACAAATACGAAGATGTCACCAGGCTCGTCAAGGAGTCGGGCATCGTCGACCTGATTTAACCCGGAGAGTTTCTGTCAACACATGTCATCGCTGTGGCCGGCAAGGGCGGCGTCGGAAAGACAACCACCTGCGGCATGATCATCGAGGCGCTCTGCCAGAAGGGGAAGGGTCCCCTTCTGGTGGTGGACGCAGACGCCAATTCCAACCTGAACGAGGTGCTTGGCGTCGAGGTGGACACCACGCTGGGCAGCATTCGCGAGGAGATGGCCCACGCAGAGCTGATGCCGGTCAGCCCGATCCCCTCGGGCATGACCAAGCAGGAGTACGCCGAATACAAGTTCAACGAGGCCCTGATCGAGGAGGACGACTATGACATGCTGGTCATGGGTCGCACCGAAGGCAAGGGCTGCTATTGCTATGTCAACGGCGTGCTGAAGACCCAGATCGACAAGTATTACGGTCGCTATAAGTACATGGTGATCGACAACGAGGCCGGCCTCGAGCACATCGCCCGGGGCACGCTGCCCCATGTCGACACGCTGCTGCTGGTCAGCGACTGCTCCCGCCGGGGCATACAGGCCGCCGCGCGCATCGCCGAGATGGTGAACGCGCTGGAGCTGAAGCCCGGCGTCATGAAACTGATCGTTAACCGCGCGCCGGGCGGACGCCTGAACGACGGGGTTAAGGAAGAGATTGAGAAACACGGCCTGGACCTGGTGGGCGTGCTGCCGCAGGACGATCTCGTCTACGAGTTCGACTGCGAGGGCAAGCCCAGCGCCAAAGTACCAGATGACGCTCCGGTCAAGGTCGCGCTGAAATCAATCATGGACACATTGCAACTCTAAGGTATGCGCGTACCACGCATGCCGACCGACAACGACAAACAGGGGGAATACAACATGGCTTTCACTCCGAAAAAGCAGGCGTTCAATGCCAGGATCAATGCCGTCACCCTCGGCACGGGCGACAAGAGCATCGTGATCGGCGGCGAGAATGTTCTGCCCTTCTACACCTTCGACGCACCCATCGAGAACAAGCCCAAGATCGCCATCGAGATCTCTGACAAGGGCCTGGCCGGCATCGTATCGCCCGGCCTGCTTGAGTTCTACGCCGGCTGTGAGACCGTCGTGGACATGGCCAAAAAGGCCGAGACCATGGAGGGCGCCTCTGCCATCTGCCTGCACTTTGAAAGCGCCGATCCCAACGGCGACAATACCTCCGTCGCGGACTGCGTGGCGCTGGCGAAGGCCGTGGCCGACGCCGTGAGCATGCCGATCCTGGTGATGGGCTGCAAGAACATCGAAAAGGACGCCGAGCTGTTCTCCGGCATCTCCGAGGCGCTCCAGGGCAAGAATATCCTGGTGCTCTCCTCCCGCGAAGAAAACTACAAGACCGTCGGCGCCTCCGCCGGTCTGGCCTACAACCAGAAGGTCGGCGCGGAATCCGCCGTGGACATCAACCTGGCCAAGCAGCTGAACGTGCTGCTGAGCCAGCTGGGCGTGCCCGCGCAGAGCGTTTGCATGAACGTGGGCTCCTCCGCTGCCGGCTACGGCTTCGAATACCTCTCCTCCACGCTGGACCGCGTGAAGGCCGCCGCTCTGGCCCAGAGCGACGCGCAGCTCCAGATGCCCATCGTGACCCCCATTTCTCCCGAGACCTGGGGCGTCAAGGAATCCATGTCCCCCGAAGAGGAATCCCCGGAGTGGGGCCCCCTCGACGAGCGCGGCATCGAGATGGAAGTGTGCACCGCTTCCGCCTGCCTGGTCGGCGGTTCCGATATGGTCATCATGAAGCACCCTGCCGCTGTCGCCACCATCGCCAAGTTTATCGACAGCCTGATGTGAGCGGGGAAGGAGGATATTAACCATGGCTCTGAAAGGTCTTGACATTTTTAAGCTGACCCCCAAGAAGAACTGCAAGGAATGCGGCAGTCCCACCTGTATGGCCTTCTCCATGAAAGTCGCCTCCGGCGCGGTGCCGATCGAGAAGTGCCCCTACATGTCCGCTGACGCCCTGGCCACCCTGTCCGAGGCCACCGCGCCCCTGATGAAGACCATCACCGTCGGCACCGGCGCCACCGAGCACAAGCTGGGCGGCGAGACCGTGCTGTTCCGCCACGAGAAGACCCTGGTCAACCGCAACCTGTACGCCGTGACCCTGTGCTCCTGCATGAGCGCGGACGAGATCGACGCGAAGATCGAAGAGATCAAGAAGGTCGATTACGAGCGCATCGGCGAGCGCGAGTATGTGGAATTCCTGTCCCTGAACTACGCCGGCAACGGCGCGGACGCCTACGTGGCGCTGGTCAACAAGGCCATGGCCGCCGAGCGCGCGCTGGTGCTGAACTGCACCGACGCCGACGTCGCCAAGGCGGCGCTGGATGTCTGCAAGGCCGCCAAGCCCATCCTCAACGGCGCGAATAAGGACAACCTGGAAGCCATGAACGCCGCCGCCACCGCCGCGGGCGTCACCTTGGGCGTGACCGGCGCGGACATCTCCGAGATCTACGACAACATCAAGGCCCTCGAGGGCAAGGGCAACAAGAACCTGATCATCGACTGCACCGGCGCGGACGCGAAGCAGACCTTCGCCAACGCCGTGATGGTGCGCCGCGGCAACCTGAAGGATCAGGACCGCAGCCTGGGCTATCCGTCCATCGTGAACCTGGCGAAGATCGCCGAAGGCGACCTGCACATGCAGACCGCCTTGGCCGCCGCCTTCACGCTGCGCTACGGCTCCATCATCGTCATGGAGAAGATGACCTACGCCGAGGCCCTCGCGCTGTACGGCCTGCGCCAGAACATCTTCACCGATCCCCAGAAGCCCATGAAGGTCGAGCCCGGCATCTACGCCCTCAACGGCGCGGACGAGAACTCCGTCTGCTCCCTGACCGTCGACTTCGCGCTGACCTACTTCCTGGTCTCCGGCGAGTACGAGCGCTCCAAGTGCCCGGTCAACCTGCTGATCACCGACGCCAGCGGCATGTCCGTTCTGACGGCGTGGGCTGCGGGCAAGTTCTCCGCCGGCACCATCAAGAAGTTCTTCGACGAGAACGACATCGAGAACAAGATCAAGTCCCGCACGCTGATCATCCCCGGCAAGGTTGCCGTGATGAAGGGCGAGATCGAGGCCAAGCTGCCCGGCTGGAACGTGGTGGTGGGCCCGATGGAGGCCGTTCAGCTGGTCAAGTTCATCAAGGACTTCAGCGCTTAATTTGCTATAATATGCCGGCGCGAAGCTTCGTGCCGGCATGTTTTGATAAAGCAAGAGAGGATGATAACTATGGCAAAGTTCATCACCATCGGCGAGCGCATCTCCGTGACCGCGCCCTCCATCCGCAGGGCCTTCGAGGAACGCGATCCGGAACCCATCCTGCTGCGCTGTGAGCAGCAGCTGAAGGCTGGCGCGAACTACATCGACGTGAACATCGGCCCCGCCGAGGCCGACGGCGAGGAGATCATGCAGTGGGCCGTGAAGCTGCT
>JAFRJF010000111.1 GCA_017432405.1 Clostridia bacterium | reverse complement strand
GCCCCCTTCGCTGTCAGGGTCCACCTTGCGCAGGAAGCCGATGGAGATCAGGATCAGCACCAGCATCATCAGCGAGAACGAGCTGCCGATGTTCCAGCGGTTCGGGTTCGAGGACTGGTTGAAGATATAGTCGATCAGATCGCCCGCCAGCCGCAGCTTGCCGTTGGACAGCAGCGTGGAGATGGCGAACGACGTGACCGCGGGCATGAACACCATCGTCACGCCGGAAACGATGCCCGGCAGCGACATGGGGATCACCACCCGGGTGATGACCCGCACGGGGTTGCAGCCCAGGTCCTGCGCCGCCTCGATCACGGAGTAGTCCATCTTTTTCAGCACCGTGTAGATGGGCAGCACCATGAAGGGCAGGTAGTTGTACACCAGGCCCATCAGCACCGCGCCCTCGGTGCCGATCACCTTGATCTTGCCCAGGCCCAGCGCCTGCAGCGCGGCGTTCAGCACGCCGTTGTCGTCCAGCAGCGTCATCATCGCATAGGTGCGCAGCAGCAGGTTCATCCACATGGGCAGCAGGATCAGCACCACCAGGCTCTGGGAATGGCTCAACCCCCGGCCCGCCAGGAAGTAGGCGGTGGGATAGCCGATCAGCAGGCACAGCGCCGTGCAGTACAGCGCCAGCTTCAGGCTGCGCAGTATGATGGCCACGTAGCGGGGCTTCGAGAACTCCTGGAAGTTGGCCAGGGTGAAGGTCCCCTCGGGAGTGGTGAAGGCGTACCAGCACACGAACAGCAGCGGCACCACCGCGAACAGCAGCATCCACAGCGCGTAGGGCGTGGCGTACCAGGATCGCTTCATCGGTCAGGCCTCCTTGTCCGCCTTGTCGCTCACGGGCACGGCGTCCGCCGTGCGTGCCTTGTGCATGATGTGGATATTGTAGGGCACGATGGTCATGCCCACACGGGTGCCCGCGGGCTGCATCGTGGTGGAGTGGACCTTCCAAAGGAAGCCGTCGGCGTCGCCGCGGATCATCATCTCGTAGTGCACGCCCTGGAATATCACGCTCTGCACCGTGCCGGTCAGCATGCCAACGTCCTCGCCCACCAGCATCACGTCCTCGGGGCGCACGACCACGTCCACCGGCTCGTTCTTTTCAAAGCCCTCGTCCACACACTGGAACTCGGTGCCGCAGAACGTCACCAGGTCGTCCTCGGGCATCACGCCGTCCAGTATGTTGCTCTCGCCGATGAAGTCGGCCACGAAGGCGTTCTTCGGCTCGTCGTAGATGCGCTTGGGGTCGCCGATCTGCTGGATGCGCCCGCCGTTCATCACGGCGATGGTGTCCGACATGGTCAGCGCCTCCTCCTGGTCGTGGGTCACGTAGATGAAGGTGATGCCCAGCTGCTGCTGCATGGCCTTCAATTCCAGCTGCATCTCCTTGCGCAGCTTGAGGTCCAGCGCGCCGAGGGGCTCGTCCAGCAGCAGGACCTCCGGCTCGTTCACCAGCGCGCGGGCGATGGCGAGGCGCTGCTGCTGGCCGCCGGACAGCGCGTCGGTGGAGCGCTTCTCGTAGCCCTCCAT
>JAFRJF010000110.1 GCA_017432405.1 Clostridia bacterium | reverse complement strand
TTGTTCCTTTTGGTAACATAAACTTAATATGTCCCGCCTTGGGTGAATGGTAACAATTTTTCAGGATTTTAAAGGAAATGGCGGGCATTGCCCGCCAAATGTCCTTTGCTCACGCCTCCGTGCCCAGCAGCCCGATCTCTTCCGCGTGCTCGCGCATGCCGTCGATGCAGATGGCGGCCACGTCCTTTACGTCCATGCCCAGCATCTCGCAGCCCTTCAGCACCAGGTTCCGGTCGCACTTGGCGGCGAACTTTTTGTCCTTGAACTTCTTCATGAAGCTCTTGATCTCCAGATCCGTGATGCCCTTGGGGCGCATCCGGGCGCAGGCCTGGATGATGCCGGTCAGCTCGTCCACGGTGAAGAGGGACTTCTCCATATTCGTGACGGGCTCCACGTCGGTGCAGATGCCGTAGCCGTGGCTGAGTATCGCCCGCACCTCGTCGGGCTCGACGCCCGCGGCCAGCAGCGGCTCCGCGGTGTGCTGAAGGTGCTCGTCGGGGTATTTTTCGTAGTCGTAGTCGTGTAGCATGCCGATGGCCTGCCAGTGTTCCACGTCCTCGCCGAAGTGCCTCGCCATCGCGCCCATGGCGTAGCAGACGTTCAGCGCGTGGATGCGCAGGTGTTCCTCGGTGACCATCGTGTCGTTCAATTCCCGGGCCCTTTCCAATGTAAGCATGGTATGCCTCCGTAATATGTTGATGCTCCCAGTGTAGCACAGGCGGAGGCATAATGCAATATGCCGCCGCCTGTGTCGACTAAAAATCAGCAGGGACTTCCCAATACCCGACCGACTTCGGTATTGTCCGCCCCGCGGTTCCGCAGCGCGGGCACCGGGTTCGGGGCGGTCTCGAAGCGGTAATCCTCGCCGTCCCGCTGGATGACGCGCTCGATGATGGCGTGGCTCTCCACGTCGTTTATGTCGGCGTTGACGATGCCCTGGTATTTGAAGAAGTCGGCGCTGGGGCTCAGGTCGTTCACGTTGGTCCAGTCCTCCCGCAGGGCGGTGTTGCACACGGTGCCGCCCAGCACCTGCCGCACGTACTCGATGTTGCTGGTCAGCAGCAGAGGGTCGGGGAAGGTGCCGTCGGGGATGACCTGGTCGGCCTCTCTGCCCTCGTAGGTCTCCAGCAGCTCCGCCGCGGCGTGGAGGTGGCTGACCTCCTGCTCGAACAGCATCTCCCAGACGCCCTTGATGCGCGGGTCGGTCTCCGTCTCCATGGCCGACCAGTACAGGTAGCACTCGGTGTACTGGTGGTTGAGACAACCCTCCAGCCAGGTCTGCTCGGTGTCCATCAGGCAGCCGTACTGGGTCACGTGCTGCTCCTCCACCATGCCGATCTCCCGGTACAGCTTCTGGCCCCAGGCGGTGGGGTAGAAGGCGGCCACGTTCATATAGTAGTTCATTGTCTGCTGCTCGGCGGCGGTGATGATGGCGGTGCACAGCTGGGTCTGGGGCGAGGCGGTCTGGCTCTGGATGTGGAACTTCACCGAATCGAAGGGGTGGCGGTGGTGGGCGATGGTGGGCCGTCCGGGCATGATCTCGGTGTAGCGGCCCACGTAGGCCTCGGCATGCGTCCGGTCGTCGAACTCCATCAGGTCGGCATAGCGGTATAGGTGGTCGAA
>JAFRJF010000109.1 GCA_017432405.1 Clostridia bacterium | reverse complement strand
GGCCCCCTTCGTGGCCACCCTGTTTGGTGACGACAGTTACTATCCCAAGACCACCATCAGCGACCAGGCCAGCGGCATCTGGGGCGGCGTGCAGACCATCGAGGTCTATGGCCACCAAGACGGCTCCACCGTCACCCGCACCTCTGACAACAACTGGACCTTCGCCATGCCGGCCTACAACGCCGCGCTCGGCATCACCTACAAGGCCGATCCACAGTTGGCCTACCTCTACGACGGCCAGCCCATGCCCGCCCAGGGCATCACGGCCTACTACGGCTTCCACCAAGAAACCATGCAGAAAGTCAGCCCCAGCATGGGCAATGACTTCTTGACCTACGTCTCCGGCCTCAGCTCTGCGGAGCAAACGGCTCTCTTCTCCCTCCTCGTCGACAGCAGCAGCAACCCCGCTGTGGTAGCCATCGGCTTGCAAGGCCCCGAGGTCGTCGGCCCCGGCGAGTGCGACATCTACAGCATCTTCCGCGGCAACGACGACTACCGTGCCGACACTGCCTACTTCCACCTCAACATCCTCGCCCCCGACACCCTCACCCTCGCGGCCCAGGGCAACGGCAGCGTTGCACCCGTGAAGTCTATCCCCTTGATGCCCATCAGCGTGCCTGATGGTTGGTTGATGGATAACACCACTATTACCGCCGAAGGGCTGCCTGGCTTTGCAGCCGTATCGGCCGAAGAGGCCATGACCATCACCAATCCCGACCCCACTGCCACTGTTACGCGTGTCATCTACGCCTTCGGCGACTATAATTCTGCACAGTATATCGATTTTACAAGCGAAAGCCGTAGCACATCTTCTCTGACACTCGATCGTAACACTTTGTTTACTCTCTCCAATATGGGCTTCCGTGTCTATTACACCATCCTCCAGCCTGACAGCATCGTGGCCAGCACGACCGAAGGCCAGTACCTCGTCATCCCCGGCGCCACGGTGCAGGCCGTGGCCGAGGCCCAGGACGGCAACTACGTCAGCGCCTGGAGCAACAGCGCCGCGGTCACCAACCGCCTGAGCGACACCATCGCCCTCACCGTCAACGAGACTATGACCCTCAGTGCCTCCTTCGCCCAGAACCCCCTGCTCACCCTCGCCACCAACGGCCAGGGCAGCAGCGTGACGCTCGACGGCTACACGCCCGCTGATACGACCTACGACATCACTATCGATGGCAACACCGTCACCAACGTCACCTTCCCCTACCAGACTACCGTATCCCTCCACAATCAGCTCATGCAAGTGAGTGGAGCAAATCCGGTGAGCATCAACAGCTTCCAATCTTATGGCTCCGCCAATGTCACCATCACCATCAGCGAGCCCTTCGATGGAAGCAGAACAATTAGCTACTACTACGATTCAATCGGCGTTGCCAAAAAAGGCAGCAAAACCATCACCTGCACGACCAACCATAGTGACGCCGTCTACCCCGACGGCGTGACCGCCGGCACCACGGCTAACAGCTTCCGCGTCCTGCCCGGCACCCAGCTGAGCGTCACCGCCATGCCCGCCGAGGGCAGCTACCTCGCCCAGTG
>JAFRJF010000108.1 GCA_017432405.1 Clostridia bacterium | reverse complement strand
GCCACCGGGCGTCGTGGGAGGCGCGGGAGGCGGCGTGGGCGTCGCGCTGGCACTGGGCGTGGGCGTCTCGACCGGAGTGGGCGTGGGCGTCACGACCGGAGTGGGCGTGGGCGTCACGACCGGGGTGGGCGTAGGCGTCGCGCTGGGCGTGGGCGTGGGCGTCACGCTCGTGGTGGGCGTGGGCGTCGCGCTGGCACTGGGCGTAGGCGTCACGACCGGGGTGGGCGTGGGCGTCACGGTCAGAGTGGGCGTGGGCGTCGGTGTCGGGGTAGGCGTCGGCGTCGGGGTGGGCGTCGGCGTCGGAGTGGGTGTCGGCGTCGGAGTGGGTGTTGTATAGGTATCCTTGTCGTTGACTGTTATATCGTAGAGCAGCCCCGTCTGGTTGGCGTTCCATGCGGGAATCGTGATGAAGAAGGGATTTGCTTTAAAGCCTTCGGGCGTCTTAGTCCATACGCCAATATAGACGCCAAGATCCAAGTCTCCCTTTGCTGCCATATTGCCGGAAAAGACCATCGTCCCACGCTTGTACTTATCGTACTCTTCTTTGACGATAGATCCGGCCAATTCGTTTGCCACTTCCTGCAGGGCAGACTTTTCCTTGGCTTCAATAATTTTCTCGCCAATCTTGTCAAACGGCGCATCGAACGCCCAACCGGCAGCGGTATCCTGAGCAACCCTGCCGATTTTATAGAGTGTTATCTCTATCGTATCGTTCTTGGGCAGCTTGCTGAAATCCGTCTTCAGATTAACCGTCAGGCTGCCCTTCCCGCTGTTCTTCTTCGACGCCCCCAGGGCCCCGTAGGACGGTAGCATGCCCGCCAGCAGGAGTGCGCACAACAGAAGCACCAGCACTCGGCTGGCCCTTGAGTATCCGCTCATTCTCTTCATCTTACAACACGCTCCAATTACTGTATTGAATCGCAAATGCTTGCTAAATATACCCACAAGTCAATGGCTCCTGCCGTCAGAGCTTCATCCGGCGGCGCCTGAGGCGGTGGATCGCCCGCCTGAAAAACTCGATGACCGCCAATAGCGCCAGCCCTGCCACGGCGATGGGGGTCGCCAGCATGAGCTCCGGCACGCCGCCGGGAAGCGCCATGGAATCGTCCACGGGCCGCACGCTTTGCCGGGGGACGCGCCGGGCGCGCACCACCAGCCGGTCTCCGGCCCCGGTCTGGGCCACCAGCGCGCATTCGTCGTCGCCTTCGTCGGTCTCCAGCGCGCTCAGCGCCTCGGGGGACAGCGTGGCGACCTGGAAGATCTCATAGGTCGCCATATCCTGCAGCACGCGCAGGAAAAGGCAATCTCCGGGCATCAGCCGGTCCAAGCCTTCCAGCGGCTTGAAAAACCGTTCCGCCGTGGCGTACAGCACGCAGGGCCCGTACCCGCCGCCCGAAGGCAGCCGGCTCCAGCGCGCATGGGCCAGTCGCGCGGCCTCGGCCTCGCCGCCGTGATGCACGGCCAGGGACAGGCCTAGCTTGGGAACCTCCAACACGGCCATCACCCCGTCACCCGCAGGATTCAGGAGCAATTCAAAGGAATCGTCGTCGTCCGCCTGGGCAGGATCGGTCCCGCCGGGGGCGTAGGGGTCTGTCCAGGGGTCGCTGTCCAGCGCCCGGTTGTGATCCTGGGCCAGGGCCAGTATCGTGCCGCAGTCCAGCAGGCTGAGCCCGTCTGCCGCAGCCCGATAGGCGGACGCCGCCTGCGCGTTTTCACGCAGACGGATCTGCCGCACGGTGGCGGGAACCACGATGTATACGGCCAGGGCGGCCAACAGCGCAATGGACAAAAGGGCCAACAGAAATCTCTTCATATATCACCCGACGGCCGGCGCGACCTTAAGCAGTCCGGCGCGGTATACCGGCCAGATGATCGCCCGGGCCACGCCCCTTATATCGGCCTCCTTCACCAGGCCGAAGCGGCTGCTCCGGCTGTCCAGTCGGTTGTTCCGGTTGTCGCACAGCACGAACGCCGCGCCTTCCGGGACCGTCAGGGGATAATCCATGTCATCGGTGCCCTCGGCCACCTCATACAGGTCCTCCTGCGCGGGGGCGGGGGCATTCGGGTCGGCAAAGGGGTTTTCCAGCGCGCCGCCGGGAACGACCGGACTGGCGACCTGGTCGGCGGCGTAGCAGTAGGTGGCATAGGGTTCCTCCAGCGCCTGGCCGTTGACGCTCACCCTGCCGTCGCTGTCCACGTCGACCTCGTCACCGCCGAGGGCGATCACCCGGCGCACGGCCAAATGCCGCATGCCGGAATCCGAATAGCGCACCAGCGCCAGCGCGCCGCGCCCGGGGGCGCTTTGCAGGTAGGGGGCGTCGCTGCGCACACACAGGACCACGTCGCCGCTGAGCAGCGCGCCGGCCATGCCGTCTGAACGCATGTCCAATGCGATGAACAGAAACCGCATCGCAAGTCCGCCCGTCAACAGCGCCACGGCCAGTATCACGGCGGCGCCGATGCGGGCGCGCCGGTTGGCCGTTCGCCGGTCGATGCGCCTGAATTCGCGCCTGACCTGTGCCTCGGTGATCCTCTTGCTGTCCTGACTCATTTTATGATCTTCCGCCTTTGCTGTTTCCTGCCTGTGGATATCATCATCCAAATCAGCAGTATCAGCAGCATCGGCGCGGCGAGCACGGGCGCGACCAATATGGGCTTCACCTGCGTCGCGTCGGAGACGACCTTGATCATCTGCTCCATTTCCACGTTGTCGGTGCGCCTTCCGCGTACCAGCAGCCGGTGGGAGTTGATGCCGTAGGGCGTGCAGGTCACCAGCGTGCAGTAATCCTCGCCAGGGTCGATGGCCAGCCCGTCCATTTCCTCGGGCAGCACGATCAGTATCTGGTCGACCATATAGGTCATGACCCGGTCCATCACGCGGATGACGAAGAGGTCGTCCTCCTCCATCTGGTCCAGGTCGGTAAACAGTCGGGCGGAAGGCAGGCCCCTGTGGCCCGAGAGCACCGTGTGGGTGCCCGCGCCGCCCGTGGGCAGCGACGTTCCCTCGATGTGGCCCACCGCGATTTGCAGCACGGCCTCGTCGGTGCCGTGGTAGATCGGCAGGGAGCAGCTGATTTTCGGAATTTCGATATAGCCCATGATGCCGGAACCGGTGAGGTTCAGCATCGTTTCATATTCGGCGTATTCCTCTTCGCTGAGCATGAACCGGTTGGGCTTGCCGGTCAGCTCGCGGTTGTATTGCTCCGCGCGCGCCCATTCCCTTTCATAATCCACAGGATCGATGCTTTCGATCTGCTCCAGGTAACTGGCGATGGCGCGGCTCTGGTGGAAGGAATTCCAGTAATCGCTGACCGTGGGATACAGCAGTATCATCACGCCGACAATCAAGACGATCACCAAAATGATGGTGGACAGATGCTTCCTCATGGCACTCCTTCCCACGTTGGAATCTATTACCTTATATTATAGCACCGTTTCCATACTTTCGCAATATAAAATATTCTCACAATAATTATAATAACCATGATGGGTTACACGAACGGTCACATGGCGCAAAAAAACTCAAATTTCAAAAATTTCAAAATTATTAACTTGTTGAAGCGCCCCCGGAAATGCGAGATGTTAGGCGATCGGGGAGGAAACTGTCGGCAAACCGGCGCAAAGTTGTTAAAAAAGTATTAAAAATATTAATGTAACCGGGCATGTAACCCCAAATAGCTACAATAATAACAGATTATTGGCTGGAAGTATATGTAAGGTCGCATGAAAAAGGACAGACGCGGACGGCGCGAAGGCCAAAGCAACCTATTATAAAAGCGCATCCGTGCCGGGAGATTTGAATATATGACGGACAAGGAACTCAGAAAGCTTCGGCGCGACGACCTGCTGCAAATTCTGATCAACCAGCAGAAGCAGATCGACACGCTGAATGAACAGCTCGAGCAGAGCAAACAGGCGCTGGCCAACCGCGATATCGCCATACAGGAGGCGGGCACGCTGGCGGAAGCGGCGCTGAAGATGAACGGCGTGTTCGAGGCGGCCCAGAACGCGGCGGAGGAATACGCCCAGCAGATGCAAAAGCGCGCCGACGCGCTGGTGGCGGAAGCCGAGAAGCGCTCGGCAGAGGCCCAGAGCCTTGCGGACAATGTGGTCAGGAACGCCCGGGCGGAGGCGGAGCGCATTCTCAGCCAGGCCAGGAGCGAGGCCGATTCGGTGGCCCGCCAGGTCCAGACCGGAATGCAGGCCCAGCAGGGCGCGCCGGAAGAGGCCGGAAAAGGCGAGGATGACAAGCGCCGCCGCTGGCGCATGTGGGGGAATAAGGGATCATGAGACGGGGTTTGACACAGCAGACCGTGACCGTTGACCAGCTGGAGCGCGAGCTGCGGCGCGAACGGCACAGGCGCAGCTATCGAAGCACGCTGCTCAGCACCGTCAGCGCCCTGGTGATCGTGGCGGCCGTGGCCGTGCTGGTATCGATGCTGGCGCTTCCCGTGCTCCAGGTCGTGGGCGAATCCATGACGCCGCTGTTGCACCAGGGCGAGATTGTGATCGCGCCGAGGGGCACGGCGTTCCAGAAGGGTGACGTCATCGCGTTTTACTTCAACAACAAGATCCTGGTGAAGCGGGTGATCGCCAACGCGGGCGAATGGGTGAATATCGATGCGGACGGCAACGTATTCATCAACGACGAGCCCCTGGACGAGCCCTACATCACCGAGAAGGCCCTGGGCGATTGCAACATCGCGTTGCCCTACCAGGTGCCGGACGGGAAGATCTTCGTGATGGGCGACCACCGAAGCACAAGCTCGGACAGCCGAAACACGGCGGTGGGCTGCGTGGCCCAGGAGCAGATCGTGGGTCGCGTCATGCTGAGGGTATGGCCGCTGAGCGAATTCGGCGCCATCAAATAGCGGGAAAGCGCAAAACAGACTGATTACAGACTGAAGTCTGTGAATAACAAGGGAAATCTTGGGACCACCGGGTACCAAATAACGAGGCTGCTTGCTCGGAAAAAGGTCAGGAGTGTTGAATAATGGAGAATCAGATTCGCGAGTTCACAAAGAAGGGAAACAGAAGGCGCCTGCTCAAAAGAGTCGTTTCTCTTTTGTGCGTGGTTGTGCTGCTCTTCACGATGAATACGCTCAAGCGAAACGCCAACACGCTGGAGCGCATTGCGATGTGCGGCCTTCAGGAGCATACCCACACGGCCGGATGCTACAATTCATCCGGTGAGCTGGTGTGCGCCATTCCGGAGCACGTCCATACGGACGCCTGTTATCAACAGAGCCCGTCGGATGAGCTCGTCCTCAACGGGGACGACCTTGAAATCGCGGACGGCCTGGTTGACGCGGGTGACACCCAGAGCCTCGATCTCTCCCTGGATCTGGATCAGGGCGATCTGCTGGATTTCGTCCAGGATTCGGACGCCCCGGCATCCAACGTCCAGGACATTGGCAACGATATGCCGGTGCTCGACGGAGACCTGGTGTTTGACACTTCCTATAATAATGAAGATACTCAGCAGCTGGCCGCGAACACCTCTGTGGAAGAGGCGCAGGGCGCGGTTGATGAAACCCAATCCGAGGAAGCACATCAGCTTCTCGAAGAGGAACAGATTGCCGTAGAGGACGGCCAGGACCAGCCCACCGGGGAGGGCCAGGAGCAGATCTCCTTCGAGGAGGATCAGGAGCAGCCTGTCGAGCAGCCCACTGAGGCGGCACAGGAACAGCCCGTCGAAGAGGAAACTGAGCAGCCTGTCGAGGAGGAACAGGAGCAGCCCGTCGAGGAGGAAACCGAACAGCCCGTCGAAGAGGAAACCGAGCAGCCTGTCGAAGGTGAACAGCTCGTTGAAGAAGATCAGGATCAGATTGCTATAGAGGAACAGCCTGTTGTCGCGGAACAGGAGCAGCCCGTCGAAGAAGTACAGGAGCAGCTCGTTATCGAGGAACAGGAAGAGCCTGTTGTCGAAGCACAGGAGGAGCCTGTCGTAGAGGAGCAGGAGGAGCCTGTCGTAGAGGAGCAGGAAGAGACTGTCATCGAGGAGCAAGAGGAGCCCGTTGTTGAAGAACAGGAAGAGCCTGCCGTTGAGGAGCAGGAAGAGACTGTAGTCGAGGAACAGGAAGAGCCTGCTGTAGAGGAACAGGAGGAGCCTGTTGTCGAAGAACAGGAAGAGCCTGCCGTCGAGGAACAGGAGGAGCCTGTCGTCGAGGAGCAGGAGGAGCCTGTCGTCGAGGAGCAGGAGGAACCTGTCGTAGAGGAACAGGAAGAGACTGTTGTTGAAGAGCAGGAAGAGCCTGCCATCGAGGAGCAGGAGGAACCTGTCGTAGAGGAACAGGAAGAGACTGTTGTTGAAGAGCAGGAAGAGCCTGCCATCGAGGAGCAGGAGGAACCTGTCGTAGAGGAGCAGGAAGAGCCTGTCGTCGAGGAGCAG
>JAFRJF010000107.1 GCA_017432405.1 Clostridia bacterium | reverse complement strand
TCTATTTCGATAGACGATCTTATCCCAGCGGGGACACCTCTTCCGAGCCGCTACGCGGCCCACCTTCCCCTCAAGGGGAAGGCTTTTGGAGACCGCACCGCCTTAAGTTGATGACATTGCCTTCAGGGGAAGGTGGGCCGCCGCTTGCGGCGGATCGGATGAGGTCGGTCCCCCCGCGGTGACAAGGCGTTGCGCGCTGTCTGTCAGGAGAACGACCTCATCCGTCTTTGACGAAACAATGCAAGCATTTTTCGTCAAATCCACCTTCCGCCCAAGGGCATGGCTGCGCACACCCTGAACCAGCAGCTTTGCTGCCTGGGGAAGGCTTCGGAAACCCTGGCGCTAAGTGACGGCCTTCCCCTACAGGGCACCTCTGAGAACTCTCATCGTCGCCGGACGGCTGAATTTCAGCCATCTTCGCCTTGCAAAAACCTTGACTGCCCGCCAGGGGAAGGCTTCTGGGAAATCTTCGTCCCACTTCTGTTAAGGCCGCGTCTAAAGCTGGCAGCGTTCCCCCCAAACGCGCGGCGCCCTATATATGAAATTGAATGCGCATCTCTGCGCTTGACCATGATCTATCGTACAGAAAGGCAAAATCATGAATCGCTATTTAAAAGCTCTGCTGTTCATACTGCTTACGTCGCTGTTGGCGCTGCCGGCGGCCGCGGGGGCCGAAACCGCATCCGGCTCCGGGACGATCGGGATGCTGGGGGCTACGCAAACCGTCAACTACATGGAAGCAGACGGCCAGACGCGCACGCATGATAATTGCATTGTGCTCAAGCCCGATAATACGGAATGGAAGGACGGCCAGTGGCTTGTAGTAACGAGAACCAAGCTTGTGATGCAAGGGCGCGTCACAATCACGGGCCACGTGAACCTGATTCTGGCGGACACTGCGAAACTGATTGTAGAGAAGGGCATCACGGTGAACCAGGGTGCCAAACTGACCATCTGGGGCCAGTCGTCTTCCTCTAAAGCAGGCGAGCTCTACAGCGGTACGAACAAAGATTACGATAACGTATTCACATGCGAAAGTGAATGCGCGGGTATCGGCGGCGACAGTGGGCATGCAGCCGGAACGATCGAAATCAACAGCGGCGTCGTCTACGCCAGGGGCTATAAGGACGATAATGGAACAAGCGGCGGCGCGGGCATCGGCGGCGGCATCGGCGGCAATGGCGGCACGATCACCATCAGAGGCGGTCGGGTCGATGCCATAGGTGGCAATTATTCCGCGGGCATCGGTGGCGGCAGCAGCGGCAATGGCGGCACGATCACCATCAGCGGCGGCAAAGTCAAGGCGAAGAAGGGCCTGGATGCCGTCGGCATCGGGCCTGGCGCTGGAGCCTACAACGCTACTGTCGTGCTGACCTATGGCGACGTCTATACTGCCATGCGGGTCGAATCCGACAGCTATGGCGGCGAAGTGACGCTGAAAAAGGGCTTCGCCAGCGGTGTTGACCAGACGGAGTATTTCTTGGCCGGAACATATACCGAATCTTCATCTTCTCCCGAGTGGAAGATCACACGGCTCTTCGGTAAGACCCTCACCCCTGAGGCTGATATCAATCAGGTGAGGGTGGGACATGTGGAGAACGCCGAGATTACCATTGAGAACCCCGGCGGCGTGGTCAAGATCGGCGAGAAGGTGGCGCTGAGGGTGGTTCCCCGCGAGGACAACGACTATCTCTACCAAAAGTACAGCCTTGTTTACGAGTATGAGAACAAAGACGGCAATCAGGTCGTTGAGCCGGACCAGGATCCGAATGACCAGTATAGATATACCTTTATCATGCCCAAAGCCTATTCAGGGGTGACGATCAGGGCCATCTATGTCTCGGACTGGGGCAGACTGTACCATCAAATCGAGGATGGTGTGCTCACGAATATCAAGCTGGAAAAAGACATACTCTGGCGAGGCCCCAGCGCGGACGGAAAGTATGGGGGCGACCCATCTCCGCTGACGGTGAGCGGCAGCCTCACCCTTGACCTGAACGGCCACACCATCGACCGCGGGGCAACTGATCCCGTTGACGGAGCCAAGGTGTTTTCTGTCGTCAATTACGGTAGCCTGATCCTGAAGGATTCCAGCGCGGAACAAACCGGCAAGGTCACAGGCGGCAACCCGCTCAACAGCGAGGGTGGCGGCGTGACCGTGAACGGCGGATGCGAATTCACGCTGGAGGGAGGCAGCATCACTCGGAACAAAGCTCCGCTGGGCGGCGGTGTGTACGTCCAGGCGGAGGGTACGTTTACCATGAAAGGTGGCAGAATCGAATACAATGTCGCCTTCGGGGAGGAGGGCGAGCACGGCAAAGGCGGCGGAGTGTACAACGACGGCGATTTCATCCTGACGGATGGCGCGATCAGTCACAACCAGGCCGATGCCTGTGGCGGCGGCGTGTACAGCGGCGGCGGCATATACGAGAAGGGTTCGTTTACCATGTCGGGCGGCGGCATTGATAATAATACGGCCGAGACCAACGGGGGCGGCGTCTACAACAATATCGACACGACCTTTGCGCTTTCAGGCGGCGCGATTTGCTCAAACGATTGTATTGATGGCCATGGCAGCCAGGTGTTCAACGAGGGTCTGAGCAGCGTTACGGCGGAAAATGGAGCGGATGAAGCGGGGAATCTGTCGGATGACCTCGAGGGGAAGCATGTGCACACGGCCCCCATATTCAAGCTCTCCGGCGCCCCGGTCATCTCGGGCGAGGTGTATCTGTGTCAGGGGGATGTCATCACGGTCGCAGGCGAGTTGGAGTATGAAACGCCCATAACCATCGGACTGGCGACCATGGGCGTATTCACCAAAGATTTCATCAAGCGCCACCCGAACGACCCACCCTACAGGTTTTTTACAACCGTGAGGGGAGACGGCTATGCCATCAGCTGGAGTGGGGACGGAGAGGAGGCCATGGAGGATACCGAGTGGAAGGCGCTGCAGGGCGCCCTCGACTGGACGCCGATACCCATCGCGCTCAGCCATTACGCCGGGGCAGACGAGAAGATTTTGGCGCACCACACTCGGCCCTCACCCAACCCGTCGTCTGACGACGTTTCGCTGGAGGTCAAAAGCGGTCGCGAGGTGACGCTCGATCTTGAAGGCTGCGTAATCAGCA
Source organism: Clostridia bacterium (assembly GCA_017432405.1). The sequence goes on along the minus strand of JAFRJF010000107.1, from coordinate 4,212 downwards.
TGAACTTTTTTTCAGACGACGATTCCGTGGGTAATTGCAGCGTCTTCACAGTGGAAGGTAAGCTGACCGTAAAGGACAGCGATAGCGATGGTAAGGGCAGGATTTCCGGCAGCAAAACCAATGAGGGCGGCGGTGTCCATGTGGTGCGGCATGGCAAGTTCACGCTGGAGAGCGGCGAGATCAGCGGCAACAAGGCCTCGAAGGGCGGCGGTGTATATGTGGAGGGCCATGGCACCTTTCAAATGAATGGCGGAAGGATCACCGACAATGAAAGTCAGACTGGGGGCGGCGTCTGGGTCGGCGGTATCTTCAACCTTGATGGCGGCAGCGTGGCGTCAAATCAAGCGGTTAATGGTGCGGGCGTACACATACAGGGTGTCGACAACCTTAGATCCACTTTTTGGATGAATGACGGTACCATCGAGAAAAACGAAGCAAGTCAAGGCGGTGGCGGCGTCAGTGTGTGTCAGGCATCCACATTCAGGATGTACGGCGGCACGATCATCAACAATACCGCCAGTCAGGGCGGCGGCGTGAATATCGTGGGCGCTGAATTTAGCATGAGCAATGGAAGCATTAAGGGCAACGTGGCCAATTGCCAAGATGAGCAATACAAACATGGCGGCGGCGTGTTTATCGATGGTGGAACGTTCGATATGTCGGGCGGCGAGATTTCCGGCAACTGGTCGAAGGAGCTGGGCGGCGGCCTTTATGTGAACAGGCTGGAGAGTCGGGATTCTATCACCCTTTACGGCAAGCCGGTGATCACCGGAAACCAGCAGGAAGGCCGCTACAACAGCGGCGTCGTTACCGGTGGCAAGAAGAGCAACCTGTACCTGAAGGGCAGCCAGATCGTCACACTCACAGAAAAGCTTTACGACGAGGCGACGATCGGCGTGCGCATGGAATCCCCCGGAAAATTTACCAATAACTACAATGCAAACAAGGGCACCCCTCCCTACAAATTCTTTGAGAGCGACGATGCGGCCTACTACGTCCGCTATGCCGAGGACTCCAGCGAAGAAGCCTGCCTGTTGAGCGGCGGTCTGTGGCAGGGCCTGCAATATGCCATCGACAATGAGCCGGGCAGCGACCCCGTTGTAAATGTCAGGGATATTGCCGGCGCCGGCGGGACCGTCACGGCCCTGGACAGCGATACGGCCCTCATGGTGGAATCCGGGCGCAAGGTGACCCTTGACCTGAACGGCTGCACCGTCGACAGGGGGCTGAACGGAAAGGACGGGCGATATGAAGGCGAGGCCATTTATGTCAACGGCGGCATCCTGACCGTCACGGACAGCAGCAGCGCCGGGAACGGCCGAATCACCGGCGGCAGCAACAGCGGGCAGGGTGGCGGCGTGGTCGTGGTTAACAACGGCAGCTTTACCCTGAAGGGTGGATGCATCAGGGGAAACGTTGGACACAGCGAATTGGGCGGCGGTGGCGTGTACGTTAATAATGGCCATTTCGTCCTTGAGGGTGGGGCCATAACCGAAAACAGATCTGCCTCAGGTTCTGGTAGCGGCGTCTTTCTTCGTGTCTCCACTGCCGAGATGACAGGTGGCAGTATTGCGAAGAACACTACCGACAACGACGAAGATAAATATGGCGGCGGCTTGTGCATTGTGAACAGCACTTTTACCATGTCCGGCGGCACAATCAGCGAAAACAACAGTGGCGGCGTATGTGTAGATTTCAGCAGCTCGTTTACCATGAAAGGCGGCACGATCAGCAGGAATACTTCGCTGCACAGCAGCGGGGTTTATGTCATGAGCGCCGGCTCGTTTACCATGAAAGGCGGCACGATCACTGGAAATTCTGTCGTACAGAAGGGCGGCACGGTGTATGTCGCTCAGAATGGCACGCTGAACATTTCTGGCGGTGAGATCAGCAAAAACACCGCCAATCAAGGCGGCGGCGTGGCCGTTGAGGGTACGTTGAATATGACCGGCGGCACGATTCGTGAAAACTGGGCGATGGCGCAGGGCGGTGGCATCTACCTGAGCAGTGGGTCTGGCTCCATCAAACTATCCGGCAAGCCGGTGGTTACCGGCAATACTTCGGGAGGTACGCGCGCCCCCGACGGCACCGTCACCGACGGCGTAAAGGACAATCTGTTCATTACAGACGGCAAGTTTCTCACCGTCACCGGCGAGCTTGCCGGGGCGAAGATTGGCGTGCGGATGAAGAACCCCGGCAAGTTTACCGCTGACTACAAGACCCACAACGACGGCAAGCTGCCCCGCACGGTCTTTGAGAGCGACCACGCGGATTACTTCGTCGGCTATGCCGACGATGGCGGTGAAGCGAGCCTGGTGAGGGGCGCCACCCCGTGGCAGGCCCTGCAAAACGCCATCAGTTACGCGCCTGGAGAAAAACCAATTGTAAAGGTCAGCGACTATGCCGGCGCTGACGGGTGCGTCAGGGCCCAGCAGACCGATCAAGCACTCGTGGTGCAGGGCGGGCGCACGGTGACCCTCGACCTGGACGGTTGCACCATCGACAGGGCGCTGTCTGAGGCTGAAAAAGATGGCGAAGTCATCCTTGTGTTGGGCGACCTGACCATCGAGGACAGCAGCGCAGGGAGCGGTAAAATCACCGGCGGCAACAGCCTTTCGAACGGCGGCGGCGTATTGGTCAGCACTGGCAAATTCACCATGAACGGCGGTGAAGTCACCGGGAATAGGGCGCAGCAGGGCGGCGGCGTATTGGTCAGCACTGGCACATTCACCATGAACGGCGGTAAAGTCACCGGGAATAGGGCGCAGCAGGGCGGCGGCGTGTACATTGAGAATAAAGGCACCCTCGCACTGACCGGCGGCGAAATCACCGGGAATACCGCGCAGCTGGGCGGCGGTGTGTATGATGACCGTGGGACATTCAACCTCAGCGGGTTGGTGAACGTCACCGGAAACCTCAGGCAGGCCGGCCAGGAATACGATGATGTCTTCCTGAACAGGGCGGTCATTACGCTTACCGACACGCTCAATGCCGATGCGCGGCTCGGCATACGCACAGAGGTTGATCCTATCCCCGAAAACCCCGTCTTCATCGTCGTTTACGTGAACGATGACGCAACCAAATATGCCGCGACGGAAAACTTTGTCAGCAATGACGATCGCTTTGGCACGGGTACGAAGTATGCCAAGGGCGTCCAGTTTGTCCTGAGTACGCCCTACACGGTCGAATACGATGCCAACGGGGGCTTCTTTGATGACGGCGCTTCGAAGCAGCAGACCGTGTACTGTGGCGCGAAGGTGACCCCGCCGATACCCACCCGGGATGGACATAGCCTGAAGGGCTGGGAGAAGGATGGAAAGGCATTTGACCCGGAGAAGGAGATCATCGAGGGCGATACACATCTCCTCGCCAGTTGGCTCAAGACCCTGACCATCACCGCACTGAATGCAAGGAAGGTGTACGACGGCGAGGCGCTGACGAGCGAGGGCTATACCTATTCGGCGCTGGAGGCGGGCGACAGCATTGAATCCGTGACCGTCACAGGCAGCCAGACGACAGTCGGCAAGAGCAATAACGTTCCCAGCGCTGCGAAGGTTGTCAACGGGGACGAGGACGTCACCGCCAACTATGACATCATCTATGTCAACGGTACGCTGGAGGTGAGGAAAAAGGCGGTGACCGTCAGGGCCGACGACAAGGCGAAGGTCTACGACAACGACCCGACTACCGACCCTAAGCTCACCGCCACGGTGACCGGCGCGGTGAAAGGGGAGGAGATCAACTACACGCTGAGCCGAACGGAAGGCCAGGGTGTAGATGACTATGCCATCACGGCGACGGCGGGAGCGGAAGAGAACCCGAATTACACTGTTACCGTGGAGGAAGGCACGTTCTCCATCTCGGCAAGGCCCCTGACCATCACCGCCGCGAGCCGGGAATGGTCCTATGACGGAAAAGAACACAGCGACAGCGCGGTGACCGTGACGGTAGGCGCGCTGGGTGCCGGTGACGCGCTCGTCGCCAACGCCACGGGCCACGTGAAGGACGTGGCGGATACCCGGCAGGGAAACAATCCGGTGGCGGAAGGCTACAGGGTCATGCGTGGCGACGAGGACGTGACGCAGAATTACGCGATCACGCCGGTGGCGGGCACGCTGACGATCACCAGGGCTGTTCCGGCGGTGACTGTGCCTCAGTCAATGACGGGCCTGGTTTACGATGGCTCGAAACAGGCGCTGCTGACGGCGGGCG
>JAFRJF010000106.1 GCA_017432405.1 Clostridia bacterium | reverse complement strand
CCGAGGCCGGCGATCTGACAATCGATCTTCTCGAACTTGCCGGAGGCGGTGAACTGGCTCAGCCAAGACTCCTCGTCCTCGGGATCGGCCATGTCGTTGTTGGCGTGATCGCCCGCCACCACCATCAGGGGCCGCAGGATGACCTTGGTGTAGCCCGCGGCGCTGACGGCCTCGATGACGGCCTCGCAGGCGGTCTCCTCGGGCTCGCCCTCCACGGTGCCGATGAACACGTTCTTATAGCCCAGTTCCTTCATCTGGGTCTGCATCTGGGAGTAGGTGACCTTGGCGCTGTGGGCAGTGCCGTGGCCCATGAGCACCAGGGCGGTGCCGTCCTTCTCCAGGGCCTCCAGGGACTCGGCCCCGGCAGCCTTCACGGCCGCATCCACCACGGCCTTGGCCACGGTCTGCTTGTCGGTGTTGACTTCAGCGGCGTCCTTGCCCACCTGACCCAGCAGGGGCTCGGCCACCACGATGTTCATCTTGTCGGCGTATTTCGTGACAGCCTCCACCAGCTCGTCGTACTCGGCGCCGTGCATGAGATGGGTGGGCTGGACGATCAGGTTCTTGACGCCGTTCATGACGGCGCGGTCCAGGGCCTGGTCCATGTTGTCGATGAACTCGCCGTCCCGGGCCTGGACGTGGTTGATGATGATCTGGGCGGTGAAGGCCCGGCGCACGGCCCACTCGGGGAAAGCGGCGGCCAAAGCCTTCTCGATGCCGCCGATGTCCTCGGCGCGGCTTTCGTTGAAGGAGGTGCCGAAGCTCACCACCAGGAGCTCGTTCTCGCCGATGCCGTTCTTGTTCAGCGGATCGTCCAGCTTGGCGTCGCCGGTGTCGCGGCCGAAGTAATCGGGATCAGCTTCCTCGCCCTCGACGAGTTCCTTCTGAGCGTCGGTCAGGGCGTCCCAGGCGGCCTTGGCGGCGGCGCACTGGGCGTCGGTGGTCTCGGTCCGCTGCTGGACATAGATGGCGTCGATGAGCTTGCCCACCCGGGCGCCGGCCTCGGCGTCGGTCTCGTTGGCGGGGGCCATGGCATAGACAGCGGCCTGGGCGTGGTTCACATACAGCTTCTGGACGGTCTCGATCCGGCCGAGGCCCGCGATCTGGCACTGAACGTCGGTGAACAGGCCGGAGGCGGTGAACATGCTGAACCAGGACTCCTCGTCCTCGGGATCGGCCATGTCGTTGTTGGCGTGGTCGCCGGCCACCACCATCAGGGGCCGCAGAATGACCTTGGTGTAGCCAGCTTCATGGACGGCCTTGATGACTTCCTCGCAGGCGGTCTCCTCGGGCTCGCCCTCCACGGTGCCGATGAACACGTTCTTATAGCCCAGCTCCCGCATCATGGTCTGCATCTGGGAGTAGGTCACCTTGGCGCTGTGGGCGGTGCCGTGGCCCATGAGCACGATGGCGGTGCCGTCCTTCTCGGCGGCGTGGAGGCTGGAGAACCCGCCGTCCGCCACGGCGGCGGCCACCACGGCCTCGGCCACGGTCTGCTTGTCGTTGTTCACGGCGGCGGCGTCAGCGCCCACCTGGCCCAGCAGGGGCTCGGCTACGGTGATGGCGGCGAACTTGTCGGCGTACTTGGTCACGGCCTCCACCAGCTCGTCGTACTCGGCGCCGTGCATGAGGTGGGTGGGCTGGATGACCAGGTTCTTCACGCCGTTCGCGACGGCCCGCTCCAGGGCCTGGTCCATGTTGTCGATGAACTCACCGTCCCGGGCCTGGACGTGGTTGATGATGATCTGGGCGGTG
>JAFRJF010000105.1 GCA_017432405.1 Clostridia bacterium | reverse complement strand
GAATAACTAACTTCATCTCGCTGCTGAGACACGCAGTTATTCCTTTAGGACGACACAAACGGTATCGATATGTACGCGGCAGCCGCCATTCCTATTGCCTATTCCCTATTCCCTATTGCCTTGGCGTCAGCCCGACAAATCCATATTTCCTCCATCGAACAGACACGAACAAAGAACGCTTCAAACAGAACGAGGTAAGTATCATTGAACATCAACGAAATCATCATCAAGGGCGCGCGGGAGCACAACCTGAAAAACGTCAACCTCGTCATCCCCCGGAACAAGCTGATCGTGATGACCGGCCTGTCCGGCAGCGGCAAGAGCAGCTTGGCCTTCGACACCATCTATGCCGAGGGCCAGCGGCGCTATGTGGAATCGCTGTCGAGCTACGCCCGGCAGTTCCTGGGGCAGATGGAGAAGCCGGACGTGGACTACATCGAGGGTCTTTCCCCCGCCATATCCATCGACCAGAAGACCACCAGCCGCAACCCCCGCTCCACCGTGGGCACGGTGACGGAGATCCACGACTACCTGCGCCTGATGTACGCCCGCATCGGCGTGCCCCACTGCCCCAAGTGCGGAAAACCCATCCAGCAGCAGACCGTGGACCAGATCGTGGACCAGATCCTGGCCCTGCCCGAGCGCACGAAGCTGATGATACTGGCCCCGGTGGTGCGGGGCCGAAAGGGCGAGTTCGTGAAGATGCTGGAGGACATGACCAAGCAGGGCTACGTCCGCGCCCGCATCGACGGCGAGCTGTGCGAGCTGTCCGATCCGCCGAAGCTGGTCAAGAACAAGAAGCACACGGTGGAGATCGTGATCGACCGCCTCATCGTGCGCCCGGACATCCAGCAGCGCCTGACCGACTCGCTGGAGACCGCCATGAAGCTGGCGGAGGGGCTGGTGGTCGCCTCCGTCATCGACGGAGAGGACACGCTGTTTTCCCAGAACTACGCCTGCCCGGACTGCGGCATCTCCATCGGCGAGCTGACCCCCCGCATGTTCTCCTTCAACAACCCCTACGGCGCGTGTCTCACCTGCTCCGGCCTGGGCATGCTGATGAAAATAGACCCAGCCATCGTCATACCCGACCGGAGTCTGTCCCTGAACCAAGGGGCCATACAGGTCTCCGGCTGGAACAGCGGCGAGTTCGATTCGATGGCCCACACCTACCTCACCGCCCTGTCGGAGCAATACGGCTTTTCGTTGGACACGCCGGTGAAGGACCTGCCCGAGAGCGCCGTGAACATCCTGCTCTACGGCACGAACGGAGAGAAGGTGAAGATCCACTACACCCGGGGCGACGGCGGCGGCACCTTTTCCGCGCCCTTCGAGGGCATCGTCACCAACCTGGAGCGCCGGTATCGCGAGACCAACTCCGACGCCATGAAGTCGTTGTACGAGGGCTACATGAGCCAGGTGCCCTGCCCGGACTGCGCCGGCAAGCGCCTGAAGAAGGAATCGCTGGCGGTGACCATCAAGGAGCGCAACATCGCCGAGATCTCCGACCTGTCCGTGCGGGACTGCCGGGCCTTCTTCGACGGCATCACCCTGACCGAGCGGGAGCGTATCATCGCCCATCAGATCCTGAAGGAAATCCAGTCGCGGCTGGGCTTTTTGACCGACGTCGGTCTGGGCTACCTGACGCTGTCCCGCAGCGCGGGCACGCTGTCCGGCGGCGAGGCCCAGCGCATCCGCCTGGCCACCCAGATCGGCAGCGGCCTGGTGGGGGTGCTGTACATACTGGACGAGCCCTCCATCGGCCTTCACCAGCGGGACAACCGGCGCTTGCTGAACAGCTTGAAGGGCCTGCGGGACCTGGGCAACACGCTGATCGTCGTTGAGCACGACGAGGAGACCATGCTGGACGCCGACTGGATCGTGGACGTGGGTCCCGGCGCGGGCATCCACGGTGGCGAGATCGTGGCCGAGGGCACACCCGAAGAGATCATGGCGAACCCCGACTCCCTGACCGGGCAATACCTTTCGGGTAAGAAATTCGTACCCATCCCAGCCACCCGGCGCGAACCAACCGGCTGGCTGACCATCCGGGGGGCCAGGACCAACAACCTGAAGAACATCGACGTGAAGCTGCCCCTGGGCGTCATCACCTGCGTGACCGGCGTGTCCGGCAGCGGCAAGTCTTCATTAGTGAATGAGATCCTTTACAAGTCGCTGTCGAAGACGCTGAATCGCAGCCGCCAGCGGGCCGGGGCCCACGACGGCATCGACGGCGTGGAGCAGCTGAACAAGATCATCGCCATCGACCAGAGCCCCATCGGGCGCACGCCCCGTTCCAACCCCGCCACCTACACCGGCCTGTTCGACATGATCCGCGACGTGTTCGCCGCCACGCCGGACGCCAAGGCCCGGGGCTACAAGCCCAACCGCTTCAGCTTCAACGTGAAGGGCGGGCGCTGCGAGGCCTGCAGCGGCGACGGCATCATCAAGATCGAGATGCACTTCCTCTCCGACGTCTACGTGCCCTGCGAGGTGTGCAAGGGCCGGCGCTACAACCGGGAGACGCTGGAGGTGCGCTACAAGGGCAAGAACATCTATGAAGTATTGGAGATGACCGTGGACGAGGCCCTGGAGTTCTTCCGCCCCATCCAGAAGATCGCCCGCAAGCTGGAGACCATGCGGGACGTTGGCCTGGGCTACGTGAAGCTGGGCCAGCCCGCCACCACCCTCTCCGGCGGCGAGGCCCAGCGGGTCAAGCTGGCCACGGAGCTGTCGCGCCAGGCCACGGGCCGTACGATCTACGTGCTGGACGAGCCCACCACCGGCCTGCACGTGGCCGACGTGGAGCGCCTGATCCAGGTGCTGGACCGCCTGGCCGAGTCCGGCAACACCGTGGTGGTGATCGAGCACAACCTGGACGTGATCAAGACCGCCGACTGGATCGTCGACCTCGGCCCCGAGGGCGGCGACGGCGGCGGCACCGTGGTGGTCACCGGCACGCCCGAGGAAGTGGCCGAATGCGAGCAGAGCTTCACGGGGCAGTATTTGAAGCGGGCTTTGGATAATTGGGGAAGGTAAATACTGATTTATCGAGCATTAGCTCGATAAATCAGTATTTGTATTATTCCTCCCCTATTTCCAGCAAACCGGGCAAGGCGTCTTTCCCTGTCTCCGCGCCGACGTTTCCATGCAGATCCTGGCAGTCTTCATGCCCTTGCACTCCCTTTCCATGTGGTAATACTGTCCGGCTGGCGTGGCCCAGCAGAGGTTGTCTTTGCATGGCAGGCACACCGGGCAGCGGGTCTTGCCCGCTTTCTCCGCCGCCTCAGCCGAATACCAGGCCGTGGCGTTTTTCATGCCGGAGCAATCCCGGATGATGTGATAGTATCTTCCATTCGGCGTTGCGTAGACATTCACCACCGGTGGATTCCAGCCATCCGCGCACACCGGGCAGGGCTGCTTGACTGCATACCCATCATCTCCCGTCCGAAGGACCTGTTCATTTTTATTCCACAGGGCCTCAAAGGTCCATGGCAGCGCCCCCTTCATGCCGCTGCAATGCGGGTCCTCGTGGTAGTACGCGCCCTTCATGGTCGCATAGTATACGTCTGCGCGGCTGTCATTGTAGACTTCATTTCCCTCAATGCCGTACTCCTCCGGTTCCGGCGTAGGTTCCGGCGTAGTCCGACTCATCGTTTCCGTCCATTCCTCGCTCTGCGGCCCGGGTGTCGGCGTATTTATCAGTCTCATCCGCGCATCCCGAACGCGGCCCTTCCGCGTGGCTTCAATCCCCCCGCTGGTCACCGTCGGCAGGCCCGCGTCCACCACGATCGAACCCACGCCCGTTAAAACGTCTATGTCGTCGTCCCAGCCGCGTTCACAATCCAGCTCCTCCGACACGGTTTCCCGAAACAGATAGACGTGATAAGGCTTGCCGTCCTGCTCCAGGTTGACGGTGACGACCTCCGCCTCGGTATCCGCCCCCATGCTTCGGTACAGGCAATCCGTGACGGTAAATCCATTCTCATGCAGCTCGTCCAGCAGCGCCGCGCCGCCGGACAGTCGCTCCACCGCCGATATTTCCTCGGGCTGGCCGCAGACCTGGTAGAGCTGCCCGTCGTACTCCCGCAGGAAGCACCGGTCCCCGGATTCCTTTTCCGTCAGGCCAAACAGCGCTCCGCCGGACGCGCCGATGCCACACAGCCTGTCCCCGGTGTCCACCTCGATGACCTTTCCATCTTCCCCAACCTTCCAGACGTGAACCCGATTGACGCCGTCGGTTGTTCGTGTGACGCTGGCGAACAGCTCCGAACCATAGGCGACAGGCTCACCGTCTAAGGCATAACTCTCCTTATCCCCGTAGAACATTGAACCTTTCGTATCCTTGGGCGTGCAGAACAACCAGTCGCTCACGTCGCGGGAATAACCCAGGGACACTGCCTGTTCCCCGAGGAACCAGGCCCCGCCCTCAAATGAGGCCTCCCGGTCGTCAAAGTCGGTGGCGTAGAACACCCATGCCCTGTTTGGCTCGGAGGACAGGTACACCCAGAAACCCTGGGCGTTCGTGGATTTCTCATCCAGATGCTTCACCCTGTCTACGGCGATCTCCGCGTTCAGGGTTTGTTGTGCTTCCTCTGCAGCGCTTTCCTCGGACGCCGCTTCTCCGGTCACGCACACCGGACAGGGCTGCTTGCCGGCGGCCAGGGCATCGGCTTCCGTGATCGGCACGGCGTTCATCATACCCATGCAATGGACATCGGTGTGGTAATACACGCCGCCTTTGGTCGCGTAATACAGCGCTTGCTCCGGCTGGGGCGTCGTCTCCGGGACAGGGGTATACACGCTTGGGCGCTCCCACTTTCCCCGCGCGGCCACCACGCTGTCACGCCTGGGCTTCAGCATCGTCCCCGCCGCCAGGGCCAGCGCGGCGCACAGCACGGCGACCGCCGCCGCGACGGACAGGGCCGTCATGATCTTGTGTCTCTGCTTCATGGCTTCTTCCCCCTTCTGAAATGCCTCCTCCACGGAGGCCGTCAGTTCGGGAGGCGTCTTTGTGAACGCCCGGTCGAGGTGCTTCAAATAATCGTCTCGCTTCATTCTCCGTCGCCTCCGTCCAGCAGCGCGCGCAGGGCTTTTCTGGCCTGGTACAGCCGGGATTTCGCAAGCCCAACGGGGATGTTCAGCATCCGCGCCACATCCTGCACGGGCCAGCCCTCCATGTGGTGCAGCAGCAGCGGCAGGCGGTACTTCTCCGGCAGGTGCTTCAGGGCCAGGCGCAGCTGTAGATCCTCACACAGCCGGTCCTCTGCCGGGATGTCGTCAAGCTCCGTCACATCCTCCCGCTTCCTGCGCCTGAGCATATCCCGGCACTGGTTGACCAGTATCCGCGTCAGCCAAGCCTCGAAGCGCTCCGGGTCCTTCAGGGAGGCTTTCTTCATCCACCCCCGAAGCACCGCCTCCTGCACCGCGTCCAGGCTATCGGCCTCCCGCCAGAGTATGGCCTGGGCCACCCGGTACAGCCTGCCCTCCATCGCGCGCACCCGCGCCATGTACTCACGGTCGTTCACAAAAACACACTCCAATAAGCGAATGACGCCATTCTGCCCGCGAGTTGCGTTCGCGGGTGTTTTGTTATAACACATAGAGGACGGTTTTGGGAGAGGGGTGGTTGGTATTATTCAGATGTTTAATATTTATTTTACATACGTAGATTTATGGAAGATTGTCAAATACTGATTTGTCGCTGCGCGACAAATCAGTATTTACCTCTTCACCCAACCCATCTCCAACCCATCTCCCTCACGAATTCCATTGGCATTTCCCTCAAAACGTGCTATACTGTAACCATTCATACAATCAACATGCCAAAGGAGGCACAGCACCATGAAGCCCAAGACCAAAGTCATCATCATCGTCGCCGTCATCGTCGCCTTGCTGGTGGCGGCGCTGATCATCTACTGGGAGTCCACCCACGGCAACCGCCGGCTGATCGACACGAAGTACCGCTTCGACCGGGCGATCATACAGTTGCCCAATGGGGAGGTCGTCGACGGGAAGGTCTCGTCGTGGCTGGATTTCGACGATTCCGACGCGGTCCAGGTCACCATCAACGGCAAGACCTACCTGACCCACTACACCAACGTTTGCCTGATCGAGGAATGACCAACGTGCGCCGCCACATACCCGAATATACAACGGCTGCCGCAGCAATGCATTGCTGCGGCAGCCGTTGTATATCGATGTTTTTACCACTTCACCAGCTCGTGCACCCGCGCGATCTGGGCCTCGGTCAGGTCCAGGTTGTCGCTGTTGGCGCTGCCGGTGCTGCTGTCCTCGATCAGGGCCAGCTTGGTGTCCTTGCGGGTCACCGTGTTGTGCCACAGGGTGCGGGGAATGTTGTAGACCTTCATCGGCTCCATCTCCACAGCCTGGATGTCCAGCCCGTCCGCCGTCTCGTTGGCAAACAGCAGGGTGCACTGGCCGTTCAGAAGGATAAACAACTCGTCCGTCTCGTTGTGGCGCTCCAGGTTGTTGATGTTGGCGATGTCGTTCATGGGCTTCCAGTTCTTGATGCCCACCATCCACTTTTCGTTCTCAAACACCCGGGTCAGGCCCTCGCCCTCAAAGGCGTACTTCAAAATTTCCATGTCGATTACGCTCCTTCAATCCATTACTTGCGCGCCAGGACCCGCTCGCAGGCCGCCAGCACAAACTTGTCGGTCAGGCCGTAGGCCTCAAACAGCACCGGGGGCTTGCCGCTCTGACCGAACTTATCCATGATGCCCACGCGCTCAAAGGGCACGCACTGCTGCTTCTCGGCCAGCACCTCGGCCACGGCGGAGCCCAGGCCACCGATGATGGTGTGCTCCTCGGCGGTCACGATGGCGCCACAGTCCTTCGCGGCGGCCAGCACGGCGGCCTCGTCCAGGGGCTTGATGGTGTGCATGTCGATCACCCGGGCGCTGACACCCTTCTCGGCCAGGGCCTCGGCGGCCAGCAGGGCCTGGGGCACCATGATGCCGCAGGCGATGATGGCGACGTCCTTGCCGTCCCGCAGCACGTTGGCCTTGCCGATCTCAAAGGGGGTGTCCTCGGCGGTGCAGATGTCGGTGGGCAGGCGGCCGGTGCGGATGTAGACCGGGCCCTGGAACTTCGCCGCGGCAAACACGGCCTTCTCCATCTCCACGGCGTCGGCGGGAACCAGCACCGTCATGTTGGGCAGGGTGCGCATCAGGCTGATGTCCTCGACGGCCTGGTGGCTGCCGCCGTCCTCGCCGCAGCTGGGGCCGGCATGGCTGCAGCCCAGCTTCACGTTGGCCTTGGAATAGCAAATCGCGTTGCGGACCTGCTCGAAGGCGCGGCCCGCGCCGAACACCGCGAAGGTGCTGCAGAACACGGTATAGCCGCACTGGGCCATGGCGGCGGAGGCGGTCATCATGTTGCTCTCGGCGATGCCGAAGTTGTAGAAGCGATCGGGATACTTGTCGGCAAAGCTTGCCGTCATCGTGGCATGGGCCAGGTCCGCGTCACAGACCAGCACGTTCTGGTCCACGGCGCCCAGCTTCGCCAGCGCCTCGCCGTAGGCGATACGGGTGGATTTCTTCTCAGCCATGGTTACACCTCCAACTCGCGGATAGCCGCTTCGTACTGCTCCTGGTTCATGGGCTTGCCGTGCCAGCCGACCTGGTTTTCCATAAAGGAAACGCCCTTGCCCTTGACGGTTTTGCAGCAGATGAAGCGGGGCTTGCCCGCGCTAGGCCGCTTGAGCGCCTCGGTGATCGCGTCCACGTCATGGCCGTCCACGGTGATGGTCTCCCAGCCAAAGGCGGCGTACTTCGCGCAGATGTCGCCCAGGCCCATGACCTGGTCGTTGGTGCCGTCGATCTGCAGTCCGTTGCAATCCAGCAGCACGGTCAGGTTGTCCAGGTGGTAGTGGGCCGCCGCCATGGCGCTCTCCCAGACCATGCCCTCCTGGCTCTCGCCGTCGCCGGTGACGCAGTAGACATTAAACTGATGGCCCGGGCGCTTGCCGATCAGGGCGTAGCCCAGCGCCCAGCTGGTGCCCTGTCCCAGGGAGCCGGTGCTGGCGTCGACGCCGGGGCACTTGTTCATATCGGGATGGCCCTGGAGCATGCTGCCGTACTGGCGCAGGTTCTTCAGCTCCTCCTTGGGGAAGAAGCCCTTGTCCGCCAGGATGGCGTACAGTGTGGGGCAGGCATGGCCCTTGCTCAGCACCAGGCGGTCGCGCTCCGGCCACTTGGGGTTCTTGGGATCGTAGCGCAGCACGTTCTCATACAGTGCCTGCAGGATCTCGATGCAGGACAGGGATCCGCCCGGATGGCCCGATTGACAAGCGTACAGCATGTCCAGCACGTCGCGCCGGTACTGCCGCGCCTTCAGTTGTAACTTTTGATCCATGATGACGCCTCTTTCTCTGTAAAGATCGAATGATATCAAAAACAGTTTGTGTACGGTACCGCGATCAGCCCTTGACGGCGCCCGCGGTCAGACCGGCCACCAGCCGCTTCTGAGCAAAGAAGAACATGATGCAGACCGGGATGACGGTGATGATGCCGCCCGCCGTGATCAGATCCCACTGCACGCCCAGCTGTCCCACCAGCATCTTCAGGGACACGGGGATCGTGCGGCTGGTCTCGTTGGTGAACAGCACGGCGAAGGTGTATTCATTCCAGCTCTGCATAAAGATGTAAACGCCGGTCGCCAGCATGCAGGGCAGCAGCAGCGGCAGCACGATGCGCAGGAAGCCCTGGGCCCGGTTCGCGCCGTCGATCATCGCCGCCTCCTCCAGGGCGATGGGCAGATCGTTCAGATATCCGGTGAGCAGCCATACCGAGAAGGGTATGGTGAAGGTGGTGTAGCTGAGCACCAGCGAGGCGGGGTTGTAAAGCAGCCCCATCTTGCGCATGATGGTGAACAGCGGGATCAGCAGCAGCACCGTCGGGAACATGTTGTTCGTCAGGAACAGCACCATCAGCGGCTTACGGCCCACGAAGCGGAAGCGCGAGAAGGCGTAGGCCGCCAGCGTGGAGACCGACAACGAAATCAGCGTGGTGATGACCGCCACGACCAGGCTGTTCTTCATCGGGTGCAGGAAGTTGTACTGGCCGAACAGGTGGCTGTAGGCCTGGAAGCTGGGGTTCTGGGGCCAGTAAATGACCTTCAGGCTGTGCAGCTCCTCCGGGAGCTTCAGGCTGGTCACGAAGGTCCAGTAAAACGGGAACAGCAAAAACAGCAGGAAAATCACCAGCGGCACCCACAGCAGGAAGATGCGGCCGAGCTTCTGCTTCAGCAGGCTCTTCTTTTCAAACTTTTCGCCATTCATACGCTCAGCCCTCCTGATCCCGGAATGTATTGCGCAGGTAGGGAATCGCCGCCAGCAGCAGCACCAGCATCAGCATGATGGCCATGGCGCTGGCATAGCCCATGTCCAGGGCGCTGGCCTTCTTGTAGATGTAGACGCTGAGCGTCTGGGTGGCGTAGGCCGGGCCGCCCTCGGTCATGTTGAATATGACGTCCACGGAGTTGGCGACCCAGATGATGCGCAGCATCGTGGTGACGAAGATGGTGTTGCGCAGGCTGGGGATGGTGACGTAGATCAGCTTCTGCCAACCGGTGGCGCCGTCGATGGACGCCGCTTCGTACAGGTCGTAGGAGATGCCCTGCAGGCCCGCCAGCAGCATCAGCGCGAAGAAGGGGATGCCCTGCCAGACGATGGTCACGATCACCGAGGGCATGGCGGTGCCCGGCTTGGACAGGAAGGCGATATTCTCCTTGATCAAGCCCAGGCGCATCAACAGGTCGTTGATGACGCCGTAGTTGCCGTCGTACATCCACCGCCACATCAGCGCGATCAGCACGCCAGGGGTGACCCAGGGAATCAGGCTGACGGCGCGGACAACGCCCCTGCCCTTGAATTGCTTGTTCAGGACCAGGGCCAGCAGGAAGCCGAGCAGGAACTGGCAGCCCACGCCGAACACCACCCAGATCGCCGTCCTGAGCAGGGAGCTCCAGAACAGGGGATCATGCAGCAGGGTCGCGTAGTTCTGCAGCCCGATGAAGCCGATCTTCTTGGGCTTGGTCAGGTTGTAGCTCTGGAAGCTCATGCTGACGGCGTTGATGATCGGCACGATCACCACGGACAGCATGACGATCAGGGCCGGCAGCAGCAACAGATAGGGCCAGATGGTGCTTTTATCCCTTGGCCTTCGGCGAATATCCATAGGCAACCTCCAGCGTTTGTCGTTGCGGTTCGGACACACGCGGCGGGGCCGGTGCGTCCGCTCTCATGGGACACGCCGGAAGGAAAGCCCTCCGGCGTGATCGTTATCATTCATCATTGCTGTTCCACGGGCCAATAAAGCCCGTGGAACAATGCCACGCCATCCGTTATAAGCCCTGATTCAAATTATTATTCGGCCCACAGGGTCTCCTGGAGGGTCTTCATGCAGTCCTCGGCGGAGATCTGGCCCAGCAGCGCCTGCTGGATCATGGACGGCCAGTTGCCGATCCACTCGGTGGTGGTGTCGCGCACGGGCAGGATGCCGGCCACGGGAGAGCCCTCGATGGAAACCTTCATGAAGGGGTTGCTCTGGAACTGGTCCAGGGCCTGCACGCGGGCAGCCACGGGCACGTTGCCGGTCACGGTGCACCAGGTCTCCTGGCCCTTGCCGGTGGCCAGGTAGGCCATCCACTCAAAGGCGGCTTCCTTGTTCTGGCAGGACTCGAACATGACGGTCTCGGTGTCGCCCATGGAGGTCCACTGACCCACGCCCTTGGGGAACACGAACGCGGCCACGTCGTCGCCGAACAGCTCCATCATCTGGGCGGAGGAGCCGATGTGATGGATGGTCATGGCGGTCAGGCCGGACTTGAAGTTGTCGATGACCTCGGCGAAGCCGTCGTTGGGCGCGGTCTCGGGGGCATAGCCGTTGGTGTACAGGTCGATGTAGTCCTGCATGCCCTTGATGGCGCCCTCGGAATCCAGATGCTCCCAGTCGCCGCCGCCGGCGTAGATGAAGCAGCCCCAGGGCTCCTGGCCGCCGTTGGAGCCGCGCATGCCGAAGCCGTAGACGTCGGTCTTGCCGTCGCCGTCGGTGTCGCGGGTCAGCTTGGCGCAGGCATCGAGGAACTCCTCATAGGTGGTGGGCACGGTGACGCCCGCCGCCTCGAACATGGAGGGACGATAGTACACATACAGAACCTGGGTGTTCCAGGGCATCACGTAAATGGCGTCCTCGCCGCCCGCGGAGCGCATGGTGTTGTACAGGCTCTCGTTGATCTGGTCCTTGTCCTCCCAGGCGTCGATGAAGCTGTCCAGGGGCGCCAGCAGGTCGTTGCCCACGAAAGAGGGGGTCGCGGTCAGCTTGAAGGTGGCCACGTCGGGGCCGCCGCCGCCGATGGCCGCGGTCAGCAGGTTCTGGCTGTATCCGCCGCCGTCCCAGGGATACTGCTCGCCCACGACGGTGATGCCCTTGCCGTTGGTGGCGTTGAAGTCAGCGATCATTTCCTGCATGGTGGCGGCATAGTCGTCGTTGTCCGCCCAGAACCAGAACTTGATGGTGGTTTCCTCGGCGCAGGCCACGGAAAGCATGGTCACCATCATAGACAGCGCCAGAAGCACAGCAAACAGTTTCTTCATGATTGTGATTCTCCTTCCACATTTCGGTTGATGTCGTTCAGTGCCTGAAGGATATGCAGCCGGGTCGATTCCGAGGCGGCAGCGGCGTCGCCCCGTTCGATGGCATCGAGGATCTCCCGGTGGAAAGCCAGCGCCACCCTGGCGCTGCCGTGGACGTGCGCCGTGCGGCGGTAGCCCTGCACGATGGCCTCAAAGACCACCGGGTACATGCGCCGCAGCACGCTGTTGTGCACGCTCTCGGCCATGGCCAGGTGAAAGCCGTAGTCAAAGCGCTCGTAGTCCTCACCCGCCTCGGAGGCTTCGGCCATGCAGCGGATGGCGTCCCGCATGACCTCCACGTCCTCGGGGGTATGCCGCCTGGCGGCTTCCCCGGCGATGT
Source organism: Clostridia bacterium (assembly GCA_017432405.1). The sequence continues at coordinate 33,823 of JAFRJF010000105.1, read as the reverse complement.
TGGGCTCCATCAGCAGGCGCACCTCCATCAGCTCGCGAAGCACCCGGGACTGCTCCTCAAAGCTCAGCCCCAGCGGATCCTTGCCTACGCCGGTGCGGTCGGCCACAAAGCTGCCCTTTCCGCGGCGTATGACCACGATGTTTTCAGCCTGCAGCTGCTTGACCGCTTCCCGGATGGTGGACCGGCCCACCTCGAACCGCTCCATCAATTCGCTCTCCGTGGGCAGTTTGTCGCCAACCTTCATGCTCTCGCGCATGATGAGGCTTCGGATCTCCTCCGCCACCGATTGCGCCAAACGCACCTCTTTCACGTCGATCCTCCTGTCTCGTTCAACCCAAGCCCTAATGACGTCAGACGTCCGACCTCATTGATTGCATTATACCCCTTGTGTAGGCCAATGTCAACCACTTCTTTTACAAAAATCTCAAAAAAACAGCAAGGCCAACAAATCGAAAACGATTTCTTTGACTTTGGGATTGCATGAGGCCGTTGCGACGCGAAGCAAGGGATAAAAGAAATACTGATTCATCAGGCTGTGCTCGATGAATCAGTATTTGTATGGTAAACCAAAAACCGCCCGGAACGACGGCAAATCGCCGTCGTTCCGGGCGGGGCGTAAGATTCCATGCTTATTGGTACTCCGCCACGCTGATCCACTTCTCCAGCAGCTCGCGCTCGGACTCCTTGTGCTTGGTCAGCTGGGCCGCGGCCACCACGGGCATCCAGGTCTGGATGTACTGTATGGGCATGTCGGCCTTCTTGCAGAACAGGCGCAGGTACTTCTCCGCCAGCGCCGGTTCATCCAGCGAGAAGCGCATATAGGTGATGGCGGCGTCCGCGCCGGCGTTGCCCGCGCTGGCGTGGGCCCAGTCCAGCACGCACCAGCTGCCGTCCTCCTTGATGACGATGTTGCTGGGCACCAGGTCGCCGTGGCACAGCTTGGTGTGCCGGGCCATGCCGTGAATGCGCTGCTGCAGCTCGTAGCGGGTGCTGGCGTCCACGTCGGTCAGCGTCTTGATGGCGTTCTCCATCTTCAGGCGGGTGTTGCGCAGCTGGGGCACGCGATACCTGCCGGTCTGCAGCTGGATGTCCACCAGCTTTTCGAGGTACTCGTCGATCCTGTCCGGGTTCTCCTTCATCAGCTCCTCCAGGGTCTTTCCGGCCACGTACTCCATGGAGATGGCCCAGCCGCCGTTTTGCATGCCCACGCCCAGCAGCTTCGGCACCGGCACGCCGGCGTCCTCCACGCAGGCGTGGATGTAGGCCTCGTTGAACACGTCGGACATGGGATGGGAGGGGGTGAACGCCTTGACGATCACATTGCCCTCTCGGTATACGGTTTTATAGGATTTCTCCTCGAGAATCTGCCTGTCTGCCATTGTCTTTCCCTCCCTCTCGTCAGATCTTCTCGGCTTCCTTGGTGTCCTTGCCGTAGTAGGCCAGCAGATACAGCTGCTTGATCTCGCTCATCAGCGGATAGCGGGGGTTAGCGCCGGTGCACTGGTCGTTGAAGGCGTTTTCGACCATCTCGTCCAGCGTGGCCAGGAAGTCCTCTTCCTTCACGCCGAAATCCTTGATCGAGGCCGGGATGCCGATGGTCTTCTTCAGCTGCTCCAGCTTGTCGATCAGCATGTCGAAGGTCTCGTGGTCGTCCTTGCCCACCAGGCCGTTGTAGCGGGCCACGTCGCAGTAACGCTGCAGCGTGTGCGGATACTCATACTGCGGGAAGGTGCCCATCTTGGTGGGCGTCTCGCTGGCGTTGTAGCGCATCACATAGGTCAAAATCAGCGCGTTGGCCACGCCGTGGGGGATGTGATGGTACGCGCCCAGCTTGTGGGCCATCGAGTGGTTCACGCCCAGGAAGGCGTTGGCGAAGGCCTCACCGGCCAGGGTGGAGGCCATGGCCATGTGCTCGCGGGCCTTCGGGTCCTTCGCGCCGTTGTTGTAGGCGGAGGGCAGGTAGTCGAACACCAGCTGGGTAGCCTTCAGGGCGATGCCGTCGGTCATGTCGCTGGCCATCACGGAGACATACGCCTCCAGCGCGTGGGTCATGACGTCGATGCCCGAGGCGCTGGTCAGGCCCTTGGGCTGGTTCATCATGTTGTCCACGTCCACGATGGCCATGTTGGGCATCAGCTCGTAATCCGCCAGGGGCCACTTGGTGCCGGTGGTGGCGTCGGTGATGATGGCGAAGGGCGTCACCTCGCTGCCGGTACCGGAGGAGGTGGGAATCGCCACGAAGTAGGCCTTCTTGCCCATCTTCGGGAAGGTGTACACGCGCTTGCGGATGTCCATGAAGTCCATGGCCATGTCTTCGAAGTTGGCGTCGGGATGCTCGTACATCACCCACATGATCTTGGCCGCGTCCATGGCGGAGCCGCCGCCCAGGGCGATGATCACGTCGGGGCCGAAGGAGGTCATTTGCTTGACGCCCTCCTGGGCGCACTGGAGCGTCGGGTCGGGGGCCACGTCCCAGAAGCAGGCGTGGGTGATGCCCATCTGGTCCAGCTTGTCGGTGATGGGCTTGACATAGCCGTTCTGGTAGAGGAAGGTGTCGGTGACGATGAAGGCCTTCTTCTTGCCCATCACGGTGCCCAGCTCATCCAGGGCCACGGGCATGCAGCCCCGCTTGAAATAGACCTTCTCGGGCAGTCTCAGCCACAGCATGTTCTCTCTCCTCTCCGCCACGGTCTTGATGTTCAGCAGATCCAGCGCCCCCACGTTGTGGGACACGGAGTTGCCGCCCCAGGAGCCGCAGCCCAGCGTCAGGGACGGGGTCAGGCGGAAGTTGTAGATGTCGCCGATGCCGCCCTGGGAGGACGGGGTGTTGACCACGATGCGGCAAGCGTGCATCCGCGCCGCGTGGGCCGCCAGCTTCTCCTTCTGGGTGGTGTCGATGTACAGCGAGGCCGTGTGGCCGGGGCCGCCGTCCATCAGCAGCTGCTCGGACATGTCCAGCGCCTGCTCGAAGGTGTCGGCCCTGTACATCGCCAGCACGGGCGAGAGCTTCTCGTGGGCGAAGGGCTCGGAGATGTCGGTGGACGTGACCTCGCCGATCAGTATCTTGGTCTTCTCCGGCACCTTCACGCCGGCCAGCTGGGCGATCTTGAAGGCGCTCTGGCCGACGATCTTCGCGTTGACGCCGCCGTTGATGATCACGGTGTCGCCGACCTTCTTGATCTCGTCGCCCTTCAGGAAGTAGCAGCCCCGCTTCTCGAACTCGGCCCGGGCCTGGTCGTAGACGTCGGAAAGCACGGTCACGGACTGCTCGGAGGCGCAGATCATGCCGTTGTCGAAGGTCTTGGAGTGGATGATGGAGTTGACCGCCATCACGACGTCGGCGGAGGAATCGATGATCGCCGGCACGTTGCCCGCGCCCACGCCCAGGGCCGGCTTGCCCGAGGAATAGGCCGCGCGGACCATGCCGGGGCCGCCGGTGGCGAGGATGATGTCGGCCTCCTTCATCACCAGGTTGGTCAGGTCCAGGGAGGGCTCGTCGATCCAGCCGATGATGTCCTTCGGCGCGCCGGCGGCCACCGCCGCCTCGTAGACGATGCGGGCCGCCTCGATGGTGGACTTCTTCGCCCTGGGATGGGGACTTATGATGATGGCGTTGCGGGTCTTCAGGCAGATCAGCGTCTTGAAGATGGCCGTCGAGGTGGGGTTGGTGGTGGGTATGACCGCCGCCACCAAGCCGATGGGCTCGGCGATCTTCCTGATGCCGTAGGCCGGATCCTCCTCGATGACGCCGCAGGTCTTCGTATGTCGGTAGGTGTTGTAGATGTACTCCGCCGCGTAGTGGTTCTTGATGACCTTGTCCTCCACAACGCCCATGCCCGTCTCCTCCACGGCCAGCTTGGCCAGCGGAATGCGGGCCTTGTTGGCGGCCATGGCGGCGGCCCGGAAGATGCGGTCCACATCCTCCTGGCTGAACTTACCGTATTCGCGCTGGGCGGCGCGCATCACCGCCAGCTTCGCCTCCAGCGTTTCCACGGTGGTTACAGGCGTCTCAGCGTTCTTCTTAGTCATATGATTGCACATCCTTTCCGCGTCCGACGGGTATGCTCCCCCGCCCTTCGCACGGGTACCGTGACGATTATACCAGTTATTGTGCCCAAAGGCAAATAAAAAAACGCTTTGAGGATATAAAAAAGAAAAAGGTTCCACACCGCTTTCAGGGTGATGCATTCATGTCATCCCGGAAGCGGTGTTGGGACCTTTTCATGGCGGCAGGTTGCCGCCGCTACGGTTTGGCGGCAGGTTGCCGCCGCTACGGATGGCGGCAGGTTGCCGCCGCTACGGATGTGGCGGTGACCTGCCGCGTGATTACCGCTGCTTGTCAATCTGGGCGATCAGGCGGTCGGCGAAGCCCTGGGCGGTGTCGCCGTCGTGGGGCACGGCGTCCAGCGCGGCGTCGAGGACGGCGGCCTTGTCCCCTCGGGCGATGTGCCGCAGCAGCATGGAAGCCGCGCGGAGCAGGGAGGACGGGTTCGCGTAGTCGCCACGGCCCGTCTCGATCATCCGCGGCGCGGAGCCGTGGATGGCCTCGAACATGGCGTACTGGTCGCCCAGGTTGGCGCTGCCCGCGGTGCCCACGCCGCCCTGCAGCTGGGCCGCCTCGTCGGTGATGATGTCGCCGTAGAGGTTGGGCAGCAGGAACACCTGGAAGCGGCTGCGCACCCGGGTGTCCACCAGCTTGGCGGTCATGATGTCGATGTACCAGTCCTCCGCCTCGATGCCGGGATACTCCGCCGCCACCTCGTGGCAGATCTCGGAGAAGCGACCGTCGGTCTTCTTCATGATGTTGGCCTTGGTGACGATGGCGACGCTGGTCTTGCCGTTGTTCTTCGCGTACTCGAAGGCCGCCCGGGCGATGCGCTTCGTGCCCGGCAGCGTGGTCACCTTGAAGTCCATGCACAGCTTGCCGGGGATCTCAACGCCCCGGCTGCCCAGCACGTATTCGCCCTCAGTGTTTTCCCGGAAGAAGATCCAGTCGATGCCCTGATCGGGCACGGACACCGGGCGGACGTTGGCATACAGGTCCAGCTCCCGGCGCAGGGTGACGTTGGCGCTCTCCATCGTGCCGCCTTTGGGGGTCTCGGTGGGACCCTTCAGCAGCACGTCGCACTTCTTGACCTCGTTAAGCACGTCCTTTGGCACGGCTTCCCCCTTCGCCAGGCGGTTCTCGATGGTCAGGCCCTCGATGGGCTTTAATACGATGCTCCCCGAGGCGATCTCGTCCTTCAGCAGCGCCTCCAGCACCCGGGTGCTCTGCCTTGATATGATCGGGCCGATGCCGTCCCCGTCGATCACGCCGATGGTGACCACCGGCAGGGCGGTGAAGTCCTTCGCCGGGGCCGCGTTCTCCATGCGCCCCGTGCGCGCCAGCTGCTCCTCGAGGAGCGTGCGGAACTGGGCGACTGCGGATTCGATGTATTCGTTCATGTGTGGATGCCTCCTGTTATTTTTCGATTGTGCAAATACTGATTTGTCGGGGTGTTTAGGTATAGCAGAGGAGCGGTTTAAAGGCAATAGGGAATAGGGAATAGGCAATAGGAAAAGCCGCGCACGGAACGTCGCATCCAAATCAAAGGAAACGTTCCCGCGAAGAAACAGAAGCCCGGAATTCCCCAAAATCCTGTAACGGCAGCGCAGACGCCGCTTTGAATAACTAACTTCATGTCGCTGCTGAGACACGTAGTTAATCCCTTAGGACGACACGCACGATATCGATATGTACGCGGCAGCCGCCATTCCTATTGCCTATTCCCTATTGCCTATTGCCTTGGCGTCAGCCCGACAAATCAGCCTTTCGCCGTATACGCCAGCAATCCTCCCGCCTTGAGCATGGCCTTCTGTCGTTCGGTGAAGTCGCAAGCGAGGTCATAGGTCTTGCCGGTGGTGATATCTTCCAGCTTTATGCAGCCTTTATCCATGCCGGCGTGGATATTCCGCAGGGCCAGCTTGTCGCCCTGCCTGAGTTCGTCGTAGTCCGCCGGGTTTTTAAAGGTCAGCGGCAGTATGCCGGCGTTGATCAGGTTCGCCACGTGGATGCGGGCGAAGCTCTTGGCGATCACGGCCCGCACGCCCAGGTACAGCGGCACCAGCGCCGCGTGCTCACGGGACGAGCCCTGGCCGTAGTTGTCGCCGCCTACGACGATGCTCTGCCCCGCCGCCTTCGCCCGCTCGGGGAAGGTCGCGTCGCAGACGCCGAAGCAGTACTGGGACAGGTGGGGTATATTGCTGCGATAGGGCAGTATCTTCGCCCCGGCGGGCATGATGTGGTCGGTGGTGATGTTGTCCCCCACCTTCAGCGTAAGCTCCGCCTCGATTTCGTCGCCCACGGGGCGGCATTCCGGGAAGGGCTTGATGTTGGGGCCGCGCACGACCTCGACGTCCTTCGCCTCCTCGGGCGAAGCGGGCATCAGCACGCCGGAATCGTCCAGCCGGAAGTCAGAGGGCATGTCGATGGCGGGCATGTCGCCCAGCAGCCGCGGGTCGGTGATCTCGCCGGTCAGCGCGGCGGCCACGGCGGTCTCAGGGGAGACCAGGTAGACCCCCGCGTCGGCGGTGCCGCTGCGGCCCAGGAAGTTGCGGTTGAAGGTGCGCAGGGAGACGCCGGCGCTGTTGGGGCTGAAGCCCATGCCGATGCAGGGGCCGCAGGCGCACTCCAGCACCCGGGCGCCGCTTGAGAGGATGTCGGTCAGCGCGCCGCGCTCCGCGAGCATCGAAAGCACCTGCCGGCTGCCGGGGGAAATCGACAGGCTCACCGAGGGACAGATGGTCCTGCCCTTCAAGAGCGCCGCCACCTTCAGCATATCCATCAGGCTGGAGTTGGTGCAGGAGCCGATGCAGACCTGGTCCACCTTCGTGCCCTTCAGGCTGGCGACCTTCACCACCTTATCCGGGCTGTGGGGGCAGGCGATCAGCGGCTCCAGGGTGGAAAGGTCGATGTCGATGACCCTGTCGTACTCCGCGTCCGGGTCGCTGGACAGCTCGCGCCAGGCGTCCTCCCGGCCCTCCGCCCGAAGGAACTTCCTCGTGATCTCGTCCGAGGGGAAGATCGAGGTGGTCGCGCCCAGCTCGGTTCCCATGTTGGTGATGGTGGCCCGCTCGGGCACGGACAGGGTCTTCACGCCCTCGCCGCCCCACTCGATGATGGCCCCCACGCCGCCCTTGACGGAGAGTATGCGCAATATCTCCAGGCTCACGTCCTTGGCGGTCACAAAGGGGCGCAGCCTGCCGGTCAGGTTCACCTTGAACATCTTCGGCATGGCGATGTAGTACGCGCCGCCGCCCATGGCCACGGCCACGTCCATGCCGCCCGCGCCAAAGGCCAGCATGCCGATGCCGCCACCGGTGGGCGTGTGGCTGTCGGAGCCGATCAGCGTCTTGCCGGGCACGCCGAAGCGCTCCAGGTGCACCTGGTGGCAGATGCCGTTGCCGGGGCGGGAGAAGCGTATGCCGTGCTTCTTCGCCACCGTCTGGATGTAGCGGTGGTCGTCGGCATTCTCAAAGCCGCACTGCAGCGTGTTGTGGTCGATGTAGGCCACGGACAGCTCGGTGCGCACCCGCTCGATGCCCATGGTCTCGAATTCCAGGTAGGCCATGGTCCCTGTGGCGTCCTGGGTCAGGGTCTGGTCGATGCGCAGGGCGATCTCGCTGCCGGGGGTCATGTCCCCGGAGACGAGGTGGTCCCTGATGATCTTCTGTGCAATGGTCATGCCCATGTCATGCGTCCTCCTTTGAAAGCGCCCGGTCCATGGCGTTGAGTATGTGCTGCTCCATCCGCTCGGCGGCCAGGTCGGCGTTACCGGCGCGAATGGCCTCCAATATCGCCTTGTGCTCCCGCACCGAATGGGCCGCCCGGTCCGGCGTGCGCAGGGCGTTTCGGCGGTACTGCTGCGTCTTCTTGTGCAGCGGCGAGAGGGTATCCCTCAGCACGATGCTGCCGCATCCATCGTAAATAACTTCATGGAAGCGTCCGTCCAGGGCCTTGAGTTGATCCACATTTTCCCGGGAGAGGTAAAATTCCTGGAAATCCACGGCTTCGATCAGCGCTTTCAGGTTGTCCGTGTCGGCGTTCTCCACGAAGCCGCGCACGGCCATTTCCTCAATGCGCAGGCGAATCTCCGTCATGTCCCGATAGTCCTTCGGGGTGATGCCCAGCACCATCGTGCCCTTGGGGGTATCCTCCACCAGGTGTTCCTGGAACAGGCGGCGCAGCGCTTCGCGCACGGGGGTGCGGCTGACGCCCAGTTCGGCGCAGAGCTGCAATTCGGTGATGATCTCTCCGCGCTCGTACTTGCCGCTGAGAATGTCGTCCTCCAGTCGCTCGAAAACCTGGTCGGACAGCGATACGGTCTTATAATCTCTCATGTTTTCCCCTCCTTACAGCCTGTGGAAGCGGCCGGCGGACAGCTCCTCGATCTTCGTCTCCAGCTCTGCGGTGGACAGCGTGGTCTGGCGGCCGTCCTCATACTCGGCGTCGATCCACTGCTTCAGCGCCACCACCAGCGGATCCTTCTTGTCCACGGCCTCGCCGCCGGTCAGCTGGTAGTTTTCGTTGATCCAGTAGGCGATGCCCGCCAGGCCGCTGGCCTTGCCGATCATCACCGCCGGGGCGCGGCCCAGTATCTTGCGGGTGTCGAATATGGTGTACACCTCGGCGTCCTTCAACAGGCCGTCGGCGTGGATGCCCGCCCGGGTGGTGTTGAACTGGCGGCCCACGAAGGGGGTCATAACCGGGATGTCATAGCCGATCTCGTCCCGGAAGTAGCGGGCGATGTCGGTGATGGCGGTGGGGTCCATGCCGTCAAGGCTGCCGCGCAGGCTGGCGTACTCCATCACCATGGCCTCCAGCGGGATGTTTCCGGTGCGCTCGCCGATGCCCAGCAGCGAGCAGTTCACCGCCGAGGCGCCGTACAGCCAGGCGGTGGAGGCGTTGGCCACGGCCTTGTAGAAGTCGTTGTGGCCGTGCCACTCCAGCATCTCGCTGGGCACGTCAGAATAGTGCTGCAGGCCGTAGATGATGCCGGGCACGCTGCGGGGCAGGGCCACCTCGGAATAGGGCACGCCGTAGCCCATCGTGTCGCAGGCGCGGATCTTCACGGGGATGCCCGCGTCCTGGCTCATCTTCATCAGCTCGTTGACGAAGGGCACCACGAAGCCGTAGAAGTCGGCACGGGTGATGTCCTCCAGGTGGCAGCGGGGCATGACCCCGGCCTCGAAGGCGTCCGCCACGGTCTTCAAATAATACTCCATGCACTGCTTGCGGGTCATCTGCATCTTCTTGAAGATGTGGTAGTCGCTGCAGGACACCAGTATGCCCGTCTCCCGTATGCCCAGGTTCTTGACCAGCTTGAAGTCCTCCCGGGTGGCACGGATCCAGGTGGTGATCTCCGGGAAGCGGTAGCCCAGGTCCATGCACTCGGACAGGGCCTTCCTGTCCTTTTCGCTGTAGACGAAGAACTCCGTCTGCCGTATAACGCCATAGGGGCCGCCCAGCCGGGCCATAAGCTTGTAAAGGTCGACGATCTGCTTGACCGTATAGGGCTCCACCGACTGCTGGCCGTCCCGGAAGGAGGTGTCGGTGATCCATATGTCCTCGGGCATGCCCATGGGCACGCGCCGGTGGTTGAAGGCGATGCGCGGTATTTCGTCATAGGGGTAGATATCCCGGTACAGGTTCGCCTCCGGCACGTCCTGCAGGGAATACTTGTACTGCCGCTGCTCCAGCAGATTGGTTTTGTTGGACATTTCCAGCATGGTCTCATCTCCCGCGTCCGCCACAGGGCGGACAGAATGTTTGTATTATTGTATACAAGAATCCAAGCCCTGTCAAGGCCGACAGGGCGAACTTCTCTGTATATTAACACTCTGGCTTTGTGTTATGATAATCATTGAAGAACAGCCGGTTGAGCGACGCGTCGTTCAACCGGCTGTTCTTCAATAAATGGTCTTGATCTTCTCCACTCCGATGTCCCGCATGAACGCCTCCAGTCCCTTCCGGTCCACGCACATCAGGTCAGTGAATTTGCCGGTGGCCTTGTCGATGAAGCCCACCGTCATCTCCCCGGTGCAGATGCTGCGGCGCACCGCGGGCTGCTGTGTTTGGGGATCGAACTTGATATCGACCTTCCTGCGTTTGAACAGTGACATCGAAGCACCTCCTATAAGTCAAGGGGACGGTTCTGCCGACTCATCCCCGCCGTGAAAATGAGTCAGTAGAACCGTCCCTTTGACTCATTTTCAGCATGGCCTTCAGCTTTTCATACCGCTGCCGCTTCTCTTCCTTGGCGAAGTGGACTTCCCGGAGCTGCTCCGGGCAACCGTCATACTTCAGCTTCGCGTCGCCGAACTGCTGGCTGGTGAGGTCGAACCGGTGGCCGTCCACCACGTTGAAGCAGTGGAAGCCGCCGTCCTTCAGCGGCACGCCGTACACCCTCCCGCCAAAGATGTCCTGCGCCAGGAAAGCGGTGATGGAGCACTGGCCCAGGGGCGGGTTGTCCGCCGTCCAGTCCCCCCGCATCCGGGGCGCGCAGGTGTCCGCGCACCACAGCCCCAGCAGCGCGTCATAGAGGTCCCGGGGCGTTTCGATGCCCGGATAGTCGCGATTCAACGCAGGCACCGTCGCCTGCTCCCAGCCGTAGAAGTGATCTGTCATGGCAAAACATTCCCCCGGATGATTGATACAGGCATTATACCGCAGGCTCAGCGGTCTGTCAAATCATCCGGGGGATACAGCGCGCTATCTTCTCACCCACACCCGCATCTCGCCGGGCGTGCGGTTGGCCCAGGCGTAATACGGGATCCAGGTCAGCCGCGCGGGGACGGTCCTGATCTCCCGGTCGGCGCTGTAGGCAGTCTCGCCCCAGCCCTCGTCGGTCTCGCGAATGCCCGGGGATTGGAGCTCGACAATGCCGCCCAGCTTGTCGGGCTTCCACTGCGCCGTGAATTGGCCCGCGTCCGCCCCGCCCAGTCTTACGGCGTGCAGGTTCCGGGAATTGTCCGCCTCCTCGAGGCAGTAGACCAGCGCCCCGCGCTGCACGGCGACCTTGCCCGCGTCCTCGTAGATGCGGGGATTGGCCCTCACCAGCGTCACCGGCATGTCGAGGGACAGCACCAGCTTATCGCCCGCCTGCCACGCCCGTTCAACGGTCGCGTAGCCGTCTTTGACGTCCACATCCAGCGGTTTTCCGTTGAGACTGAGGGCGTATTTGCCGCACCAGCCGGGAATGCGCAGCATCAGCGCGAACGCCGCGCCTCCCTCTCCCCTGTACGCCAGCGCTACGTCGCCGTTCCAGGGATAGTCCGTGTCCACCTCGAAGCGAATGGCCTTTCCCCCAATCTCCGCCTGCAAAGCGCCCTTGACGTACAGGTGCACGAACAGCGTTTTATCGTTGGCCGAGCAGATGTAATCCTCCAGTGAGGACACCAGCCGGATGATGTTCGGCGGGCAGCAGGCGCAGCCGAACCAGCGCTGGCGCTCCACCTTCACATGGCGCTTCCTCTGGTCCTTCAGGCTGGCCTCCGGCAGCACCTCCAGCGGGTTGACGTAGAAGAACTTCTTGCCGTCCAGCTGCATGCCGCTGATGACGCCGTTGTACAGCGCCCGCTCCATGACGTCGGCGTATTCCCCCTTCGCCTCCAGCGACAGCATGCGCCGGGCGAAGAACACCAGGGCGATGGCGGCACAGGTCTCGCCATAGATGGTGTCGTTGGGCAGGTCGTAGTCGAAGGTGAAGGCCTCGCCGTACTCCGACGAGCCCACGCTGCCGGTCACGTACATGCGCCTGTGCACCGTGTTGGCCCACAGCCGCCGGCACACCGCCGCCAGCTCGGCGTCCCCCATCTCCCGGGCCACGTCCGCCACGCCCGCATAAAGGTACATCGCCCGCACCGCATGGCCCTGGGCCTCGGTCTGCTCACGGATGGGCATGCCCGCCTGGTAGTACTGGTACTGGAAATAGCTGTCCTTCCAGTAGAAGCTGTTGTGGTTGCGCGCGTCCTCCTCCTCGAAGTACAGCGGGCGCTGGCCGCGCTGGTCCACGAAGTACTTCGCCAGCTTCAGGTGCTTTTCGTCCTTCGTCACCTCATAGAGCCGGATCAGCGCCATTTCGATCACCGGATGACCCGGGTAGCCGTGCAGCTTGCCCTCCTCCGCGCCGATGGCGCTGTCGATGCAGTCCACAAAGCGGATCATCGCGTCCAACAGCCGCCGCTTGCCCGTGGCCTGGTAGTAGGCCACCGCAGCCTCGATCATGTGCCCCGCGACGTACAGCTCGTGGTGGTCCTTCAGGTTCGTAAAGCGCTTTTCCAGGCCGCCTATGATATAATACGTGTCCAGGTAACCGTCCGGCTGCTGGGCCGCGACCACCTCGTCGATCGCGCCGTCGACGACCGCCTCCAGCGCCGTGTCCGGATGCCAGCGCAGCGTATAGGCCGCGCCCTCGATCCACTTGGCGACGTCGCTGTCCTGGAATACAAACCCGGCGTGGGTCCCCGCCTGCTTTCCGGCGGCGATCCTGAAATTCCGCATGCAGTAGCTGGGCTCGGCGTCCGGGACCCGGTCGTTCAGCGCCTCCCACTGGTAGGGTATGCCCTCGCGCCGCACCGTCTCGCGGATGCGGCTCCAAAAGGAATCGTCGATAAGGGCTTTCTGTATAAAGCTGCCCGCTCCACTCATTTTACCATCCTCCCGTATGTGCGTATTATAGTACTAACCCTTTACGCCGGTCAATACGATGCCTTCGATAAAGTAGCGCTGCCCGATGGCGAACAGCACCACCGCCGGCACGACCATCACCAGGGACGCCGCCATGATGTAGTTCCACTTCGAGGCATAGGCGCCGCGCAGGGACAGTATGCCCAGGGCCAGGGTGAACTTGTTGTCGCTCCTCAGATAGATCAGGGGCCCCTGGAAGTCGTTCCAGTAGAACATGAACGAGAATATGGCCACGGTGATCATGATCGGCGCGCACAGCGGCACCAGTATCTTCAGAAAAATCTGAAGGCGGTTCGCACCGTCGATCATGGCGGATTCGTCGTAATCCTTGGGCAGCGTCCGCATGAACTGGCGCATCAGGAACACGTTTGATGCGCCGCCGCCGCACCAGGCCGCCAGGTAGAAGGGGGTAGAGGTATTGGTCGCGCCGATGGCGGAATAGGTCAGGTAAAGCGGGATCAGCACCACGTGGCCCGGCAGGATCATCGCCCCGATGGTCAGCGCGAACCACAGCTTCTTGCCCGGGAACTGGAGCCGCCCGAGGGCATAGCCTGCCATGGACGAGGTCAGCACGGTGCCGATCACGCAGGGCACCAGTATCTTCATCGTGTTGGTGAAGTATTTCAGCGCCTCGAAATTCTGGAAGGTCTTGACATAGTTGCTCCAGCGCCAGGCACTGGGGAAGAATTTCGGCGGGAACACGAAGATTTCCGCGTTGCTCATCAGCGACGAGCGCAGCATCCAGTACAGCGGCACCAGGCACACGAGGGTTCCGACGATCAATATGATGTAAAGCAGGACCGTAGAGAAGCGGAGCTTCTTTTTGTTCAGCTTCATGGCTTTCACGTCACTGGTCTGCGCCACCGTAATACACCTTCTTTCCGAAGAACTTGAAAATCACCAGCGTACATATCGCAAGCACGATGAACACGATCCAGGCCAGGGCGCTGGCATAGCCGAACTCGTTGTACTGGAAGGCGTCCCGGTAGATCAGGTAGTTGACGAACAGCGTGGCGTTGTTCGGCCCGCCCTCCGTCATGACGTAGCTATTGGTGAAGGTCATGAAGCCGCCGATGATGCCCATCAGCGTGTTGTAGAACAGCACCGGCGAGATCATCGGAATCGTGATGTGGATGAACTTCGTCCATGCGCCGCCGCCGTCGATGTCCACGGCCTCCAGCAGCGTCGGGGACACGTTGGCCAGCCCGGAGAGGTAGATGACCATCGGGGCACCGCAGGCCCAGGCGCTCATCAGCACCAGCGAGGGCACCGCGGTGTTTTCCGCGTAGATCCACTTGCTAGTGGGCAGGCCTAGCAGCTTCAGCGCGGCGTTGAAGAGCCCGAAATCCGGGTTGAACATCCACATCCACAGCAGGCAGGAGGCCACCGCCGGCACGATGGAGGGCACATAGAATATGGTGCGGAAGAAGGCCTTGCCCTTTATGTTCCGATTGTTCAGCAGGATCGCGATCGCCAGCGCCGTCAGCTGGGTGGCGACGACGGAGCCAAAGGCATACAGCACCGTCGCCTTGATGGACTTCCAGAAGAAGAAATCCTCGCGCAGCAGCTTCACGTAATTTTGAAGGCCCACAAAATTCGCCGTTCCGAACACGCTCTTGTTCGTGAAGGATATGATGAGGCTGTAGACGAACTGGCCGTAGGTCAAAAACACGATGCCCAGCAGCAACGGCAGCATGAACACGTATCCCGCGATGGCCTCGTTTCGCTTCATCACGGACATCCTCGGGCGTCCAAGATCGGCATTTCCAGTCCCTTTCATGATGGTTACACCTCTTTCGGGGGATTTTTCCAATAGAGAGTGGGGGCCGTCGGCCCCCACCCTTCAACCGTATCGACAGGTCAGGAAATGCTGGCCAGGTAGTCCGCCATCACCTTGTCCAGTTCGCCCCGGATGCCCTCCATGGCGTCCTTGGCGGTCTCGGTGCCCAGCAGCACGTTGTCCAGGGCGGGGATGTACAGGTCCTCCAACTGTTGGATGCAACCGTAGGTGAAGTAGGCCGAGGGATGGGTGTTGTTCAGCGCCCAGTCGATGCAGGCCTCGCGATAGTGGGCCGGATGCACGCCTTCGGTCATCCACTTGTCGATCAGCGCCTCGTCGGTATACCAGTCCTCGGAAACCGGCATCCACAGGCCGGAGTTGATGAAGTCCATCACGAAATCGGTGTTCATGATGTAGGAGGCCAGCAGCAGCGCCTCGTCGTAGTGCTTGGTGTCGCGGAACACGACCACGGGGGTGCCGGTGTTCGCGGTCTTGGGCGCCTTGAAGTAGGGCAGCACGCCCACGTCGTAGGTGATGCCGTCCTCCTCGGCGGCGATGGCCATGGACTGGAAGTTCCACTGGCCGCTGACCACCATGGCGCAGGAATTACTCAGGAAGCAGGCGCTCATGTCCATGTTGTTGGCGGCGTCCTCAGCGGAGGGCATGACGTGCTCGACATTCACCAGGTCGGCGATGGCCTGGAACACCTCGACTGCCGGATCCTCGTACAGCGCAATGCCCTTGCCGTCCTCGGTGAACAGCCCGGTGTCGTTGGAGTACAGGAAGGACTCATACACGTAGTCGCGGTCGTCCATCTTGACGGCGTAGGTCTTGATGTTGTCCGGGTCGAAGCCCTCCTCGCCGGGGTGCTTGCCGTTGACGTCCACCGTCAGCTGGCGGCAGACATCGACGAACTCCTCCCAGGTCCAGGCGTCCTCGGCCTTCGACGGCGGATAGGCGACGCCCATCTGGTCGAAATAGGTGGGGTTGTAGAAAATCATGACGACCTCGTCGGCCACGGACACGCCGACTACTTTGCCGTTCTTGTCGATGAACTTGTTGCTGTCCATCTTGGCGTCCACGTTGCCGCTCTCCAGCGCGGGGGTCAGGTCCTTCAGCATGCCCTCGTTTGCCCACTGGACGACGATCGGCTCGGAGAGGTAGCCCACGTCCGGCAGCTCGTTGGCGGCGGCCATCGTGGTCATCTTGGTCACGTAGTCCTCGGGGGTGTACAGGTATTCCACGTTGATGCCGGTCTCTTCGGTGAATCTGGCCAGGGCGCCCTCCAGGATCGCCTTCTCGGCGGCATCGCCCCAGCTCGAGAAGGTCAGGGTGATCGGCTCCTCGGCCATGGCCGGGATCAGCATCAGCAGCAGGGACAGGGCCAACAGGATACTCAGCAGCTTCTTCATGGTTCACGCTTCCTTTCTGTTTTTGATGCTTCGCTCGATTTTCAGCCGCGGATTTAATCCACTCTGTCCAAATCGTTTCTCGCATCTTGTCGGCTTGATTATAGCATTGATTAATATTCATGTATAGGTATCATTTGCGGAAAATGGTTTCTGTTTTCGGCGTATGTTCAGCTTAACGTAGCCTGCCGTTAAGCATTGTTCTGGTGGAGTCCGCCGTAAAGGTTCCTGTAGGCGGAGGGTGTGACCCCCTCCTGCTTCAAAAACACCGTGCTGAAGAATTTCGCGTTGCTGTAGCCGCAAGACTCGGCGATCTGCTGGATGGATTTGACGCTGCCCAACAGCTCCCGCTTGGCCCGCGCCAAACGCAGCTGGTGGATATAGCTGCGAAAGGAGCAGCGGGCGCTCTCATGAAACAGCCGGGACAGGTAATCCTCGCTGTAGCCCAGCGCCCGGGACAGGTCCTGCAGGGTCAGCTTTTCATAGCAGTGCAGCCGTATGTACTCCAGCATCCGGCTGGTCACGGCGCTCTTCTGGGTCTGTCGCCCCTCCCGCTGCAGCTCCAGCAGGATCAGTGAGAGCATGTAATCGCACAGCAGGCCGTCCCCCGAAGGCAGGCTGTTCTCATTGAGCAGCTGGTGAAAGCCGTTGGCGATGCGGCTGAAGGCGATGTCGGTCAGCTCGACCGGCCTCAGGCCCAGCTGCAGCGCCTGTCCGCCCGCGCCCTGTCCATGCTCAAAGTGCGCCCAGTAATACCGCGCGGGCGCCTCGCCGTCGCAGTGGAAGCCCCCATGCGCCAGACCTGCCGGCAGGAGCAGCGCCTGGTTCGCCTCGAGGACGTACGCCCTGCCGTCCACCGACAGGCCAAAGCGTCCGCCTTCCACCACAATCAATACCGTCGTATCCAGCACGCGCTTGGGATGCGTCCACCCCGGCTGCGCCAGAAACTGTCCGGCGGAGGCGAAGCGCGCGGGAACGCGAATGGTCAACCCTTCTTCCATAGAGATCCCTCCCGAACCTGACTGCCATAAGCATACATCTTCGACGACAAAATAGCAATGGGAAATAATCACAATTCCATGATTAATATGATTAAATTCTAACCTGCGTTTAACAGGTTTGTATTGCCTTTTTCCGGGCCGGGGGCTATAATGGATGGTGGTGATAGGATTATGATTACGATCAGCGATATCGCCCGGGAAACGGGCCTTTCCACCGCCACGGTTTCAAACGCCCTGTCCGGAAAGGGGCGCGTCAGCGACGCCAGGCGCAAGCAGATCCTCGAAGTGGCGACCCGCATGGGCTATGACTTCAGTCGCATCCGCGTCGCCCAGCCCCACAGGGGCATCGCGGTGATCGTCGAGACGCTGTCCGTCATCTTCTGCACCAAGATCGCGGAGGGCATCTGTCGCGCCGCAGAGGAAGGCGGGTATCAGGTCAAGCTGTACAACCTGGACATCATCCACGGCCCGGAGGACTTCAACCCACCCCGGGAGCAGATGCGCCGGCGGCTGGAGCGACTGCTGCCCCAGCTGGACGCGGCGACGCTGGGCGCCATCTACATCTCCCAGTATCCCCGGGACGTCACCGGCATCATGCCGACCCTGCCCTTCCCGGTGGTGTACGCCTACTGCTATACCAACGACGGGGCCGCAAGCGTCAACACCGACGATCAGCAGGGCGCCTATATCGCGACGCAGCACCTGCTGTCCCTGGGAAAGCGCCGCATCGCCATGCTCAGCGGCCCGATCAACTCCATCCCCATGACCAAGCGCTTCTCCGGCTACCAGCACGCGCTGATCGACGCCGGCATGTCGGTGGACCTTCGCCTGGTGAAGACCGGTGACTGGGACATCGGGCACAGCTGTTATATCGCCGCCGAGCTGCTGCGCCTCGATCCGGCCCCTGACGGCATATTCTGCCAGAGCGACCACATCGCCCTGGGCGTCTGCCGCGCCATCGCCGAGGCGGGCCTGCGCATCCCCCGGGATATCGCCGTCGTGGGCTTCGACAATTACGACTTCGCCGCCTTCGTCTCCCCCACCCTGACCACGATCGACCAGCCCCTGGAACAGATCGGGAATACAGCCTTTCTTCAATTGAGAAACGTGATCGAGAAGCAAAATGTCGAGGAAAGAAGCCTGCTTCTCGCCGCCCGGCTGGTCCGCCGACAGTCCGCATAGATCATACCCGTTAACCATGAATCAAAACCGGCAGAGGAGGATGGAAATGCTCTCTTCCGATGAACTCACGCTGCAACTGGAACAATTGCGGGAAGAAAACAGCATGTTGAAAGCTCTGTTGCATGCGCATGGCATTTCCGTTCCAAATCCATCATCATCCTCTGCAATGAACGGAGAAAAACTCACAGCCCTTTCTGCACATACTGTAACAAAGCGAAGCTCGCTCTGCGAAAAAGCAGCGCTTTATCTATCCCTGTTTCAGGGCCGAACCGACGTCTATGCCCGACGATGGGAGAGCAGGAATGGGCGTTCCGGCTACAGCCCTGCATGCAAGAACGAATGGAAACCTGGTGCTTGTCTTAAGCCAAAGGGAAGATGCGCAGACTGCTCAAAAGCAGAGTATCTGCCTTATGGTCCGGATGCCGTAGAAGCACACCTGCACGGGCTGTGCGTACTGGGAATCTATCCTCTATTGAAGGATGATACCTGCCGATTCCTTGCCATCGATTTTGACGAAGAGCAGTGGCGTTCCGATGTACAGATGGTCGCGGCCAGCTGCATCAAGCGCGGCATTTCATGCTCAATCGAGATATCACGCAGTGGGAACGGCGCTCATTTGTGGATATTCTTTTCAGAGGCGATAAACGCAGGCAAAGCACGTACTCTCGGCGCTTCGATTCTTACGCTTGCCATGCAGGACAACGCCCGTCTTTCATTCAAATCCTATGATCGCATGTTTCCGAATCAGGACACGATGCCCAAGGGTGGGTTCGGCAACCTGATCGCACTCCCGTTGCAGGTTGCAGCTGCGCGACACGGTGGCAGCCTCTTTGTAAATGAACAGCTGAGGCCTTATTCCGATCAATGGGTCTATCTGTCAGGCATTCAGAAGCTCTCCAATGCACAGGTCAGCGACATTTTGTCCGGACTTCACATCATTCCTCTTGGAGTTCTTCGACAGGTTGATGATGAAGATGTAAGCACGCCATGGCAGCAGGCACCAATAAAAATGAAGCCCGGAGACATGCCCTCTTCCATTGAGATCACACTTGCAGACCGATTGTACATTCACAGTCATGCATTCTCTAACCAGGCACAAAATCGTTTGAAGCGCTTAGCTGCCTTTCCCAACCCACAATTCTATCGGAATCAAGCCATGCGCATGCCCGTCTGGAACACACCCAGGGTAATCTGCTGTGCAGAATACTATGGCAATCTCCTCGCCATTCCCCGAGGCTGCCTGGATGATATGTTGGATTTATTTCAGGCAAACCAGGTAAACGTCGAAATCAAAGATGAGCGCTGTCATGGCAGGCCGATCGATGTCGCTTTCAACGGCGCACTGCGTGAAGAACAAACCGCCGCGTTTGAAGCGCTGTCGGCCCACGATAGCGGGATCCTGTCTGCAACGACCGCATTCGGCAAAACCGTCATCGGAGCAGCCATGATCGCTGAGAAGAAGGTGAACACGCTCATACTTGTACATCGCTCTCAATTGATGAGCCAATGGAAAGAACGACTTGAACAGTTTCTGACGGTCAAAGAAGCGCTTCCTGGCCTGCCAAATCACAGGGGACGGCAGAAGAAGCGGGAGATCATTGGCCTGTATGGCGCAAACAGGGATACACGCAGTGGAATCATCGACATCGCCATGTTGCAATCCATGGGTAAGGCAGATGACATTCGCCCGTGGATTCGGGATTACGGCATGGTCATCATCGACGAATGTCACCACGTTCCAGCCGTCAGCTTTGAACAGGTAATGAAGGCCGTTCGCTCCCGGTACACCTACGGTCTGACCGCGACCCCGAAGCGGCAGGACGGACACCACCCCATCCTGAACATGTATCTCGGCCCAATACGCTATAATGTGGACGCCCTGCAGCAAGCCCGACGCCGTCCTTTCACACATGTGATGATACCGCGCTTTACCGGCACCCGCTTCCAGCTCGATGAGAACAGCAAAGTCCCTGCCATCAGCCAGTATTACGATCAAATCGCGCAGGATGACCTGCGCAACAGTTTGATTCTCGATGATATACTGGAATGTGTCAAACAAGGGCGCAACTGCCTGATACTCAGCGAGCGCACCGAGCATGTTCGAAAACTCACCGCGCTTTTGCAAGGTCAGGAAATGCAGGTCTATATGCTCCTCGGTGGTCAGACCGGTAAGCAATTGAAGGAACAGATGCAAGTCCTTCGTTATGCCCCTCAGGGCAACCCACTCATCATCTGTGCCACAGGAAAATTCATAGGCGAGGGCTTTGACGATTCCAGGTTGGACACGCTGTTTTTAACGATGCCGATCTCCTGGCAGGGTACGCTGGCCCAGTACGTCGGACGACTGCACCGGTTGCACGAAGGCAAGCACGAGGTCAGGGTCTATGATTACATCGACAATCACACTGCGATGCTGGAGAAGATGTACCGAAAACGGCTCAAGGGCTACTCAGCCATCGGATATACGGCAGCTTCGGATCAGGATGCATCGCTGAGCAGTGACATTATTTACGATCAGAATACCTTCCAGGATCGTTTTCTCCAGGACCTCTCCCAGGCAAAGGAAACAGTCGTCATCGTCAGCCCTTATGTCACATCCAAGCGCGTAAGATGGCTGGAAAACACCTTACAACAGTGTATGCAGAAACAGGTCCGCGTCACCGTCACGACCCGCAGACCGGAATCACTGCCCGCCTCCTCTGAAAAGGCGGCTCGAACTGCCATAGAGAATTTGAGACAACAAAAGGTCAATATCGTCTGTAAGAAAGGCATTCACCAGAAGTATGCCATCATCGACAACAGTATCGTATGGTATGGCAGCATCAATCTGTTGAGTTTTGGCGCTTCTCAGGAAAGCATCATGCGGCTGGTAAGCAGCAGCATTGCAAGGGCACTTATCGGAAATGACAACTACACGCATTGTATTGAACGATCATAGCGCCATAGGGTGAACGGCAACTCGCGCTCTACTCATGCCGGTTCGCAACATAAAAACTGTTGATCGACCCGGCTTATGTTGTTATAATAGGCATTGTCAAAATATGTCGCTGGAGGCAATTATGGACCGACTATTGACCAAGGGCAGCATCCGCCGCAAGATCATCGGCTTCGCCATACCAATCTTCATAGGCTACCTGTTTCAACAGCTCTACAACACGGCAGATTCACTGATCGTCGGAAACTACCTTGGTGAGAACGCCCTGGCGGCGGTGAGCTCAAACGGCGCCTTTACCTATCTCTTCATAGGCTTTTTCATGGGCTTTGCCACCGGGGCGGGCGTGGTCATCGCACGGCACATCGGGGCAAACGACCCCGTTCAGACCTCCCTGGCCGTGCACACCACGGTGGCCATGGGCCTGGTGTTCAGCGTGCTGGTCTCGGTGCTGGGCGTGGCCATCACCCCCACGATGCTCCGCTGGATGGGTACGCCGCCGGAGGTGTTCGTTGAATCCGCCAAGTACCTGCGCGTCTACTTTGCCGGGGCCACGGGGCTGGTGATGTACAACATGCTGGTGGGCATCCTCCAGGCCTCCGGCGACAGCCGTCATCCCCTGCTCTACCTGATCATCAGCTCGCTGGTGAACGTGGCGCTGGATGTGCTGTTCGTGGCCGCGTTCCACATGGGCGTGGAAGGCGCGGCCTACGCCACCA
Source organism: Clostridia bacterium (assembly GCA_017432405.1). The sequence continues at coordinate 12,073 of JAFRJF010000105.1, read as the reverse complement.
TCATCTCCCAGTTTTTGAGCATGCTGCTGGTGGCTGTCCGGCTGCTGCGCGTGGACAGCAGCATCCGAGTGGATCCCCGGAAGGTGCGCATCGACCCGGAAAACCTGCGCTATATCGTGCGCAACGGCCTGCCCACGGCGCTCCAGGCCTGCGTGATCGACCTGTCCAACCTGCTCATACAGTCCTACATCAATTCCTTCGGCAGCCTGGCCATGGCGGGCGTCGGCGCGTCCACCAAGGTGGAGGGCTTCGCCTTTCTGCCGGTGACGGCGTTCCAGATGGCCGTCACCACCTTCGTCTCCCAGAACATGGGCGCGCGGGAATACGACCGCGTGCGCCGGGGCATCCGCTTCGGCCTGGGCTGCACCATCGTGACCATCGAGCTGATCGGCGGCTTGGTGTTCCTGTTCGCGCCACAGATCATCGGCCTGTTCAACCGGAACCCCGAGGTCATACGCTTCGGCACGGGCCGCGCCAGGGTCTGCGGGCTGTTTTACTGCCTGGTGGGCTTCTCCCACGTGGCCTCGGCGGTGATGCGCGGGCTCGGCAAACCGGTCACGCCCATGGTCATCATGCTGACCTGCTGGTGCGCGGTGCGCATACTGGTGCTGTTCACCCTCGGCCAGGCCCTGCACGACATCCGTCTGGCCTTCTGGATCTACCCCTTCACATGGACGCTGTCCAGCGTGGTATACGTCGTACTGCTGAAGAGGCTGCACGTGGAACGACTGGCGGCGCAATGTTAAATCTATAATTCACTGTAACGAACCCTCCCCATCCCCGTCCAACCCACAGAAACAAGCAGAGAGGGGGTGATGAGACGTGAACAACGAGGCCTGCGAACGGCTCTACGAGGCCTGTTACATGCGGGTGTTTTCCTACGCCATGACCCTGACCCGTGATCGCCACCAGGCGGAGGAGATCACCCAGGAGACCTTCTTCCGGGCCTTCTCAAAGCTGAACAGCTTCCGGGGCGAATCCGACGAGGTCACGTGGCTCTGCGCGATCGCCAAAAACCTGGCCGTCGACGAGAAGCGCCGGCAGGGTCGTTTCGGCGATTTGCCGGAGGAGGCCGTCGCCCGGGAAAAGGCCGTCGAGCAGACCGCCGTGGAGAAGGACGATTCCTTCCGGGTCCACATGGCGCTTCACGCGCTGGAAGAGCCCTATCGGGAGGTATTCGAGCTTCGGGTATTCGGCGAGCTGTCCTTCGCGCAGATCGGGCGGATCTTCCGCAAGACCGAAAACTGGGCCCGCGTCACGTTTCATCGCGCCCGCGCGAAGCTGAAGGAAAGGATGGAGAATGATGAATAAGGAATGTGAGATCGTCCGCGATATACTGCCGCTGTACCTCGACAGCGTGTGCAGCCCATCGAGCCGGGAAATCATAGACGAGCACCTGGAGACCTGCCCCGACTGTGCGGCGTACCTGGAGGATATCCGCGCCAGCGAGGCAGAGAGCGCGCTCAAGAGTGAAAAGTCGCTGGTCATCAGGGACCAGGCCCGGCGCTTCAAGCGTCGCTCCGCCGCCACGGGCAGCGTGATCTCGGCGCTCTTCATGATCCCGATACTGATTTGCCTGATCGTGAACCTGACCTCCGAAAGGACGCTGGATTGGTTTTACATCGTCGTCGCGGCCATGCTGGTGGTGGCCTCGCTGACCGTCGTGCCGATCATGGCGCCCGAGAACAAGCTGTTCTGGACGCTGTGCGCCTTCTGCGGAAGCCTCGTGATACTGTTGGCCGTCTGCGCTCTGTACACCCGCGGCGACTGGTTCTTCGTGGCCGCCTCGGCGTCGATCTTCGGCCTTGCGGTGATCTTCATGCCCTTCGCCATCAAGGCGAAGCCCCTTCGCCCCTGGGTCGAGGGCCGCAACAAGGCGCTGCTGGTACTGGCGGTGGATTTCATACTGTTCGGAAACATGATGAACGTGATCAGCCTGCACCAGAAGGGCCTGGGCTTCACTATGCTCATCTCGCTGCTCGTCATCGCAGCCCTCGGCGTGCTGGTGGCCAACGTCGCAATGAAGAATCGCGGGTAATTGTTCCTGTTCCGGATGGCTGTGCGCCTTCAATGGCGGCAGATTGCCGCCGCTACACGCGCCTTCCATCGTAGCGGCGGCAATCTGCCACCATGACACATGTCTCCCACGCAGCGTCGGCAACCTGCCGCCATGACACATGTCTCCCACCGCAGCGTCGGCAACCTGCCGCCAAGACTGAACAGATAAAAATGAAAGGAAAACGGTATCCCATGCATTTTGTCAACGCAAAGGGCATACTGACCGGCAGCAAGGGGCATTACGGCATGAACATCTACCGTGGCTGCACCCACGGCTGCGTCTACTGCGACAGCCGAAGCCGGTGCTACCAGTTCACCCACCCCTTCGAGGACATCGAGGTAAAGCAGAACGCGCCGGCGCTGCTGGACAGAGCCCTGAGATCCAAGCGACAAAAGTGCATGATCGGCACCGGTTCGATGTCGGATCCATACATGCACTGCGAGGCGACGCTGGGCCTGACGCGCAAATGCCTGGAGATCATACTGAACAACGGCTTCGGCGCGGCGATACAGACGAAATCAGATCGCATCCTCCGTGACATCGACCTGCTGGACGAGATCAACCGCTCCTCCAGATGCGTCGTGCAGATGACCCTGACGACCTATGACGAAGCGCTGTGCTCGATACTCGAGCCAAAGGTATGCAACACGCAGCGCCGCATCGAGGTACTGGCGCTGCTGCGGGAAAGGGGCATTCCCACGGTGGTCTGGCTGACGCCCATACTCCCCTACATCAACGACACGGAAGAAAACATCACCGCGATCCTGCACGAATGTGCCAGGGTCGGCGTAAAGGGCATCATCGATTTCGGCATGGGTATGACGCTTCGGGACGGCGACCGGGAATACTACTACGCGGCGCTGGACAAACACTTTCCCGGCATGAAGGCGCGCTATATCCGGCAATACGGCAATGCCTACGCGCTGCCCAGCCCGAACGCGAAGGCGCTTCGGCGCGTTTTCAACGGGATCTGCAAGACCAACGGCATGCTGTCCACCCCGGAGGACTGCTTCGGGTTTATGCACGAATTTCCATCAAAGCATGTGCAGATGAGCATGTTTGATCTGTAATGTTTCTATAGCAATGAGGGTATCGCGAAAGCGATACCCTCATTGTTTTGAAGCGGAGAAGGAGGGATTCGAACCCTCGAGACGCTTTTGACGCCTACACGATTTCCAGTCGTGCGCCCTCGACCAAGCTAGGCGACTTCTCCATATTCAATTTTGCGATCCAGGGTGGTCAACCCCGAATCAACCAACGGATGATATTATAGCATAACGCGGTGGCAAATGCAATACTTTTCAGAAATAATTTTCTGTGAAATTGTCAGTCCGTAAATATACCTCGCTATCCTACCACCCAATCATGCGTTTTTTCCATACCGGGATGTTATGCGTTTCCAGTATCGGAACGATACAACAGGCGCATGATCAGTGGCGCAGATCGACAACCTTCGAAGAAATCCAACACACCATGTCATCTACCCTGCAGCAGTACCAAACCCGGCCACTCCTGTCTTTCTCATACCGCCCGAGATAGGGGGCCGCTTCGCCCCCGAAGAGATAGCCAATGGCAGGATAATTGGTACCGGGACCCGTGCGCAGATTTGAATGAAGCCCTTCGCTTGAGATCAGGTAGCCATAGCCAATATCACGCTGATTATATTCATCGTATTCAAACCCTGTTGCCTGTATGCAGTTCAGCCATACGTAGCCAACCTCATAATCCTTGGTTTCAACACAGACAAAATCCATGTCGTCGGCCTTATAGGCTTCCCTGGATATAATCGTTACTCTATCTCCCAGATAGAGCTTTCTAAGCGCCGGCGCCTTCGGGGATGGCCGGCTTCGAAGTGTCGCATACTCCTTGACGTTATAGATGCGGGCATCCCTGAAGCAAGCCGTGAATTCTGCCTGGGCGCATAGCGCGCGTACGGCCAGGCCCGTTTTTCAATCCACCATCGTGAACCTGATCCAGTGGACCAGCGTGGTGGGCTACATCACCATCACAGACCCGACCCGCGTCATCAACAACATCGCCTCCCGCACCATGCAGCCACTGCTGACCACAATCATCGGCATGCTGATCTATCTGGCGCTGAGCTACCTGGTGTTTGGCCTGTTCGCGCTGACGGAGCACAGGAAAGGGGGCGCCGGGAAATGAGCCTGATCGAAGTCAGGGGATTGAAAAAGCGCTTCGGCGCACAGGAGGGGCTGAAGGGCATCGACCTCACCATCGAGCAGGGCGAACGCAAGCGAGGTGGGCTGGGGATATTCATGGCCAAGCAGTACATGGACGATATCACGTATCAGTATAAGGACGGGCAGAACATACTGACGCTCAGAAAGCGGCTGTAGCGCGTCCGAATGAACGATTACGGGGTACCAGGATCATCGCCGACCGGTCCCCTGTATTCCAGGCAGAGCATGGTCAGGTCGTCGAACTGCCGGGCGTCCCCCACGAACCCATCCACGGCCCGTTGCATATTCTCCAACAGCTCCAGGGGCTTTGCCCCTGGATTTTCATTCAGCGCCTGAAGGATCCGGTCCATGCCGAACTGTTCCTCCCGGTCGTTGTTGGCTTCCGCAAGGCCGTCGGTATAGACAAACACCTTTGATCCGGGTGTCAGGGGGATTTCATAGGCCTGGTAGGCTGCCTTTTTCATGACGCCCATGATGATGCCGTGCGGGTCGTCAAGGCGCTCAAACAGGCCGCCGGAATGGCGAACGAACGGATATTCGTGTCCCGCGTTGGTGCAGGTCAGCCGTCCGGTGCTCAATTCCAGGATGCCCAGCCATACCGTGACGAACATCCGCGTCGGATTGTTCCTGCACAGCTGGGCGTTGGCGGACGTCAGAATCTCCCCGGGCGTGCCGCCCAGGCGCGCCCGGTAATTGATGATGTTTTGGGCCGACATCATGAACAGCGCGGCGGGCACGCCCTTGTCGGACACGTCCGCGATCACCAGGGCCAGATGGTCGTCATCCACCATAAAGCAGTCATAGAAGTCGCCGCCGACCTCCTTGGCGGGGTCCATGCTGGCGTAGAGGTCAAATTCCGGGCGATCCTGGGAAGCCAGGAACTGCGTGGGTAGCGCCGCGCTCTGGATCTTCGCCGCCATGCCCAGCTCCGTGTTGACGCGCTCGCGCTCCGCCGTAGCCCGCTTCAGGCTCTCAGCATTCTCCACGATGCGCGTCTGCATACCCCGTATCTCCCGATACAGGGTGCCGTTCTCGTCCCGGGAGCGAATGGGCAGCGCAATCACGTCGTCCTTCGAATAGCCCTCCTCCCCCATCTCAAAGCCCGCGGTGCCCTCCGCCGTGCCGATATCCATCAGGCTCATATCCGGGTCCGCCAGGTTGTAGGTCACGCCGTCCACGACATACTGTATGTAGAAGTCGAAGCCGAATATCGCCTCGGAATCAGCCAACCCCATTCAATGAGGGTGTCATAATCGCCATAGAGGGAATATAATTCCCTTTCCTCTTCAGTTATATCCGATAAATCCGGGTCGATGTACCCTGCAATGATATTGTTCGACGGTTGCTTGAGCATCCAGTCTTTGATGATCTGCTCGTCGTTCGTGGCCACCGCCCGGGCGCGCACCTCCCGGAATTCATCGGTGTCGATCATCCTTCTCAGATTCGCCGTATAATCCCAGGGAACATGATTATTGAGGACGTCCACCAAGGCGCGTTCGGCCTGGGTAAAATAGACGCTGTCCACCTTGCGGCAATACACCGAGTAGGTGATCGCCACAAGCCCCGAGGCGATCAAAAGGAGGCAGACCACGAGCAGGATGTTCAGCTTCGTGCTGAGTCCGACGCGGCGCGCCTTTCGCTCCATGCCCATGTCCTCCCTCCCGATTGACCTGACCAAATACCCAATCCCGGTTATCCTTTTTCTCGCCCCTTCCCGTCCTCCTCGGCCTCGACGATGCTCTCCGGGGTCTCGTCGGCCTTGTCGTTCACCTTTTGCAGGGCCTTGAAGATTTCCTGCATCTTGTAGTCGGTCTCGGTGATCACGTCGGCGCAGGCCCGCAGCTCGTCCACGATGGACTGGGGCACCTCGGCGGGGGCCTTGTAGCGGATGCCGTGCTCCAGCGTGGCCCAGAAGTCCATGGCGACGGTTCGGATCTGGATCTCAACGGGAATGTACAGCTTGCCCTGGGACACGTACACCGGCACGTCCACCACGATGTGCAGGCTGCGGTAGCCGTTGGGCTTGGGATTCTTTATGTAATTCTTCTCCAGTATCAGCGAAATATCGTCCTGCGCCAGCAGCAGGTCCGCGATGCGGTAGATGTCGTCCACATACCGACACACCACCCGCACCCCCGCGATGTCGTGCAGCGTCTTCTTCGCGCAGGAGATGGAGATGGGATAGCCCAGGCTGTGCAGCTTCCGCACGATGCTGCCCAGGGTCTTGACCCGGCTCTCCATGTGGTGGATCGGGTTGTGCATGTATTTGAAGGAAAACTCGCTGTCCAGCGTCTGCAGCCGAGCGTTGATCTCGCGGATCGCCGCCTCGTAGATGCCCTTGATCTGGGCATACTCCCGGCGAAGCTCCTCCATGGCGTAGTTGATGCCGACGTTAACGGGCCGCACCTCGATCTTGACCTTGGCCACCGCCGGTTTGTTCTGTTCCATACGGGTTCCCCCTAATGTCTGTCTTTCAGCGCGTCCCAGGGCGTGAGCATCGCCAGCACCTGGGAATGCTGCCCGCCGTCCTCGGTGATGAACACCACCGCCAGGCGGCGATTTGGCCCCTGCCGCTTTTCGAAGGCCTTGCGCACCGCGGTCATCGTGATGGTGGGATCGAAGAACAGGTAATCGTCGGTGCGCTCATTGTCCACGCGCAGCGCCTTCTTCAGGTCGCCGATGCGCAGGTCGTCTCCCAGGCCCGCGAAGCCCTTGTCGCCCACAAAACTCATCAGGGCCCCGGCGCTGAACACGCCCACCAGCCCTGTCTTGTCCCGCACGGGCACGTGGGAATAGCCCATACGCATCATGTGGCGCATCACGTCCAGCGCGAAATCGTTGGGATGGGCAAACATGATCCTATCTCCGGGTGTGCCGCAATCCACCGCCAGGCGCGGCCGCTGGACATAGTCCACGATCCCGCTCAGAAGCTCGACGACCCCCTCGGAGGGCTCCACCACCGGCTGTCCGTCCACATCGTCATTGTGGGCCAGCAGGTTTCGTATCTCACGGCACATGTCCAGGTCTGCCCGGCAGGGCGTGCTGTCCGGATCGTGGAGATACTCCATCACCAAGCTGCCCGAGGAGACCCGCTTGTCGCTGTAGCGCTTCTCCAGCAGGCCCTCCAGCCTCCGGTACAGCTTTAAAAACCGTTCTGAGCGCAACCCTTGTTGCATCTCCACCCGCCTCGGCCCCCTTTAATCATATCATAACATATTCCAGAGCAGATTGCAATATATCCCCGGATATTAACTGGCGATATCGCAGATGGCGTCGGCCACCCGGCACAGCTCGCCGAGGTCCAATGCCTCTCCCCGCACCCGCTCTTCAACGCCCGCCGTCGCCAAAACGGCCTTCGTCTGCTGTTGGTCCAACCCGAAGGCGGCCTTCAGGTTGTTGGCCAGCGTCTTGCGGCGCATGGCGAAGGCGGCGCGGATCAGCCTGCGAAAGAGCTGCTCGTCCTTCGGCGTGACGACTGGCGTTTCATGCCGGTCGATGCGTATGAAGCAGCTGGTTACGTGGGGCGGCGGGTCGAAGGCCTCCGCCGGCACCTCGGCCAGCACCCTCGGCTGCCCGTAGTATTGCAGCTCCGCCGCCAGAGCGCACCACTGCTTGCCGCCCGGCGCGGACATGATCCGCTCGGCAGCCTCCCTCTGCACCATGATGCAGATGTCCGTGGGTGGCTGGGGCAGCGCCGTCAGCTTCAGGAGAATGTCCGCAGTGATGTAGTACGGCAGGTTTGCCACCACGCGGTAATCCCTGCCGCCGAATTCCCGCTGCGCAAGCGTGACCACGTCGGTTTTTAGGATATCGCCATAGTGGACCCTCACGTTGTCGCAGTCCGACAGCACCTCGCTGAGCACCGGCTCCAGCGCCCGGTCCAGCTCCACCGCCAATACGCGCCTGCATCGCCGGGCCAGCAGCGCCGTCATGAGTCCCGCGCCTGGCCCGATCTCGAGTACGCAGTCATCCGGCGAGAGGGCCGCTTCGTCCAGAAGGTGCCCGATCAGGCCCTCGGACAATAGAAAGTTCTGTCCCAGACTGTGGGTGTTGTGAAAGCGGTGCTTTTCCAGGGCGACCCTGGCCCGCAGCTCGGCGGAGGGGGTTGCGTATTGTGACATAAACGCCTCCAGTAAAACATAAATACGCCCGCGCGCCGTGACGGTACACACCCATGCGCGCGGGTCCTTTGCTTTGGTTTTTTACTACTTCGTGCCGTACAGGCGGTCGCCTGCGTCGCCCAGGCCGGGCACGATGTACTTGTTCTCGTTCAGCTTTTCATCGATGGCGGCGATGTAGATATCCACATCCGGGTGCGCCTTCTGCACCGCTTCAACGCCCTCGGGGCAGCCCACCAGGCACATCAGCGTGACGGACTTGCAGCCCCGCTGCTTGATGAAGTCGATGGCTGCCACGGAGGAACCGCCGGTGGCCAGCATCGGGTCCACCACGATCAGGTCGCGCTCCGCCACGTCGTAGGGCAGCTTGCAGTAATACTCCACGGGCTTGTGGGTCTCGGGGTCGCGGTACAGGCCGATATGGCCCACCTTCGCCGTGGGCACCAGGTTCAGCATGCCGTTGACCATGCCCAGGCCGGCGCGCAGGATCGGCACGATGCCCAGCTTCTTGCCGGCGATGATCTTCGACTTGCACTTCTTGATTGGCGTTTCGATCTCGATCTCTTCCATCGGAAGATCGCGGGTCACCTCATAGCCCATCAGCATGGTGATCTCCTCCAGCAGCTGGCGGAAATCCTTGTTGCCGCAATCCTTATCGCGCATCAGTGTCAATTTATGCTGTACAAGGGGATGATCCACCACAACGACTTTGCTCATGTAATAACCTCCCTGCTTTATTCTTCCGACTAATAATTATATATCATTTGCCGGTCAAAGGCAATGACAATTGTGTCACAATTCTATCTCACAATTCAATTTCCCCGGGAGAATCATCGGAATTCCTCCGCCGGATGGATGTTCGCGCAGCCCGTGACCGGGTCGAAGCCCTCCAGGATCAGCAGCGAGCGCACGTTGTCCACGCGTTTCGCCTCCGGCTTGGCCGTGGCGATCATCACGCAGACGCCCACCACCTCCGCCAGGAATTCACGCATCAGGTCCACCATGCCCTGCAGCGTGCCGCCGCCCTTCATGAAGTCGTCCACGATCAGCGCCCGCTGGCCGGGGCTGACCGCCCGCCGGGTCAGGGCCATGGTCTCGATGCGGTCGTTGCCCCCGGCGATATAGTTGATCTTCACGGCGCTGCCCTCGTAGGCGCGGCTGTCCCTGCGGGCGATGACCAGCGGCACGTCCAGCATGCGGGCCGTCATCAGCGCGATGGGGATGCCCTTGGTCTCCATCGTCAGCACGAAGTGGGGCTTGCTGTCATAGTACTGGGCGGCCAGGATCTCCCCCATCTGCTGGGCGACGCCGCCCTCCGCCGTGATATCCGAGGTGTACAGAAACCCGCCCGGCAGCATCCGTCCGGGCTCGGTCAGCCGCCTGGCCACCTCATCGAGCGTCCTGCGCACCCTGCTGGGGCTGGGCATCGCCCGATAGCGCACGCCCCCCGCCGCGCCGGCCACCGTCTCCACGCAGCCCAGGTCGAAGCGGGCCAGCGAGGCGCTGACCAGGTCGATGTCCTCGCTGATGGTAGATTTTGCGGCGCCGAACAGCTCGCAGAATTCGCTGAGCGTATGGATGCGGTTGGGTGTGTCCATCAGTATCCTGGTGAGCGCGCCCAGGCGCTCGTTGCGCTTGATTTTATCCATGCGTCCAAGCCTCAATTCCGAATATTTTTATCATTTGTCCCCATTATAATTCGGATTTGTTAGCTTTTCATCGGGTTTCTGCAAAATCGGGCAAATGCTACAAGTTTTAACCTTCATTTCCCCCTCAATTCCAGGTTGCGCTTGCAGCCGCTTCACATTTGCCTTATAATGAATATACAGGGGCTGGTCGATTTCGCAGCCCCGCATTGGAGGGATCTCGATGACCGCAAATATATACGATTTCAAAGGGGGCCGCGCCCACTTCATCGGCATTGGCGGCAGCTCCATGTCCGGCCTTGCCGGCTATCTGAAGCAGAAGGGCTACACCGTCACCGGCTCGAACAACACCAAATCCCACAAGACCGAGCACCTGGAGGCGCTTGGGATTCCGGTGCACATCGGTCACGACACGGCGAACGTGCGCGGCGCGGACGTGATCGTCTACTCCGCCGCCATCGGCGCGGACAACCCCGAGCGGGTCGAAGCCGCGCGCCTGGGCATTCCCCAGATCGAGCGCTGCGACCTGATCGGCCAGCTGATGGAGGGCTATCCCTTCGCGGTGGCCGTCAGCGGCACCCATGGCAAGACCACCACCACGTCGATGATGGCCCAGGCGTTTTTACAGGCCGGGGCCGACCCCACCATCCACATCGGCGGCGAGCTGGATTTCATCGGCGGCTCCACCCGGGCCGGCGGCGAACACCACGATTTTATCTGCGAGGCCTGCGAATACAATTCCAGCTTCCTGCACTTCAAGCCCACCATCGCCGTGATCCTGAACGTGGACGAGGATCACCTGGACTACTACAAGGACATCGACGACATCGAAAACGCCTTCGCGAGATTCGCGGCGCTGGTGCCGGAGAGCGGCTGGTGCATCGCCTGGGGCGACGACTTCCGAGCGCGTCGCGTATGTGAAAGCGCCGCCTGCCATTCCATGACCTATGGCCTGGGCGAGCAGTGCATGCTTCGGCCCGCGAACCTGCGCTACGACGAACATGGCTGCGCCGCCTTCACGGCCACGCTGAACGGCGAGGCCCTGGGCGAGTTCCACCTGAACGTGCCCAGCGAGGCCAACATGCTGGACGCGCTGGCCGTCATCTGCGCCGCCCACATCCGCGGCCTGGACATGGCGAAGGTGGCCGAGGGCCTGGGCAGCTTCATCGGGGCCCACCGGCGCTTCGAGCTGACCAGCGTCACCGACGGCGTGCGCTGCTACACCGACTATGGCCACAACCCCGCCGAGATCAAGAACGCGCTGAAGATCGCCGCGCTGCAGCCCCACAGGACCCTCTGGTCCGTCTGGCAGCCCCACACCTACTCCCGCACCAAGACGCTGTTCAACCAGTTTCTGGAGACCTTCGACGTGCCGGACAAGGTGCTGATCACCGACATCATGGGGGCGCGGGAGGTCGACCCCGGTGACATAAAGTCGGAGATGCTGATCGAGCCCCTTCGCCAGAGAGGCGTGGATGCGGTGCTGACGCCCACCTTCGACGACGCCGAGGCCTACCTGCGCGCCCACTGGCACAGCGGGGACGTGATGATCAGCCACGGCTGCGGCGACATCGACCTGCTGAACGAGCAGATCGCGCTTCACGGCGACACCCCGGCCAAATAACCCCTATCGGAGGAAACGGACTTGAAAAAGCTATTGTGCGCGCTGCTGATTTGCGCGCTGTGCGTCTGCGGGCTCGCGGCATGCGGCAAAAAGCCGTCATCGGACAGCTCAGGAACGGCCCAGGCCAATCCCGCCACAAACCCGGAGGTCACGCCCGTGCCCGAGGAGGGCCGTCACGGCGAGGAGGATCAGAGTCAGGTCCTGGCCAACATGCCCACCCTCGCCCCTGCCCAGCCCGTCGAAGGGGCCGAAGGCGACGATTATGTTGACGACGAGGACGATGACGTGGATGACGACGCGGACGACGATGTGGACGACGAGTACTACAGCATGGAAGCGTTGATGAACCCCTCAGACGATTCCGGAGCCCCAGCGGATTCCCAGGAAGCCGCGCCGACAAGCACGCCCAGGCCCGGCAGCAACCT
>JAFRJF010000012.1 GCA_017432405.1 Clostridia bacterium | reverse complement strand
CTCATTTCCTCCATTTTGTCTGATGTCTCTTGTATTATTCAGGCTTTTGTCTCAAAGATTATCCAAATTGTCCAGCCTGCTTACTGATTCATCTGTTTAACCCGATTTCTTCAGTGGTTTCGGACGGTTCTCCTGTCCCACTCATTCCCCGCCCATGCGCGCCACATTGGACTTCGGCAACCCTGTCGCGGCGGCAACCTGTCGAATGGTCGCGCCGTGCTGAAGCATCCGTTGGACACAGTCCCGCTGAAGGGGCTTTTCCAGCTCTGCGAAGGAAGCCTTCCCCGCCTCGCCGACAAATTCGTTGACCCGGGAGGAAACGTCGGCGTCGGAGACGCGCGATTTCGGCGGATCGACGTCCAGCGCCTTGTCGCGGCTCGCCGCTTTCAGGAATTCGACCAGCCTGTTCCTGTCTTCAAAATAGCCGAAGGCGAAGTCGGTGTCCGTAAGGCCGTCCGGGTTGCCCTCGTAGGCCCCGAAGCTGCTGTACGGGTATTCTCCCATATGCTTTTCCAGCCCGGCCTTGATGGGATTTTGCAGGATGTACCGCAATACGGTCAGGAAATAAGCCTCGCTGTCCACGGCTTCACTGCGATAGCGATCCTGGAAGAGGTGCCCGACCCTATCATATTTTCGATTGAACCAGTAGACATACCGGCAGCCGATGCGCTTGAAGACCAGCGACAGGGGCTCCCGACCGGGACGGATGAGCAGGTGGACATGGTTGCCCATCAGGCACCAGGCGAACAGTTCAAAGCCGCAGACCGCTTTGCACTGCCGCAATATGGCCAGAAAGCGCTCGCAGTCCTCGGAATCCTGAAACAAATCGGCCCGGTTGACACCCCTGAGCATGACATGAAATACGCCCGTCTCACTTTGGCGCCTTGCAGATCTCGGCATAATCATCACCCTACCTGACCTTATCACAATTGAGCCGCGTTGTCAACAAAAAAGTGGGACAAGAGAACCGTCCCCTTGTCCCACTAAATACTCAAATACTGATTTGTCGCCCCGCGACAAATCAGTATTTGATCCCCAGCGACACCTTCACCGCCTCGCCGACCCTGGCCATGACCTCGGGCTTCAGGGTGCCGATGCGCTCGCGGAGGCGGCGCTTGTCGAGGGTGCGGATCTGCTCGGCCAGCACCACGCTGTCCTTGACCAGGCCGGTGCCCTCGCAGGCGATGGGCACGTGGGTGGGCAGGCGCGCCTTGCCCAGCTGGCCCGTGACCGCCAGCACGATCACCGTGGGGCTGTAGCGGTTCCCCACGTCGTTCTGGATCACCAGCACCGGGCGGATGCCCCCCTGTTCCGAACCCACCACCGGGTCCAGGCACGCGCTGAACAGGTCGCCCCGGTTGATCATACCATCACGCTCCACCATCATCCTGTGGGGCATCGTATGCGCCTGGGCCGGGTACGGTGCAACGGTTTGCGTCGTCATCGTGCTTCACTCCATGTTGTCGACAATAAGTACCCCTGCCGCGTGTCGGCAGGCGGGAATCACGGATTCATCTTCTTCAGCTCCGCCACTACCTGGGGGATCAGCTCGATCACGCGGTCGATGGGCTGGTAGCACTGGGCGGGCATCAGCCGCACCGCGTCGGGCCCGGTGACCAGAAAGCCCAGGGGCTGCACGGTCACCCCCGCGCCCGCGCCGCCGGCGAAGGGCCGCCCGTCCGGCTGGGCCGTCGTCGCCTTGGTCTCGCCGCCGCCGGCCACGAAGCCGAAGCTGACCCTGGATATGGGCACCACGGTGGCCCCGTCCGCCGTGGCGATGGGTTCGCCCACCACGGTGTTCACGTCGATCATGTCCCGGATGCTCTCCAGGGTGGTTGTCATCAAGCCTTCAATCGGGTGTCTGTCCATCTGGCAATCCTCCTGCGGATGTTTTCGAACCGGCTCATGGCCATCGCCCACATAATCTGCCCGGAACGCAGCCGAATCATACCCTGAAGCTCCAGGCAAAGCCCGTCCCCGTCGAACACCGGCGTCACGTCCACCACTGCCCGGCCCGCCCCCAGCGCCCGCAGCGCCCCGCAGGCCAGGGCGGTCGAGACCGCGTCCCCCAGCCCCAGCCGCCCCGCCACGCG
>JAFRJF010000104.1 GCA_017432405.1 Clostridia bacterium | reverse complement strand
CGCCGTCCGCAGGCGCAGCGGGCGTGGGCGTGGCCTGCGCATATTCGGTGCGCGGCGCATCCTCGGCATACAGCCTCTTCTGGGTCTCGTTGTCAGCGATGCCCGTGGCCTCCAGCCCGGCGGCCTGCTGGAACAGCTTCACCGCCGTCTGGGTCTTGCTGCCGTAGGCGCCGTCGCGGTCATCCAGCAGGAAGCCCAGCTCGAACAGCCGGTTCTGCAGCTCCAGCACCGCGTCGCTCTTGTCGCCCTTGGTCAGCGTGGCGTAGGTCACCTCCGGCTCCGGGGTGGGTGTGGGCGTGGGCGACGCCGCGACGGTCACCCGCTCGCCGTTGACCACGGCGGTCAGCTCCTGGGCCGTGGTGGCGGCCTCCACCTGGGCGATGGCCTGGTCCACGATGGCCCAGCGCGAGGTAGAATCCTGGCCGGAATCGCCGGCGACATTGTCGGCCTCGGTGGCGTCCATCAATACGGCGTTGCCGATGTTGCTCTCGATGTTCTTCAGCGCGGAGACGAACAGCGCGTCGTTGACCGCCGGCTCCTCGGGCATCATCCCGTCAAAGGCGGAGGCGTCGCTGGTCACGCGCTCGGTGAGGGCCAGCACGCCGTCGTTGCGGTACAGGTTCACCAGCTCGTTGATATAGGTATCGCTGCGGTTTGCCTTGATCTGCTCCAGGCCGCTGGCGTAAAGCGACTGGGTGACGCCCTCGATCTTCGAGCCGTTGTTGCCGCTGCGGATGTGGCGGAACCACAGCACACCGCCCACGATCAGGGCTGCGGCCACGACCATGATCCCGGCCACGCGCAGGATGTCCTTGACGCCGATGGTGCGGCCATAGCGGATCTCATCGAACTCTTCCTCGTCGATGTCCTCAAAGACCTCGCTCTGCTCGCGGTCCGGGGCCACCTGGGTGTCGTCGTACACCACCTCCTCCTGGGGGGTGGCATAGTTGTCCTCGCGATCGTCGATGGCGCGGCGCTTTCGCGCGGCCCGACGGTTCTGGGTCGCCTCCAGCTTTTGTATGTAATCCTCCACCTCGCTGCTGATGCCCGCGCGGCCAGTGGATTCGATGGGCCGGGTCCGCAGCTCGGAGGTGTCCATGTTCTCCATCTTCAGCTCTTCGTCCACCGCATTCAGGGTGTTCTGGACATCCTCGGGCAGCTCCTCCACCGGGGGCAGTGGCTTGTCCTCCGGGGCGTCGCCGCCGTCGATCACAGCCCGCATGTCCTTGCGGATCTCCTTAGGCGCGGAGGCTTCGTCGTAGACCGGGCGATAGGTGGTGCGGCTATCCACCGCGCCCTCCTGCTGCTGCTCGTCCGACATGGTGGTATAGGTGGTGCGGGTATAGGCCGCAGACGCCTGCCCCGCAGGCGTATCGGGCAATATATGGGGCTGCGCAGAGGTATAGGGTGTCCCCTCAAAGCGGCTTTCCCCCACGGGTGTACCGCAGTGGGGGCATTGTTTGTCTTCCGGCATCAGGGTCTTGCCGCATCTGGAGCAGAACATGGCTTGGCCTCCTCTTGTGGCGATTATATTTCATATTGGCAGTAATAAACAACCATCCTATCGTATATGATAGGATGGTTTATGTCTTAAATCAAGGTAATAAATATGACTTTACTTTGATATTTTCCGGCCCTTGCCCTGTAAATCATGAATCCACTGTGGGCGGGTTGCAGTTCGGGCAGGGCTCCAGGCCCTCCCGCAGGGCGTCGCGCACGGTCAGCTCGCGGCCGTTGGTCTGGGTTCGGCAGACCTTGGTGGCGTGGTAATAGACGGCCTCGTTGCCGTAGACGCTGTATACGGTGGTATTGTAGATCGCCTCGGTCTCGTCGTTGGCCAACTCCAGCTTTTCCTCCTCGGTCAGCAGGTCGCGCTCGGTGCCGCCGGCGGCCTTCACCTGCTCCAGCTTGTTCTGGTAGACCAGCTCCTCGGAGTTGTACAGCGCGGTCAGCACCTCCTCGGTGGGCGAGGCGGTCACCGACGCGGGCGGGGCGGGCACGGGCATGCGGGGCGTCAGCTCCTGGTGGGGGGTCAGCAGCACCACCATGCCCATCATCTCCAGCGTCGCAAGGCCGGTCAGCAGCACCCTGCCCCGGGTGCGAAACACGCCCTGCTGCCACAGGAAAAACAGCCCCACCGGCGGCAGCAGCAGGGTCAGCAGCAGCCCAACCGCGCCGCGCAGGGACATGGCCCGCTCGGCGCTGGGGCGCTTCACCCCGGCGGTATAGCCGTTGTCCCTCGGCCTGGAAGATTGTCGGTTCATAGTATATCCTCGCAGTCGCTAAAATATCGCGCAGCCGCTGGTTTTCACGCTCTTCATCTGCTGGAGCATCTGGTCGGCGTCGTGGAAGATGTCGCCCTGGGGGTTTTCCCGGTCGGCAAAGGCGACGCCCACGCTGAGGTTGATGGGGGGCAGGTCGCCCTGCCGTTCGAGGAGCATGGCGTTGATGCGCTCCATCTTCTGCCGGATCAGCGGCTTCATGTCGTTGTTGACACGGGTCATGATCACCGCGTACTCGTCCTCCGAGATGCGGCAGACGAAATCCACCGAGCGGAAATTGTGGCGCAGCACATCCGCCACCAGCTCGGCCATGCGGTCTGCCGTCTGCTGGCCGTGTTCGGCGCGTATGGCGTCGTAATCGTCCACATCGGCAAGGATCAGGGCGATGTTGCGCTGGTCGGCGTCCTTCAGCAGCACCTTGTAGGCGCTGTGGTTGTACAGGCCCGTGAGCGGATCGTGCAGCGCCTCGTAGGCGAACTGCTCCGCAGCCCGAACCTTTGTCTCCTTGTCCCGGTCGAGCCTGAAGCCCCTGCCGTTCTTCTTCTCCAGCAGGTAGCGCTCGAATTCCTCCGGGGGCAGGGGTCTGGAAAAATAGTAGCCCTGTACGATGTCGCAGCCCATGGCCTTCAGCGCGAACATCTGCTCGGCGGTCTCCACGCCCTCGGCGATGGTGGGCACCTCGAGGGAATAGGCGATGTCGATCACCGCGTCCAGCATCTTGGTGTTCTTGCGCTCCTTGAAGGCGTTGTGCATGAATTCCATGTCCAGCTTCAGCGCGTCCATCGGCAGGGTGGAGATCATGTTCAGCGACGAATAGCCGCTGCCGAAGTCGTCGATTTCGATGTGGAAGCCGGCCTCGCGCAGCGCCTTGACGGTGCTGATGATCTGGGCGGAATCCTGGGTATAGGCCGATTCGGTGATCTCCAGCAGGAACTCGTCGGGGCTCAGGTCGAATTCGCGGATCAGCCCCTTCATGTGATCCACCAGGTCGTAGTCGAATATGTCCACCCGGGACACGTTCACCGACACCGGCACGCAGATGCCCAGCCGATCCTTCCAATCCCGCATCTGGATAGCCACCTCGCGCCAGACATAGCTGTCCAGCCGGCGGATGAGCCCGTTGCTTTCAAACAGCGGTATAAACTCGGCCGGGCTGATCATGCCGAAGCGGGGATGGTTCCAGCGCACCAGCGCCTCGGCGCTGTTGAGCACCGGCATGGTGGCCTGGATCGCGAACTTGGGCTGGTAGTAAACCAGGAATTGCTTCTCGGCGATGGCCGCCGGGAAATCCTCCAGCAGCTGCTCGGTGTAGACCTCGCTGCGGTGCATCTGCTCGTCGTACAGCGCCACGTTTTTGGTAAAGCTGTCGCGCACCGTATCCGAGGCCAGCTTGGCCCGGTCAAACCGGCGCTCGATGTCCAGGGTCTTGTCCACGCTGGGATACACGCCCATGCGCAGCCGCACCCGGCTGTCCATGCCGGTGGTGGCCTCCTCCAGGATATCCCCGTAGCTTCCCCGGTGGGGACAGTAAATGAGGAAGGTATCGCCGTCCCGCCGACACACGATGCCGCCATCGCCGGCCACGCTCTGCTGGATCTTCTGGCCCACCCGGCGCAGCACATCGTCGCCAAAGGACTTGCCGTGCCGCTCGTTGATCAGGTGGAAATGGCTGATGTTGACGACCATGGCGTCCATTTCCATGTCCTGGTGATAGACGTCATACTGATTGGCATAATTGAAGAAGAAGTCCTTGTTGTACAGGCCGGTGAGCTGGTCCCGCTCGGTGGAGCGGATGATGTTCCGGTTCTCCGTAAGCTCGATGACATGGCGCACCCTGGCCAGCACCACCCCGGACAGGTCGCAGGGCTTGAGTATGAAATCCATGGCCCCGTTGTTGAGGGCATAGACCTCGTCCTGGCGGTCGCGGCTCATGACGATCACGGATACCCGCTTGAGCACTGGGTCCTCGCTGACCTGCTTGAGTATGGCCCTGCCCCGGTCGTCGGGCAGCGCAAAATCCAACAGAACAAGGGCCAGCAGGTCCTTGCTTTCGTAAATGGACTCCAGCGCCTGCTCGCCCGTCTGGGCATAGATGACGTCATATTGCGCCTGTAGCGCCTCTCCAAGGAATCTCTGGCGGGAAGGGTCGCCCGCCACGATCAGTATCCGGCGCTTTTTATTGTTGGTCCCGCTTTGAGGCGAGGCATTTTCCGGCATTTGATCTCCTCTTCCCGATGTTTTTTCCGTATATTATATTATACATGACCGAAGCGGGATTGTCTACCAAATTTGAGTCCGATCCCCCGTTTTTTTTCCCGCTTGCACAGAAAACGGCCATATACGGCCATTGTTCACGCCAATATTCAAGATTTTTCAAAAATAGCGCACGCTGTACTTTGGCATGGATATGATAAATTCAGGGCTTTTTTCGACGCGGTGGCTTTGACGCCGCCCCATGTGTTATAATGGGGCCAATGCAGAACAAAATATAGAGAAATACCCTGAAAATGACCCGGAGGTGAACCCTATGAAGCACATCCTTCGCGTGCTGGCGCTGCTGCTCATCGCGGCGCTGCTGGGCGGCTGCGGCGCCGAGGGCGGCAACGACCCGGTGCGGCTGTTTGCCGTCAACGTGGGCAAGGGCGACGCGCTGGTATTGAAGGCCGGCGACTGGGTGGGCCTGATCGACGCGGGCAAGCCCAGCGCCATGGGCCGCGTCATAGCCGCCCTGAAGGGCCTCGGCGTTGAAAAGCTGAACGCCGTATTCCTGACCCATACCGACAACGACCACGCCGGCGGGCTCGACTGGCTGGCGGAGAGCGACATTCCCGTGGACAACTGGTACGCCCCGGCCATGTACACCGGCGTGAAGGAAAAAAAGCACCCGATGATCCAGGCCGCGGCCCTGCGGGGCCAGTCGGTCCAGTGGCTGCAGCGGGGCGACGCGCTTTCACTGTCCGGCGGGACGACGCTGCGGGTGCTGGCCCCCGCCTCGCTGTTTGAGGACAAGGACGACAACAACTCGCTGGTGATGATGCTGGAGAGCGGCCAGGGCAGGATGCTGCTAACCGGCGACATGGAGCTGCCCGAGGAGGCGGAGCTGCTGGGCCAGGGCGACGACCTGCGCTGCGCGGTGCTGAAGGTGCCCAACCACGGCGACGACGACACCACCAGCGCCGAATTCGCAAAGGCCGCAAGTGCCCAGGTAGCCTTAATCTCCACCGACAGCCAGGAAAAGCCCGGCACCCCCGACCCCGGGGTGGTCAGCCGGCTGGAGGCCGCGGGCACCACGGTGGTCGTGACCCAGGATGCCGGCATGGGCCTACTGGTCACGCTGGAGGGCGGCAAAGCGGCGGTGAAGGCGGTGGACATCGAGGCGCCCCCCGTATCCGGCCCCTATATCGCCGATGTGGACCCGGACGACGATACCATCGCCCTGGGCAACAGCGGCAGCGCCACCGTGAATCTGAGCGGCTTCTACCTCTTCTCCGACAAGGGCGACGAGCTGTACGCCTTCCCGGAGGGCACAACCCTCTCCCCCGGCGTCACCCTGACCGTGGGCACCAATTCCACCGACGGAAATTACGACCTGTTGTGGGACGACAAGAAGGTCGTCAACAAGAAGAAGACGGACACGTTCTACCTGTACGATGATTATGGGAGGATCGTGGACAGCAGGGATAATGGGATGTAAATTCTGATTTATCGAGCTGACGGAACCCCTCCGCCGCTACGCGGCACCTCCCCTTTCAGGGCAATGTCATCAACTTAAGGCGGTGCGGTCTCCAAAAGCCTTCCCCTTGAGGGGAAGGTGGGCCGCGTAGCGGCTCGAAAGAGGTGTCCCCGCTGGGATAAGATCGTCTATCGAAATAGACGAACGAGGCGTAATGGGGACACCTCTTCAGTCTGCTTCGCAGACAGCTTTCCCTCAGAGGGGAAGCCTTTTGGGTGCGA
Source organism: Clostridia bacterium (assembly GCA_017432405.1). The sequence goes on along the minus strand of JAFRJF010000104.1, from coordinate 18,985 downwards.
AAGCAGGCATTTTTCCTTAAGTTGATGACATTGCCTTTCAGGGGAGGCTTTTGGGTAACTTACCGGGGGTATCGGGGGCGGAGCGCCCCGATCTTTAAATCGTACGCGGCGGCGTGTACGCCGCGGGCGGGGCCTTTTTTGCGGCAGGGAGCCTGTCGACCAGAGCAAAAAAGGTTTCCTTGCAGATTTGCCGCCCGGAAATCCGCAGGATTTCAGGCAAATCTGAGGAGGATGTATTGAAGGGGGACCTGTCCCCCTTCAAACGGGCGTCAGCCCGACAAATCAGAATTTGTCTCTCCCCCATAATATCACGCCCCCTGCCGCGTATGCGGCAGGGGGCGTAAACGATGCCCTTGCCTCAATCACTTCTCCGCGAACCCAAAATAGGCCTTGGCGTTGTCGTGGCTGATGGCGCGGACGATCTCCTTCAGGGTGTCCATGTCGTCGGGATACATGCCCTGCTCCACCCACTCGCCGAACACGCGGCAGAGTATGCGGCGGAAGTACTCGTGGCGGGGATAGCTCAGGAAGCTGCGGCTGTCGGTGAGCATGCCCACGAAGCCGGCCAGGTAGCCCAGGGCCCCCAGCGACTTGATCTGCTCGGTCATGCCGTCGAAGTGGTCGTTGAACCACCAGGCGCTGCCGTGCTGGATGTAGCCCACGGCCTCGTCCCGCTGGAAGCAGCCCAGTATGGTGTCGATGGCGGCGTTGTCGTTGGTGTTCAGGCTGTACAGGATGGTCTTGGGCAGTATGTCCGCCTCGGCCAGCGCCCCCAGGAAGGCGGCGGTGTCGTTGGAGGACGCGCCGTTGTCCACGCAGTCGAAGCCGGTATCCGGGCCCATCTTGCGGAACATCGGGCCGTTGTTGTCCCGGCGGCAGCCGTAGTGCAGCTGCATCACCCAGCCCAGGCGCTTGTACTCACCGGCCAGGAACAGCATGAAGGCGTGCTTGAATTGGTCCTCCTCGTGCAGCGTGGGCATCTTGCCCGCCACGCGGTCGGCGAAGATCCGCTCCACCTCCGCCTCGGTGGCGGGAGCGTACATCACGTAGTTCAGGCCGTGGTCGCTCAGGCGGCAGTTGTGGTCGTGGAAGAAGGCCATGCGCTGCTTCAGCGCTTCCTTCAGCGCGGCGAAGCTGTCGATCTTCATGCCGGCGACGGCCTCCAACTGGTGAATGTAGTCCAGCCAGGTAGCCTTCTCCAGGTTCATGGCCTTGTCGGGCCGCCAGGCGGGCAGCACGGCGGTCTTGAAGGTGGGATCGGCGGCCAGCTTCTCATGCCACTCCAGGTTGTCCACGGGGTCGTCGGTGGTGCAGATGGTCTCCACGTTGGACATGTTGATGAGGCCACGCACGCTGTAGCCCTCGCTCTGCAGCTTCCTGTTGGCCAGCGCCCAGACCTCCTCGGCGGTATTCTTGTTCAGTATGCCCTCGTAACCGAAGAAGCGGCGCAGCTCCAGGTGACTCCAGTGGTACAGCGGGTTGCCGATGCCCTTGCCCAGCACCTCGGCCCACTTCATGAACTTGTCGTGGTCGCTGGTTTCCTTGCCGGTGATGTACTTCTCCGGCACGCCCGCCGAGCGCATCAGGCGCCACTTGTAGTGGTCGCCGCCCAGCCAGACCTGGGTGATGTTCTCGTAGCGGCGATCCTCGTAGATCTCACGGGGATTGATGTGGCAGTGGTAGTCGATGATGGGGCAGCCGGCCGCGGCCTCATGATAGAGCACGCGGGCAGTCTCGGTATTCAGCAGAAAGTCCTTGTCCAGGAACATAGTTATCGTACCTCCTCAAGCCAGCTTCTTTTCAATGATCATTTCGGTCTTGGAGCCCTTTATGCTGACCTTCACGTCGTCAGCCAGGTTGCCGACGATGGATTTTTCCAATTCATCCCAGGCCTCGGCCGCTTCCGGCTTTTCCTCCCTCATGGCGGACAGAGCGCCCTGGTAGCGGGTCATCATCCAATCCCAGTCCGTCGACGGCCGGCTACCGTCAGGCAGGACGCCCGTGGCCAGCACAGACTTGTCATAGGCCGCGATATCCGCGTCCACGGGGCCGAAGAAGAAATCCCTCAGACGGCCCATGAAGGAGTGGTGCGCTTCGTTTTTGCCGGTGGAGGACGTCGACAGCAGCTCTTCGCGCTTTTCCTTTGTCAGAGCAGCATCCACCTGCAGGTGCAGCCGATAATCCTCGTCCTCTTTCTCAATCCAGAACCTTCCGCTGACTTCACCGGTGATGGCGTGCATCAGGCTCACCAGCTCCTCCACCAGCAGCCTCAGATGCAGCGCGTTCTTCGGGGAAAGGTCGCTGTAAGCGGCCACCCTGCGGGACAGATCCAGCGCTGTGTACAGGTTTTCGCCGGTATTGGTAATCGCAATGATATCACTGATCATTTGAGACCCCTCCTTATTCGATCGTCAAAATGTCGCAGAAACCCGTTACCTCGAACACTTCCCTCACGATCTCCGATGCGTTGGTCACCTTCATCTGCCCCTGCTTCATCATGGTCTTGTGGGCCGACAACAGCACTCGCAGGCCCGCGGAGGAGATGTAGTCCAGGTTGGTCAGGTCCAGGGTCAGGTCGGTGACGCCGTCCAGGGAAGTCTTCAATTCCTTTTCCAGGTCCGGGGCGGAGGTGGTGTCCAGACGCCCCTCCAGCGCGATGACCAGCTTGCTGCCTTCCTGCTTCTTGTTAATCTTCATGTTTATACCTCCCAGGTTTTTTATTGGGTTCAAACGCTTTTCAACCGCGCTCGATGGCCTCCCACAGGCCGTTCAGGTACGCCGCGCCAAGGGCCCGGTCGTACAGGCCGTAGCCGGGACGGCCCTTTTCATCCCAGATCATGCGGCCGTGGTCCGGGCGCACGTAGGTGTCGGGGCAGGTGTCGTGGATGGCCTTCATGATGGCGTACATATCCAGATCGCCGGTGCTGGACAGGTGGGCCGCCTCGCGGAAGTGGTGGTGGCCCAGGAACTTCACGTTGCGCACGTGCATCGCGCCGATGCGATCCATCCCGCCGAAGTGGCGAATGGCGGCGGGCACGTCGTTGTCGGGGTTGGAGCCCAGGGAGCCGGTGCACAGGCAGACGCTGTTGGCCGGGCTGTCGTGGAGCTTGATGATCTTGTCATACTGCTCCACGGTGTGGGCGATGCGGGGCAGGCCGAATATGGGCCAGGCCGGGTCGTCCGGATGGCAGGCCATGCGCACGCCCACCTCCTCGCACACCGGGATCACGGCGTCCAGGAAGTACTTGTAGTTGGCGCGCAGGCCGTCGCCGGTCATGCCCTCGTACTGCTTCAGCGTCTTCTCCAGCAGCGCCAGGCGCTCCGGCTCCCAGCCGGGCAGTGTAAAGCCCTGGCTGCTCTCGGCGGTGCGGCGCACGATCTCCAGCGGACCCATCTCGCCCAGGTCCTTCTCGTCGAAGTACAGGGAATTGGAGCCGTCCTCGGGGATCACACGGGCCAGGTCGGTGCGCAGCCAGTCGAACACGGGCATGAAGTTGTAGATGATCACCTTCACGCCGTTGCGGGCCAGCATCTTAATGGTGGAAATGTAGTTGGCGATGTATTCTTCGCGGCTGGGCAGGCCGAGCTTGATGTCCTCGTGGACGTTCACGCTCTCGATGACCTCCAGCTCCAGGCCGGCATCGTGAACCTCGTTCACCAGCGCCTTGAACTCGTCCTCGGGCCAGTCCACGCCCGCGGGCTTATCCAGCAGGCCCATCAGGCCGGTCATGCCGGGAATCTGCTTGACGTATTTCAGCGGGATCGGGTCGGATTTTGCCCCGTACCACCGGAACGTCATTTTCATACGCATCTCCTCCTTCAGCAATAGGTTTATTGGCTATGTCAACAATAGCATTTTTGCAGGGAATTGTCAATCGCGCCTGTGAACGCCGCCAGCCCTGGGTATGATCAGGGACAGGGCGATGATCCCGACGCAGGGGATCAGGTTCACCGCCATGCCGGTTCGCAGGCCGGTGAGATCCGCGACGATCCCCACCAGCCAGGGGAAGAGTATCCCCCCGACGCCGGCAAAGGCAAGCAGTATGCCCACGCTGGCAGGGCTGAGCATTTCGCCGATGCTCGCCACGCCCATGGGATAGACGCCGGCCACGGAAAAGGAGAACAGCGCCAGCGCGATCAGCGCGGGAACGGGGGCGCTCACCCTCAGCAGCACGCCGTACATCACCGTCATGCCGGCCCCCATGACCGCCAGGGCCTTGAAGGGATCCCGGTCCTTCATCATAAAGGCCAGCAAAAGGCGGGCCGCCAGTGTGAAGATCCACTGCACCGTAACCGCATAGGCCGCCAGCGCGCCGCTGAGGATCTGCTCGTTCTTGTAGTAGGTGACCAGCCATCCGTTCACGGTGTATTCGGCGGCATTTTGGCAGAACATGAGCATTGCAAGCATCCAGAAGGCCCGGTTTTTCAGGAAGGAATAGTCCGTTTTGCCGGATGCGCCCCCCGTGACTGCCGCCCTGCCGGGAAGCGGGGAAAAGCAAAAGAGAAGCCAAAGGCAGAGGCCGGCAAGCGCAACACAGAACATTGGCATGGACGCGCCGATGCCCTGCAGGGTCGAAATCAGGAACGGACAGAGCAGCGCGCCCAGCGCAAACCACGCGTTCATCAGATTCAACGCCCTGGGGCGGTCATCGGTATTGCTTCCGACCAGAACGGTACAGGTACTGGCTGTGCCGCCCTTCGACATCCCCGCCAGCAGATAGGCGAGCAGCAGGAACATCGGATTTCCGGTCAGCGCGGAGATCAGATATCCCAGGAAATAGCCGGCCGTCAGGGTGAGCGTCGTCGCCCTCTGCCCGATCAGGCCGGGCAAAACCCCCGAGACCAGCAGCGCGACCACATTGCCGATGCTCATAGCCGAGACGAGGGTGCCGGAGAAGCCGTAGCTGAACTGATAGCGATCCCGGAGAAGGCTGACGATCACCCCCGCGGATATGGCGCAGAACCCGCTGAGGAAGAAGGCCGCCATGCCGGTGTTATAGGCGCGTTTTTTGTATTGCGCGGTCCGTCCGTCCATGCTCATGTTCCTTCCCACCCATACCGTCAATCGAAGGTCAATACGATCTTGCGTATCGAAGGATCTCTTGTATCGTTGAAATCAAAGGCCTTCTGCGCTTCCAGGAAGTGGAAGGTATGGGAGATCTTGTGATCCAGGTCGATCTTGCCTTCGCGAATCAGATCAATGGCGCTCTGGAATTTCTTGTTCTGCAGCCTGGAGCCCCGGATGTCCAGCTCCTTCGAGGTGATGCCGAAATTGGTCACCTCCGTGGGCGCGACGGAGAAGCCCATGGTGATGATACGCCCGGCGTTCCCGCTGACCCGGATCAGGGTCCCCAGGGAGTCCTTGGTGCAGGCGCAGTCGATGGACAGCGTGGGGCCGTAGGCATCCGTCGTGTATTCCTTCAGCCTTTCGTCCAGGTTCTCCTTCGTCAGGTTGACCGCATGGGCCGCGCCGTTCTGCAGCGCCTCCTGCAGTCGCTCCTCGACCACGTCCGCCACGATGATCTTCGCGCCGGACAGCCTGGCAATGCTCAGCATGCGCGTGCCGAGGGCGCCGACGCCCAGGATCAGCACCTCGTCGTCCGGGGTGATCTGCGCGCGGGAGCAGGCCTGCAGGGCGATGGTCGTCGGCTCGATCAGCACGGCGTCCTCATAGCGCAGGCTGTCCGGCAGCAGGTAGCAGTCCGTGTCCGGGACCGCCATGTATTCCCGGTAGCCGCCGTCGATATGCACGCCCCTGACCTTCAGCTGCTGGCACACGTTGGGCCGGTCATGCCTGCAGGCCCAGCAGTGTCCGCAGGACGTCACCTGGTCGATGATCACCCGATCCCCGACCTTGACCTTCTTGGCCGTGGCGGTCGTCTGGACCACCTCGCCGACCATCTCATGGCCGATGACCCGCGGATAGGTGGCCGCCGCGTTGGTTCCGTGATAGATGCCCACGTCCGAACCGCAGATTCCGGCCGCCTTGATCTTGACCAGCACGTTATTTGTTTCATTCAATACCGGAACGTCCATCTCAATGACGCGAAGCTGCTCCGGCTTTACGATCTGTATGCCTTTCATCTTTTCCATGTCTGCCTCTTTCTTACAATGCGAGAATCTCTTCCCAGACGGCGTCGTCCACAAAGATCCCCTGTTCGTCGTGTTCCCTGTGGAAGCGCTTGCAGCCCTCGCCGGGAACGTGGACGCCCGAGCTGTGCTCCGCCGGTGTCGCGCCCTTGACGTACTCGACGGCGCGGCGGATCGTCTCCTTCATCTTCTGACCGTCCGTGATCTTCCTGGGATCGATGACGATCATGATCTGCGAGCAGCCGCCGCAGGAGCCCTTGGTGGCGGCGTTCATATCCACGGCGCCCACCCCGTCGGAGAGCAGGGAGCCCAGGATGTCCAGCATGAAAGCGAAGGAGGAGCCCTTCCAGTAGCCCATGGGCATGATGCGCATGGATTCCTCGATCGCGCCGGGATCGTCGGTCACGTTGCCGTCCTTGTCAAAGCCGCCGGGGAAGGGCAGCTTTTTGCCGGCGAGCCGCGTCACCTGCAGCTTGCCGTAGGCATACTGGCTCATCGCCATGTCCAGCAGCATCACCGGGCCGTCGTCCTCCCCGGGGCAGGCCATCACGAAGGGGTTGTTTCCCAGGCGGCAGTCCTTGGCGCCCCAGGGCGGCATGCAGGCCTCGGTGTTCGTCCACATGATGCCCACATAGCCCTTCTCGGCCACGTATTTTCCATAGGTGCCGCCGCGCATCCAGTGGGTGGTGTTTTTGATGCCCACCAGGCCGATGCCGTAGCGGTCGGCCAACGCCATCGCCTGGTCCGCGCCGAACAGGGCGTTCAGCACGCCGGGGCCGAGGTTTCCGTTGACAACCCGGATCGCGCCGCAGTCCTTCTCGATCACGGGATCAGCATTGGCGTCCACCCAGCCCTTTTGAAGGTAATCGGCAAAGCGGCTGACCCGGTTGACCCCGTGGGAGTAGATCCCATCGTAGGTGGATTCCGCGTGGATCCTGGCGCAGGTCTCCGCCTTTTCCTCCGAAAGGCCGTATTTGACAAATACGCGCTTTATCTCACTTTGAAGCTGTTCAAACGATACTCTCATGTTTTTTCCTCACTTTTCCACCGCTGTGCGGTCCGTTTCTTCCTTGCCGGTTGCCCGGACGATCCTGGGCTGCAAAACCGCTTCAAGCGCCTTGGGGTCCACTCCGCCGTCCCTCAGGAAGGCGTCGCCGCGAAGGACCTTCATGGCCTCATCCCTGGTGTAGCAGTCCGTCCCGGCGGTATTCGAAAGCCACACGGAGGGCGACGTAAACACGCCGATGACCTTCACGTCCGCGCCCGCGTACCCGACCTCCTCGAGCACCCGCCGCACGAGCGCCTCCTGATTCCGGTTCTTCGTGACAGGATTGGGGAACGTGGTCTGCGTGCCGTTCATGATCTGGACCCAGTCCTTCCCGCCGCCCTCGGCGACGACCCTGCCGCCGAAGCCGAAGCAGTTGATCCCGACGACGCCGCAACGGGTGACGATCAACGCGGTCAGCACCGCCATCTCCCCGTCGCAGGACAGCGTCCCCGGCACGATCAGCATGAAGTGATTCCGGCGGGCATAGGTTGCCAGCCGGGAAATCAGCTCCAGCACATCGTTCCGATTGCTGTTGGTCTGCTTTCTCTCCCTCGGCTTTTCGCTCTGTGCATCGTCCTTCTTCGACTTGAAAAGGCCCCGGTTGCCCGCCTTGCCCAGCAACATTTCCATCGGTTTTATGCCGAATTTCCTCGAGATCAGAACCGGGACCCCGATCAGAACCGCGACGATGATCGAATAAAGAATGATCGAATTCTGGTCCATCTGTTGCCATTACCTCCGCAGCGCTCTATCCCTCCGCTTTACAGGCATGCGGCCACCGGAACCTTCAGGACGATCTTCCTGTAGGCCTTCGGGCCTTCGGCGTCGCACTGTCCCGGCACGTGGATGTCCCAGGGGAAGTAGATGGCGTAGTCGCCGGGCTCCAGCACGACCCGGCCCCCGATCTTCGCGGTCTCCGGGCGGTTCTCATAGAAAAGGATGTCCTTGGGCGTATCCAGGCGGTCGTCCTTCACGGTCTCCTTCCCGCCGTCCGGGAAGAAGGTATGCACCTCGGGGCCGCCGGAAACCAGCAGCTGCAGATCGACATACTTGCGATGGATCTCCGGCTCATGGGCGTCCCTCGGGCTGGTTTCCAGGTCCATGACCTGCAGGATCATCTCCACGCCGTCCATCGTCATCGGAAAGGCGCCCGTATCATGGTTGGCCAGGTCCATGCCCTTCAACTCATGCAGCGCCTTTTCCAGGGGCCCGGGGAGCACGGCGGCCTGCTGCTCAAAAAAAGCATTGTTCACATTTCCGTAAATCATAAGTACCTCCTGTCATCTTGCCTCAGCTCTGCGCCGGACGGTTTTCCATGGCATGGATCATGTTCACCAGGAACTCGTGGGCCGGAACCTCGACGCCGCACTTCCTGGCCGCACGGACGACGGAGCCGCTGATGGTATCCACCTCCGTCTTCCGGCCCTTGGACAGGTCCGCGCAAATCGAGGTGATCCCCTCCGGCACCCGTTCGGAGGTCGCCCTGATCTCCTCCAGCAGGTGCGCCTCATCCGCCTCCAGGCCCAGGGCGTGGGCGACCGTGACCGCCTCATGCAGCAGCTGGCTGGACAGCGCGAAGGCGTGGGGATCCTGGGCGATAAAGCCCATCTTGCAATTCAGGACCGCCGTGACCGCGCTGAGAGCGACGTTGACGAACAGCTTGTTCCAGATCAGCTGCTGGATGTTCTCGTGGAGCTTCGCCCGGAAGCCGCAGCGGTCCAGCGTGTCCTTCAGTCTCGGCAGCATCCCGCCGGCGTCCGGCGTCAGCATGCCCAGGTTGGTTCCGCCCGTGCCGCCGTGGCGGATGTGGGCCATGCCGAGGATCGTTCCCTGGTCCTCGGTGGTGCCGATGATGATGTGGTCCTTCTCGACGAATTCCCCGAGGATATCCTCGTGCCCCGAGCCGTTCTGCAGCGTCAGCAGGTAGGTGTCCTTCCCGATCAGGCTGCGGTTCCCTGCGAGGGCCGCGCGGGAGAACAGGGCCTTGACGAACAGTATGATCAGGTCCATCTCCCCCAACCCGGCGGTGTCCGTCACCGCCTTGGGACGATAGATGTGGTCCTCTCCGTTTTCCTCCAGGCGGATCCCCTGCTCGTTGATCGTCCGGACGACCTCGGCATTGGTATCCACAAGGTAGACTTCATTGTCCAGCGACAGGTGACCGCCATAGATCGAACCCATGGCGCCCGCGCCAATCACCGCAATTTTCATGCTCCCCTCCCCTTTCTTCTCGGATGGCTTATCCCGATAGAAACGGTAAGCTCGAAAGGCATGTACCTCACGAGCTTTACCGTTATGCCTCTGTGCTTATACCGTGGTCCGCTTACGAGAACTCGGCGATGCCCTCGATGGCGTAGGCCCTGACCGGACTGGAATCCAGGCCCTTGATCGGCAGCGGCGAGAAGGACATGAAGAACACGTCCTTTTTCAGGTACTCCAGGTTCTTCAATACTTCGATGAACACGATGTTCTCCGCCAGCAGGATGTCGTGGAAGGGCTTGACATCCTCATTGCAGTTCTCGATGGACACGCCGTCGCCGAAACCGACCGCCTTGACCTTCTTGTCGCGGAACCACTCGGCGGTCTCCCCGTTCACAAACAGCCGCTTGTCCTTGGCGGTGTTGGTGTCGGGCGTAAAGGGATTCAGCTTGTAGGAGGAATCGATGATGACGATGTCGCCCTCCCGCACCTTGCCGGCCTCCCGGTCGAGGTCCGCCTTGGTGATATGGCTGTTCGGCGCGCAGCTCTCCTTGAAGTCGACATAGACGCCGCGCCCGACGAACGTGGTCAGCGGGACTGCCGTGACATCCGGCCAGTTGTCGTCGTGGTGATAGGGACATTCCGCATGGGTACCAAGATGGCTCATGATGTCGAAGTTCGTGTGGAAATCCGGGATCGGGCCGCCGGTATTGAACCGGTTCAGCTTGCAGCGACGGGTCTCGGTCGCGGGATCGACCAGCTTGGACAGATCCACCATCCGCATGCCATTGCCGAAATCATATACGATCTGCATAAGTACCTCCTGATGAATAATAATCGAATTGTTGCGTCAGTCTCCCGCAGACGCGGCCCCGCAGGTGCGAAGCCGCGTCCGATACATATTTAGTGCATGAGGAGATTCGGCAGGAACAGGCTGATCTGGGGGATAAAGGTGATCAGCAGCAAAGAAATGATCATGCAGAGGTAGAAGGGCAGCGTCGCTTTGACGACCTTCTCCATGGGCAGCTTGGCCACTGCCGAGCCGATGAACAGCACGCTGCCCACGGGCGGGGTCAGCAGGCCGATGCCGCAGTTCAGGATCACCATGATGCCGAACTGGATCGGGTGGATGCCGATACCGGTTGCGATGGGCAGCAGGATCGGCGTGGCGATCAGTATGATCGGCGCCATGTCCATGATGCAGCCCAGGACCAGCAGGATCAGGTTCAAAAGCAGCGCGATGACGATCGGATTGTCGCTCAGGCTCGTGATCGCCTTGGCCGCCATGTCAGGCACGTGCAGCATCGTCAGGCAGTAGCCAAAGACCGCCGACGTGGCGATCAGGATCAGCACGATGGAAAGCGTATCCACGCAGTCGCCCAGCACCCGCCAGACGCCCTTCCAGTTCAGGCCCTTGTAGATGAACACCGAAACGATCAGCGAATAGATGACCGCGATAGCGGCGGACTCGGTGGCGGTGAACACGCCGCCGACCACGCCCACCACCACGATGATGATGGCGGCCAGCGCCCAGATGGAGGTGCCCAGCTGCTTGATGAACTTGCCCAGGTTGAACTTCTCGCCCTTGGGATAGTTGCGCTTCTTGGAGATGATGTAGGATCCGACCATCAGGGAAGCCGCCAGCAGCGCGCCGGGAATGTAGCCAGCCAGGAACAGCGCGCCCACGGACAGGCTGCCCGCCGTGGTGGCGTAGATGACCATGTTGTGGCTGGGCGGCACCAGCAGGCCCTCGCAGGAGGACGTGATCGTGACGGCGGTGGAGAAGTCGGCGTCATAGCCCTGATCCACCATCATGGGGATGAGGATGGAGCCCAGGGACGCGGTGTCCGCGGCCGCGGAACCGGAGATGCCGCCGAAGAAGTAGGATGCCACGATGTTCACCATGGCCATGCCGCCGGTCATCCAGCCCACCAGCGAGTTGGCCAGGTCGATCAGCTTTTCAGAAATGCCGCCGCTGCCCATCAGGCAGCCCATCGTGATGAAGAACGGAACGGCCATCAGCGAGAAGGAGCTGATGCCCTTCACCATCAGCTTGCACAGCAGGGCCAGGTTCGTGCCGTTGACCAGCATGCACCCGATGGAGGCGATGGCCACGGCATAGGCGATCGGGAAGCGAAGGAACACCAAGACCAGAAAGCCCACCAGCAGTACAGTGATTGCGAGTGACGTATTCATTCTCAGTTTCCTCCTTCCGTGACCTGCTGTTCAAGGCTGGCTTCTTTGTCTACATACGTCTTCTTGCCCAGGAGCCTGAGAACATTGTTGAACAGCGATTCCAGTTCAAAGATGACCATGGCGATGCCGGCGATCGGGATCGGCAGGTACATATATTTTTTGCTCAACCAGGGCAGGCTGGGATAGAAGCCCTTGCCGCCGATGCCGTCAGCATACTTGAAGCCCTCGACGATCATGATGATGCCCAGGGCCAGCACGCCGATGTCCGCGAGGATGTCCAGTATATGGAGCAGCTTCTGGGGCAGGTACCGGTCGAAGGCGGTCATGCGGATGTGGGCGCCCCTGCGGATGGCCAGCGCGCCGGACAGCACCGCCATGTAGGACATCAGCGTCAGCGTGATCTCCTCCGTCCAGGTGGGGTCAGGGATAAACGAGACATAGCGTCCCAGTACGGTAAAGCTGACGACCAGGATGTCCGCAACCAGCAGGAGCTTGCAGATGAACATGGTGATCTTGTACATCCAGTCGTAGAAAGTTTTCAATGCTTGCATGATGCAACCGCTCCCCCTCTCTCTGTACTCAAAGATGCAGAGAGAGTTGGCTCTCTCTGCATCCGGCATGGTTCATACCGCCTGATTGGCTCAGACAGCAGAATCCTGTTACTTCAGGTCCTGGATCTGCTGATACAGATCCTCGTAACCCGTGATCGCGGCCGCGATGACGTCCTGGCTCTTGGCGATCCACTCGTCTTTGTCGACTTCAACCACATGGATCTTGTCGCCCAGCTCGGCCAGGGTGTCCTCCTCGACCTTCTCGGAGAGCTGCTTGTTATAGGCCTGGCACTCCTTGGCGGCGATCTTCAGGCACTCCTGCTGCGCCTCGGTCAGTTTATTCCAGGCCATGTCGGTGATGACCAGCTCGATGACGCCCAGCTGATGGCCGTCCAGCAGCATGTAGGGAGCCACCTCGTAGAAGGACTGGGACTTGTAGTTGCCGACGGGGTTCTCAGCGCCGTCCACGACGCCGGACTGCAGGGAGGTGTACAGCTCGCTGTAGGCGATGACGGTGGGAGAAGCGCCGAAGGCCTCGATCATGCCGGTCATGGTCGGGTCGGTGGAGACGCGGATCTTCAGGCCCTGCAGGTCGTCCAGGTTCTTGACTTCCTTGTTGCAGAAGATGTGGCGGAAGCCTTCCTCGCCGAGGAACAGGCCGTGCAGGCCGAGGCCCTGCTCATACAGCTCGTCCATGAACTGCTGGGCCAGCTCGCTGCCCGCGAAATTCCAGAAATGATCGCGGCTGGCGAAGGTGAAGGGCAGGCAGAGCAGCTTGGACTTCGGAACGCCGTTCTCGCCGTAGCCGGTCAGCGTGGAGACGGACAGGCGGGCCATATCGATGGTGCCGATGCCGCCGATCATGTCGTCGCAGAAGTCACCCTCGGAGCCCAGGACGCCGGCGCCCTGAACGTCGATGGTCACGGTGCCGCCGGTCAGCTCGTTGACGCGCTCGGCGAAGTGCAGCGCCACCTGGCCGACAACGGTATCTTCCAGATTGTTCACCTCGGCGTAGACCAGGGTCACGGCCGGGTCGCCGGAAGCATCGGGGGCTTCAGCCAGCGCGAACTGGCAGAAGAGCAGCGCCGCCATCATGAGGCACAGTACAAAACGGAACTTTTTCATGGGGAATCCTCCTTAAACCTTATTGTATATCAGGAATTCATCTCCTGATATGACTGTCTCTATTCTATCACATAACCGGCAGTTTTGTAAAGGGCAATCCTATATTTTGTAACTGCTGCCCAAATCATGTTGCTTGGTTAACACCATTTAATCACATTTTCCGTGTAAAGTCTATGGCTATTCTCACGAAGAGCATTGCAAAAAAAATCATTTTCGTTTATAATGCATGTAACAAAGAGGGAGGTAGCCGCGGATGAATATGTCCTATGTCTCCCCTTTTTTTGCCCGCCAGGTGATGCAGCAGGACGATTTTGAGATCTACCACCGCTTCGACCCGGCCTCGGGCCACATCGAACCCCACAGCCACGACTTCTACGAAATCTACTTCTCCCGCACCGAGGGTCTGGAATTCGTGATCGACGGCCACCGCTACCGGGTAGGGCCGGGCAGGCTGCTGCTGATCGCCCCGGGCCAGGTGCATTTTTCCAGCGTGCCAGAGAAGGACATGACGGTGGAGCGCTTCGTGCTGTGGCTGAACCCCTCCTTCGTGGAATCGCTGACCGGGCTGCTGCCGCGATTTCGCAACCTGCTGGGGGACGGCCTGAAGGGGCGCAACCTGATCGTGCCGGACCCGGAGACCTACGAACTGATGATCGGGCTGCTGTTCTCGCTGCTGCACGAAAAGCAGCTGAACGACCTGGACAGCTCCACCCTGAACCGCCTGGTGGTGGCCCAGCTGCTGGTTCACATCAGCCGGGTGCTCTCCCGCGAGCCGGGAGCGATGATCGGCCGGGCCGCCCGGCGCTACGGCGATATACAGCGCGTGTACGAGTATATCTCCGCCCACCTGCAGGACAGGCTGAGCGTCACGGATCTGGCCGAAACCTTCTTCATGGACAAAAACACGCTGACCCGCCAGTTCAAGCAGGTCACCGGCATGACCCCGGCGGAATGCGTCCGGCGGATGCGCCTGGACGCCGCCTACACCATGATCAGCCACGGGGCCAGCGCCTCGGGAGCCTGCCAGGAATGCGGCTTTTCCGACTACAGCGCCTTTTACCGCGCCTTTCGGCAGACCTTCGGCATCAGTCCCAGCGCATGCGCCTCGCTGCCCGAAAGCGGGGTCAGGCTGCACCGGGAGAAGTGAGGGACAAATCAGAATTAATAAAGGAGGCGCAATCGATGCCCAAGGGCGCAAATCAAAAGCTGAAGATGCTGTACCTTGCGAAGATATTCCACGAGCAGACGGACGAGGAGCATGGGCTGACCATGCCCCAGATCATCGAAAGGCTGGGGGAATATGACGTCAACGCCGACCGCAAGACGCTGTACGCCGATTTCGAGGAGCTGCGCCGCTTCGGCCTGGACATCATCAGCGAGCACGTGGGCCACAACACCTTCTACAGCCTCGCGTCCCGGGAATTCGAGCTGCCGGAGCTGAAGCTGCTGGTAGACTCGGTGCAGGCGGCGAAGTTCATCACCGACAAGAAGTCCCGGGAGCTGATCGGCAAGCTGGAGGGGCTGGTCAGCGCATGGCAGGCCCGCCAGCTGCACCGCCAGGTGATCATCGCCGGGCGGGTCAAGACGATGAACGAATCCATCTACTACAACATCGACAAGCTGCACACCGCCATCAACGGCAATTTCCAGATCCGCTTCCAGTACAGCCAGTGGACCGTCAACAAGGAGATGGCCCTGCGCCGGGGCGGCAAGTGGTACCAGGTGAGCCCCTGGTGCCTGACCTGGGACGACGAGAACTACTATCTGGTGGCCCACGACGCCGCGGACGACAAGATCAAGCACTACCGCGTGGACAAAATGCAGCGCATCACCGTGACCGACCAGCCTCGCCTGGGCCGTGAGCACGTGGAGGCCTTCGACATGGCCCACTACGCCAAGAGCGTGTTCGGCATGTTCGGCGGCGAGGAGACCGCCGTGACGCTGGAGGGCGAAAATCGCATGGTGGGCGTGCTGATCGACCGCTTCGGCAAGGACATACTGCTGGTGCCCACCGACGAAGATCACTTCGAGGCCAAGGTCAACGTGGCCGTCAGCGCCCAGTTTTTCGGCTGGATCATGGCCCTGGGCGACGGCATACGCATCACCGGCCCCGGCCCCGTGGTGCAGAAGATGAAGGCCGAGGCCCGCCGCCTGGCCGCGCAATACGGCGAATGAGCACCGGCTGTTATCGAAAATAATACCAGCAACCTTCTTCTGGTCGCTGGTATTTTTTCGATTCCGCCCCTGCCTTCCCCGGTATCATTGTCCCGGATGGAAGGGCTTTGGCGTGGTCACGACGGGATCAGCCCTTTGCGGAGAGGCTGAACAGCGCCAGCATGGCGCTGACTTCCTCGGGCAGGGCCTCGCTGGCCGCGGCGGTGATGCCGGCCACGCCGATCGTGGCGTCCATGCCCAGGCTGGTCATGACGGCTTTATTATTCTTGGCGGTGAGGTCAGCCAGGGTGACGGGCGCGCCCTTGCTCAGGTCGAAGGTGCGCTCACCCTCATGGGTCATGGTGCTGCTCTGACGGAGCAGGCTGTTCTGGGGATCGAGGAAATAGATGTCGGTGTCGTTGTATTTCTCGTCCTTTTCGCCCACCTCGGCTACACAGCCGAAGTACAGGCCTTTGACATTCAGATCCCCCCTGTAGACGTGGCCGGCTTCGGTCCTCCTGGCGGTCATGGTCATGTTGGCGTCAGTGGTGAGGGACTGGACGGTAGCGGTCACATCCTCGCCGTCCACCAGCACGTCGCCCCTGGCGGCGGGGTCCTTCTGGCCGGGCATGGTGAGGGTGAAGGTGGTGTCGACGGGGCCGCTCTGGTCGCCCTCGTCGTCGATGTTCGCATAGGTTTCAAGGTGAAGGGCCGGCGCGTTGGCGGGGTCGATGGCCTTTTCAACGGCCTTGGTATATTTGCCGGACCGATCGAACTGGGCGATGGTGACCGCCACTGTGGGGTCGGCCAGCAGGTCCTTCTCAAACTGGGTCAGGGCGCTGGAGAGGTCGGCCAGGTTCACATCGACGGGCGCCATGGTATTGTAGCTGTTGCCGTTCAGTGAAAAGTCGCCCTTCTCTTCCTCGCCGCCCTTGAAGGCGGCAAGGCTGTTGGTCGTGAATTTTTCGAAGATGGGAGCGATGGCCCTGGCCAGGGCGTTCACGTCGATGCGCTCCATGGCCTTGGTTTCCTCCTTGTACTTGGAAGAGACGGACCTGGCCATGCTGTCCAGCTCCTCATTGGAGAAGCTGAAGACGTGGCTGGGGAACAGATTACTGCCCAGGGTAAAACCGGCATCGGTGACCTCGCCGGCGACGGTGAAGATGTCCCTGCCGCCCAGAATCAAATCCCACTGGAAGCCTGTGTCGTCGAGGGTCAGGCGCTCGTCGGCCTCGGTCAACACTGCGGCGACGGCGTCCGCCTTCATCAGGACGCTTTCGTCGTAACCCATAGCTGCCAGATTCACCGCCAGCACATCGCGGTCGATGTCGGTTTGGGAATAGACGGTCAGGGGCAAGGCGATCAAAGCGGCTTCGGGCGCTTCGTCGGCAGGCGCTTCGTCGGCCAAGGCCGCCGTGCAGGACAGCAGCATCGCCAGCGCTGCCATCAGTGCAAGCAGTTTTTTCATGAATGTTTCCTCCTTGTCGCGGGTAGGGTATACAAATGCGGGAGTATTGTACCACAGTTTCGGGGATCAGGCAAGGGAGAATCGCAGGTCAGGCGATGCTCACCCATCCTCCCCGGTGCTCCGGAACAGCTCCTTCAGCAGCTGCTCGCGCCGCTCCAGGAACAGCTTCGTGATCTGGTAGCTCTCCGTGTCCTCGTATGATACGGGCTGGATGCCGTCCTCGGAGAAGTTCAGTATTCGCGCCCCCGGCAGGCCCAGCAGTATGGGCGAATGGGTGGCGATGATGAACTGGGAGCCTTCCAGCGCCATGCAGTGGATGTGCAGCAGCAGTGTCAGCTGCCGCTGGGGCGACAGCGCCGCCTCCGGCTCGTCCATCAGGTAGACGCCCTCCCGGCACTCATCCTGCAGGAAGGCGAGGAAGCTCTCCCCGTGGGACTGGGCGTGATAGTCCGGCATCGACCCGTCGTTGTATTCCAGATTTGTCGCGGTGGCAACGTTGAAAAAGCTCTCCGCGCGGAAGAAATACCCCGAGTTGCGCTTGCGATACCCCCGGACCAGCCGAATGGCCTCCTCCAGCTCGGAGACGTCGTGGTAGGTGCTGAAGTGGTAATTCCGCGTGCCGCCCTCGGGGTTATAGCCGTAGGCCACGGCGATGCCCTCCAGCAGCGTGGACTTGCCCGTGCCGTTCTCCCCGGCAAAGAAGGTGACATTGCTGTCGAAGGCCAGCCGGTCGAAGCCCTTCAGGGCCGGGATGTCCCGCAGGTAGGAGTCCCTGGGCACCTCATCCCATACAATGGCCGCTTCCCGTATGAACAGCGCGCCCCGGCGCATCACATCGTCTGTCATCTTTAATTCAGCTTCAGGTCGCCGTCCTTCACCCAGCCCAGCTTCTTCACCCCGAGATGGATGACGAGGGAGAAGATGGCGGGGAGCACGAAGGAGATCAGGATCAGCCCCAGCCAGTCCTTGCCGGTGATGGCGGCCTTCGCGCCGGAGGCGACGTCGTTGACCCAGCCGGTATAGACGCCGATCTGGCCCACCAGTCCGCAGGTGCCCATGCCGGCGGACACCGGCGCGCCGTTCATCCTCAGCCCGAACACACAGGTGGCGATGGGGCCGGTGATGGCCGAGGCCAGCGTAGGCGCGATCCAGACCCGGGGATTTTTGACGATGTTGCCCATTTGCAGCATGGAGGTACCGATGCCCTGGGACACCAGCCCACCCCAGCGGTTTTCAGGGAAGGAGATCACCGCAAAGCCGATCATCTGGGCGCAGCAGCCGGCCACCGCCGCGCCGCCCGCCAGGCCCGTCAGCCCCAGAGCCGCGCAGATGGCCGCGGAGGATATGGGCAGCGTCAGCGCCATGCCCACCAGCACGGAGACCACGATGCCCATCAGGAAGGGCTGCAGCTCCGTGGCCCACTTGATGAGGTCCCCCAGCCACATGGCCGCGCTGCCCAGCGGCGGCGCGATCAGCCAGGACAGCAGGATGCCCACGCAGATGGTGACCAGCGGCGTCACCAGTATATCCACCCTGGTCTCCCTGGAGATCGCCTTGCCGCATTCCGCCGCGATGATCGCCACGAAGAGCACCGCCAGCGGGCCCCCCGCTCCGCCCAGCGCGTTGGCGGCGAAGCCCACGGAGATCATCGAAAACAGCACCAGCGGCGGCGTCTTTAACGCATAGCCGATGGCCACCGCCATGGCCGGGCCGCTCATGGCCGAGGCGATGCCGCCCAGGGTGTAATCCACCCCCGCCACCGTCGCTACCGGCGCGGTCAGAAAGGGAATGTGAAACTGGGTGCCGATCGTGTTGATGATGGTGCCGATCAGCAGCGAGCAGAAGAGCCCCTGCGCCATCGCCCCCACCGCGTCGATGCCGTAGCGCCGCAGCGATATTTTGATGTCCTTCCGCTCCAAAAAATCCTTGAAATTGCTCATATTCATCCCAGCCAGCTTATTTGTGGATCTTCCCGGATCCCGCCCAACATTGTAGCCTGTATCCGGAACAAGTCAACATTCAATATGTTATTCGACACCTGTGCAGGAAAAACGCCATCCAACGCAGAATGAATAATCACGTTATTCAGAAAGCAATTGATGTCTGTATAACAATACATGAAGGGAAGTGTACTTGTGAAAAACAGTCGTTTTG
>JAFRJF010000103.1 GCA_017432405.1 Clostridia bacterium | reverse complement strand
GGAGGTGTGAATTCCGCCTCATGAGCACCACTTGCACGGAGAAATAGCACCACCGACACGGAGTTTTAGCACCACTATCACGGTACAGAGCACCACCCTCTATAATGGAGATGGCACACATGCGCCTGTGATCTTTTGAATAACCGCCCAATAGCGCGACTCCGACCAGCATGGGAAACACCACCACCCCGCAAACAGTGTAAATGCTATTATTCTTTTCTAACGAGTTTTGCCTCCATTTCCTTCAGTCGTAGAAGGGCGGCATCCCTATATCTGGCGGCTGGATGATCGCCACAAGGAGTGGTTCCTCGCTTACCTGTCCAGCACCTACAACCTGCCCGATGTGAGCTCCATCATGCTGGCGCTGGAACAGGTCGCAGAGCAGGTGACGGACGAATACCTGGAGGACGCGATGGACGGCATCGAACAGGAGATGAACGGCTCACTGCTGGCGACGCTGCCGGAGGAGGCGCGGAGGGAAACCTTCCGCGCCGTCTTCCGGAATTCCATCTTATATGAGGTGGTCCGGCGCTGTGGGCTGAATCCTGAAAGCTATCTCCATGAGAGCGACTTCCGGGGAATCCAGTTCTTCAACCGGCTGGGCACCCTCACGGTGCTGGGCAACGCCGTGAGCAACCTCACCGAAATCATCCTCATGGACATCGGGCGGGAAATACGCGCATGGGACCGGGAAAACCCCATTCAAGAAAATTTGCAGAAACCCCTTGCAAAAAATGAAAGCCCGGCGTATAATCGCTTTACCACGTTAAAGCGCGAAAGTCAAGACAGTGAACGACCCGAAGAAGGAGGGCAAGAGAATGGAGCTGACGTATCATCGCAAGGGAGATTACCTGTTTCCGAACCTGGTGATCGAGACGGAGAACGCGCCGCGGATCGGGAAGTACGGGATGCTGCGCAGGACCTACCTGAAGGAGAACCGTCCGAACTGGTATCAGAGCATGCTGGCGACGGGCAAGCTGACCCGGCACCTGTCGGAGATCGACCAACGGGCGAACGAGCGCCTGGAGCAACTGACCGAGCAGATGGCGCGGACGGAGGGCGTGACGGAGGCTCTGAAAGAGAGCGATCCGATGGACTGGATTCAGCGGATGAACAACCTTCGCAGCCGGGCGGACGAGATCATACTGACGGAATTGGTGTACAGCTAAACGACGAGACAACCGAACAGGATTTGAGCGCGGCAGAGGCGGAAATCGCCTCTGCCCTTTCTCTGCCCGAATTGCCTACCGTCAACCAGCAGATCCGCGCCATAGAGGCGCGCATGGCCGCGCCCTATGAGCGTGAGATCACCGTGTCCACGGAGGTGGTGGACGAGATACTGTGCACGGGCGGCAATCGCCGGGGCAGCCAGCTGCGGCTGATCTACAACTATATGATTGAGCAGACCCCGGAGGCAGCTACGGCCTATGTCAAGCGAGAATACGGAAAGGGCGGCAAGGGCTTCACCATCAACGGCACCGACTACGCCGTTTGGTTTGACGAGCTGGGATTGCAGATCGCGTCGGGCCACTCTGTGCGGGAGCAGGCCATAGAAAAGGCGTTCCTGTCCTGGGACGATGTGGCGGGCAGAATCCACCAGCTTCTCAAACAGGGTGAGTACGTGCCCCAGCCTGTGCTGGATGCCGCCCGAGGCAACGCGCTGACGGAGTACGCAAACGCGCTGGCGTTCATGGAGAGGGACATCGTGGACGATTACCGGCACACCCTGTTCGATGAAGCTGAATTGGAGATGTTCAAGGACGGTTTTCCCGAAGAGGTGGAGAATGTGTCCCGCTTCCTCGACCATCAGGAGAATGTGGAACGGCTGGTGTCCCGGCTTCGTGACTTCGCGGCAGTCTATGCGGAGAATCGGGATGTGATGCGCTTTCACTATTACAATCCCACCCGCATGACAAATGCCTTTGAAGCATTTTCAAAACCGTGGACGCCCTTCCAGGCCAGGGAGGGATTTGCGTGGGAAAACCACGGTGTTTTCATCACCCAGGACGAGATCGATGCGGAGCTGGCGGTCGGCGCGAGCTATGAAAACAGCAGGCTTGCCATCTACGCCCACTTTCTGTCCAGCGACGACAGGAAAGCCCGCGCTGACTTCCTGAAGCATCATTACGGTGATGGCGGCCATTCTCCCGCGCTGAACGGCAAGGATTGCCTGCTGGCGGCACTGGAGGTGCTGGATGAGAACGGACAGTTGAAGCGCAAGGCCGACATCTTCACCAAGCGCACCATCCGAAAGCCGGAGCCCGTGGAATCCGTGGACACGGCCAGCGAGGCGCTGGCGCTGTCCATCGGCGAGCGGGCAAGGGTGGATTTGACCTATATGGCCTCCCTGTGTGGGAAGTCAGAGGATGAGATTATCGACGAGCTGCGCGGCGTGATCTTCCTCGACCCTGGAAGCGACGAATGGCAGACCAGCGACGAGTATCTGTCCGGCAACGTGCGGGAAAAGCTGCGGGCCGCGCAGAGCGCCGCCGAGCGCGATCCCGCCTATCAGGTGAACGTAGAATACCTGAAGCGGGTGCAGCCCAAAGACCTGGATGCCTCCGAGATCGAGGTGCGTCTGGGCGCGACGTGGATCGACCCGCAGTATATTGATAGGTTTATACGGGACGAGTTTCACACCGACTTCTGGCTGATCGGCAGACAGATCAAGACGCAGTATTCCAAGGTTTCCGGTCAATGGAATATCCAGGGCAAGAGCGCGGATCGCGGGAATCCCATGGTCTACTCTACCTACGGCACCGAGCGGCTCAACGCCTTCCATTTGTTGGAGGACGCGCTGAACCTGAAGGACACAAAAGTATATGACACTTTCCGTGACGCGGACGGTGAACACCGCGTGCTGAACAAGAAGGAGACCATGCTGGCCCAGCAGAAGCAGGAGCTGATCCGGGCGGCGTTCAAGGAATGGATATTCAAGGATATGCGCCGCCGCGAGACGCTGGTCGCCAAGTACAACGAGCTTTTCAACGCCGTCCGGCCCCGCGAATACGACGGCAGCCACATCCGCTTCGTAGGCATGACGCCGGAGATCACCTTGATGCAGCATCAGAAGAACGCTATCGCCCACATCCTGTATGGCGACAACGTGCTGCTGGCCCACTGCGTCGGCGCGGGCAAGACCTTCCAAATGATCGCCGCGGGCATGGAGGCGCGGCGGTTGGGACTTTCACAGAAGAACCTCTACGTCGTTCCGAATCACCTGACGGAGCAATGGGGCGCGGATTTCCTGCGGCTGTACCCCGGCGCAAACATCCTGGTCGCCACGAAGAAGGATTTTGAACCGGCGAATCGCAAGAAGTTTTGCTCCCGCATTGCCACCGGCGATTACGACGCCATCATCATTGGGCACACGCAGTTTGAGAAGATACCGCTGTCCCATGAACGTCAGGCGGCCATGATCCAGTCACAGATCGACGAGATCACCAGTGCCATGCGTTTGGCCCGGAGCGCCTGTCCTGGGTACTGGCCAACACCATCACGATGAAGGAACACGACGGGCGGTTCTCCCGGAGCAACAAAGCATGGGCACAGGCCATGAGCATCCCCATTGACCGGGACGGCTTTGGAAGCCTGCGGAATTGGAGCTATACTGTCGAAAGCCATCCCGCCATTCTCGATCTGTACACTACGCTCCTGCGGAAAGAACTGGAGAGGCCGCCACAGGAGCGCGCGGCGGAGAAGCCGATTGCCCGTGAGGAATCAAAGCCCCGGCCGGAGCCGTCGAAGCCCGCCAAACGCAAGAGCGAGCCGAGCCTGTGAGAGGCCATCGTGCAAACGGGAGGCGATGACCGATGCTTCAGGAACGCTGCCAGCTCTACCAGATGAAGGACGGCGAGGCGTTGCGCGAATACATCTTCCAGCCCTTCGCCGTTCTCGCCTCCAAGCGGTATTTCCCCAACGAAGCTGACTACGATATGGCTTACGATGATCTGCTGCGTCCAAACGAGGATGTGCGGGCAGTACGGGAGCGGCTGTCCGTGTTGCAGCGCAAGCGTGGCTGCTTTCGGCAGATCAATACCAGCGACGTGATCGTGCTGCGACGCGAGACCGGCACGATCTGCTGCTTTGTCGATGGGGACGGGTTTGTGATGTTGGATGGCTTCTTCGGCCCGCCGTCCTCTGGCAATTCGCTGACGCTGGAAACGGAGCACTACGCCATCCCCGGCAAGAAGGGACTGTGGCGCGTCGTGGACGGCATTACCTATGAAAACGTCCTTTTCTTCCTGCTGGAGCATGAGGAACACGGGCGCGAAATCCCCTGTGTCATCCTCGATCCCAAGGGGGAAGTAGTGTCGGATACAATCACAAAGGATTTCGATGAAACAGCCGCGGAGCAGATGCGGCTGTTTCTGCACCCGGAGCTGCCGAAACAGGCTTCGGAACATGAGCGACCTCCGAAGGAACTGTGGCAGAAATTCTATGAGAACGGCGAATACGTCCGTCACGCCAGCCACGAGGTCGGCAGCGAGGAAAACTACAACCACATCGACGGGGTAAACAACAATCGTAAACCCCAGCGGCCCGTCTGGGTCGATCCCAAGAAACGCCCGTCCGTCCGGAAGCCGCTCCAGGAAAAGCTGAACCAGGTGCATGGCGGCAAGGATAAGCAGCGGACGAGGGAAAAGACATAGCGAGGAGGCTGAGAATGGGCTTCTTGAATCATAAGAACAACCAGGAACACACACTGCCCGACGTGTTTACGGCGGTGAAGCACGGCGTCACGGCGCGACAGGTAGCGGAGATGTATGGCATTCAGGTCAATTCCCACGGCATGGCCTGCTGCCCGTTTCACGACGATACCCATCCCAGCATGAAGCTGGACGAGCGATACTACTGCTTCGGCTGCCATGCCAGCGGCGACGCCATTGACTTCGTTTCCAATCTGTTCCAGATCGGAAAGCGGGAGGCGGCGGTGAAGATCGCGGAGGATTTCCACATTCCCTACGATCCGAAGGGGCGTTCCGGACTCGGACAGCCGGTGACGCCCGAACAGAAAAAGGAATGGGAGATGCGACAGCTTCAGACAGACTTTCGTGAATGGCGCGGGAAGGTGCTGTCCGACCTGAACGGCGACTACAGAATCCTCACCGAGAGGGCAGAGCAAAACGCGCCTACAGACCGGAACGCACCGTTTCCGCAAGTCTTTGTACAAGCCTTCAATGACCGAACGTTGGTGGAGTTCTATATCGGCCTGCTGGAAACCGCGCCGCGGGAAACGCAGATCAACCTGTATCTGCATGACCGCGCCGCCATCGCCGCGCTGGATGATCGCGTCAATGGACGCGGGAAGCCGCGCACATCCGTCCGGGAAAGGCTGGAGGAAAAGAAGGACCTGCTGAAATCACGGTGGGAAGGAAGCATGAATCAGCAGGCACAGCGGGCGGCAATATGAGAATCCGAGGCAGATGGCAATACCACTTTATGCAACGGGAGTTGAATCGACAGAAGGGAGTGAAACGGCGTGAAGCAGGGGACGAGGCTGAATTATCTGCGAAAACTTCGTTCCATGACAATGAAGGCTTTGGGCATGAGGATGGGATTCGATGAAAAGGCTGCTTCATGCAGGATCGAGCAGTGGGAACAGGGCTTCAGAAACCTGAGCCCGGAGAGTTCGGAATCCCTTGCAAGAATACTCAATGTGGCCCCTGCGCGTCTGTCGCAGACCCCTGAGAATCCCGTTGACACGCTGATCGAGTATTTCCTCTGGTTGGACGAAGCGCATGACGCCAGTTTCTATAGGGAGATGGCTCGGCTTTCAGGTTTTCTCTCACAATACTGGAACAAACGGTCACTACTGTCCAGTGGAGAAATGAGTGCCGAAGCCTTCAGGGAATGGAAACTCCATTGGGAACAGAAAACCCAAACTGATCATTGACGTTATCAAGCCGTCAGAGTGTCATCATCGGCCTCTGGCGGCTTTTTCTATATACGGAGGTCACTATGAAAAACAGCGTGGTTATGATGGAAGAAACCGGGGACCATAGGATTCCTGTTACGGTTGAGACGCAGCTTGGCGATATAGCTGAGGGCATTCGGCAGCTGGCTGATGTTTGCAAAAGCCAGCAGGATATGGTACAATATCTATTGGGATTCAGATCAGGTTCGCACCTTGAAAACCGTTCAAATACCGTTCAAAATGATTCCTTGCCTGAAATATCAGAGAGGAGCTTTGATATTATGGCGAAGGAACATCGAATCAGAGTTGTCGTTGGGCATGATGAAGAGGGTAACGAGATCATCAAGAGGCTGAGCGCCACCGATGAGTTGAAGTTGGCTGACAAGGTGATTGAAGCCGTGGTGAAATCCGGTCGGATCAAGGATTTCATCGACCAGGAAATTGAATACGGCCCCCATGAGAAGCAGACGCAGGAGGAAGCGGTACAGCCGCCTGTGGTGAAAACAAAGTTCTCCGATTACATCGTTCAATGGCGACGGATTTTCAAGACAGGCAAGGCGGCCACCTATGAAGTGTTCATGGATGCCAAGCAGAGCGTGCTGCTCAAATGGTTCGGGGATAAGTATATCGAGGACATCACGCCGACAGATGTGCAGGATTTCCTGAGCCATCGGGCAAAGACGTACAAGAAGGCAACCGTGAAGGCGGATTGGGCGATGCTGAAGGAAGTGCTTGATTCCGCGGTTTCCGACGATCTGATCGTCAAGAACCCGGCAAAGGACAAGCGCGTCCACAATCCCGCGAAGGCGGGGGAGGGTACGGCACCGCTGACCAGGGAACAGATTACGTCCATTCAGAAGGCTATCCCGGAGTTGGAAGATTCCAGGGAGCGCTGCCTGATCGCGCTGCTGGCCTATACCAGCATGCGGCGCGAGGAGGTATTGGGACTGATGTGGGAAAACATCAACTTTGAGACCCGAATGATCGAGATCAAACAGGCCGTCGTTCATCCTGTCAATGTCGCTGTGACCAAGGAGACGAAAAACGAGTTCAGCGTCAGGCCCTTCCCGATGTGCGACCAGCTCTACAACATCCTGCTGGGTTGCAGGAAGCAGAGGGGCTACGTGATTTCCAAGGAGGACGGCTCGCCGGTCTCCCAGGTGACGTATCGCAGACTGTGGGATTCCCTGAAGTCTCATATCGAGCTGTACGGGATGACGGCCATCAACTTCCGAACGACCTTCGCAACCATGATGGTGGCGTCGGGCGTGGACATCAAGACCACACAGGCGCTGATGGGACACTCCACGCCGGAGATGACGCTGAAGGTTTACGCGAAGAAAGAGGAGAGCCGCTTGCCGGACGCCGTTCGGAAAATGGAGACTTTCCTTGCCGGAGGCACAGTGTTTTGACGGCCAGTTTGGACGTAAATCGAAAGAATGTGTTAACTGACCTTGTTAAGCGCAAAAACGGAGGGCGTGAGAGCAGCCCGAAATCACGCCAAATTCACCGAAGAAGGGCTGCTTTTAGGGCTATTTGCACAAAGAAAAGGGTTGCACTTTGTGCAACCCTTTGGTGCGGGAAACAGGACTTGAACCTGCACGAATCGTAATGATCACTAGAACCTGAATCTAGCGCGTCTGCCAATTCCGCCATTCCCGCATAGATGGTGGGCAGGGGTGGATTCGAACCACCGAAGCGTTCCGCGGCAGATTTACAGTCTGCTCCCTTTGGCCACTCGGGAACCTACCCACATTTCCCATGTTGCCTGCTTCAAAGAATGGAGCTGGCGATGGGACTTGAACCCGCAACCTGCTGATTACAAATCAGCTGCTCTGCCAATTGAGCTACGCCAGCCTATCCTTCGATCTGCGGCGACACCTTTCAGCATCCGGCTTCAAGTGCCTCATTGCGTCGGCAACGATATATATTATACACGTTTTCCCGGGATTGTCAATACCTTTTTTTGTTTAGTTTTATGTTCATTCGTGCAACGCGACAGGCCGGTCATAGCTCGACCGGTCTGTCGTGGTGGGGGAAGGGGGTGCGACGTTCCCGGGGAACGGCGGCCTCCATGGCGTGCACCCAGTTGGAAAGCAGCTTTCTCAGCAGCGAAGCGAGTTGATCCTGCTCGTCATCGGTCAGGGCTGCGAAGGGAGCGTCCTCAGGCAATTCGTCGGCTGAAGGAATGGCCTTGCGCCCCTCCTCGGTGATGCGAAGCAGATTGCCGCGGCGATCCTCTGCCTTTTCCCGGATCAGATACCCCTTGCCTTCCAGCTTGGAAACCAGCTCGCTCAGCGAACCGGGTTGTATGCCCAGCATCTGCTGAAGCTCCCTCTGGGTAAGCGCCTCCCGTCCGGCCAGTATGGACAGCACCAGGGACTGGCTCCTTGCGGGACCGCTTTGCGGACGCCGCTGGGCCATGCGCCCGGCCATGTCGATCAGTTCCATCAGGTCGCTGTCTTCGATGCGGCGCTTCAGGAACTCCGGGTCGGGGCGCCGGGGCGGCATGTTGCCGGGATTGCCCGGTCCGCCAGGCATGCCGTGCCTGCCGTGCCCGTCAGGGCCAAAGCCGTTGCCACCCGGCCCGCCGGGCATACCGTGCCTGTGGGGCATGCAATGGGGCATTTCGTCGTAATCGGCGAAATCCTCGGGGGCGAAGTCGGGATTGCCGGACATGCCATGTCCACCATGACCACGGGGCATGCAGCGGGGCCCTTCGTCACGGCTGTAAAAATCACGGGGCATGGGGTGGGGAACATCATCGCCGTGGCGATAACCCCTGTGGGGCATGCGCTCGGGCACATCGTTGAAGCACTCGATAAAACGCCCTTCACCGCCGCGGTTTCCATCCCGGATATCCATCGGATTGTACATCGTTTTCATCCGTCCTTTCTTTATTTTGGTACCTAAATAATAGCACGGACGAATGAAGATGTCAAGGTACCGAAATAAAAATTAACATAAAACAAACAACAGTGCCTCTACAGCCAACTGTCAAAAATCGCCAGGAGATCTTCATAGATCTGCATGTGATTGGCGTGGTTCAGCAGCTCATGGCGCATGCCGGGATACATGCGGGCGGTGACGGTGTGATAGCCGTCCCGGCGCAGGCACGCCACGGCGTCGTTGAAGCCCTTCTCGTCCGGCGCGCAGGGATCATCGACACCGGACAGAAAGTGGACCGGAAGGTTGGGGTGCGCCGCCGGGACAGGCCGGTAGGCGTCCCGCATCAGCGTCAAAAGCGCCTTGTAGCCGTTGAGGGTAAAGGGGAAGCCGCACAGCGGGTCGGCGTCGTACTTTTGCACATTGTCCTGGTTGGTGCTGAGCCAGGCGTTGGCGCTGCCGGATTTGGGATTGCCCTTGTTGAAGCTGCCGGTGGTCATGTTGACAAACATTCGGCTGATGTAGCGCTCGCCCTTGAGGGCGGTCATCGCCCGGTTCAGGATTAGGCCCATGCCGGTGGCCGGGTTGCGCCCGGGACTGCCGCAGACCACCAGGCCGTCGATATCGCCGTCGTAGCGCTGTCGATAGACGCGCACGGCCAGGGAGCCCATGCTGTGGCCGAACAGAAACAACCTGCGGTCGGGGAAGCGGTCCCGGAGCCAGAGGGTCAGCTGGTGCAGGTCCTCGACCAGGGCGTCTGCACCGCCGGCATAGAAGTAGCCCAGGTCACCGGGGGCGCGCAGGCTGCCGCCGTGGCCCCGGTGGTCGTTGATCAGCACGGCATAGCCGTGATCGGCCAGGTATTCCATGAAGGGCAGGTAGCGTTCCTTGTGCTCGGCCATGCCATGGGCCAGCTGGACCAGCGCCTTCGCCTTTTCGGAATCGGGCATGACCAGGCAGACGGACAGCGGCAGCCCGTCCACCCGGGAGGGTATCGTGAGGTATTCGATCCTGGACATGTTGCGCCTCCTGCATATCGTGTAATGCAAAAAGCGGCACGATGTCCTCGTGCCGCTTTGGGATCAATCGATCATTCCTCGACGGGAGCGTCCTCGCCGGGGATGTCGGCGATATCATACTCGCCTTCGTCATTGACGGAATCCATCGCTTCGTCCTCCAGGACCTCGCGGATGGACAGGGAGATGCGCTTGGCTTCGGTGTTGACGTCCAGCACCTTCACGCGCACGATGTCGCCTTCCTTGACCTCGTCCTCGACCTTCGCGATGCGGGTCAGGGCGATCTGGCTGATGTGCACCAGGCCGTCCAGGCCGGGCTCCAGCTCGACGAACGCGCCGAAGCTGGCGATGCGAACGACCTTGCCCTCAACCACGGAGCCCACGGGATACTTCTCGCCGGCGACGGTCCAGGGACGAGGCTGGGTCTCCTTGTAGGACAGGGAGATGCGCTCGCGCTCGGGATCGATGTTCTTGATCTTGACGTCGATTTCCTGGCCAACGGAAACGACCTCGGAGGGGTGCTTTACGCGGCCCCAGCTCAGATCGGTGACATGCACGAGGCCGTCCACGCCGCCGATGTCCACGAAAGCGCCGAAGTCCGCCAGGCGGCGAACGATGCCCTTCACGACGGAACCCACTTCCAGGGATTCCCAGATCTTTTTCTTCTTCTCGGCCTCTTCCGCCATCAGCACGGCCTTGCGGCTGGCGACGATGCGCTTCTTGGCCTTGTCGATCTCGATGATCTTCAGGGTCATGGGCTGGCCCACGAACTCGTCGATCTTCTCGACATAGCGCAGGGAAAGCTGGCTGGCGGGGATGAAGGTGCGGATGCCGCACACGTCGGCCAGCAGGCCGCCCTTGACGGCTTCCTTGCCGATGCCTTCGACGAACTCGCCGGCCTCTTCCTTGGCGCAGATGTCTTCCCACGCCTTGCGGTTGATGATGTTCTTCTGGGAAAGCACCACGTTGCCTTCGCCGTCATTCACCTTGACGACT
Source organism: Clostridia bacterium (assembly GCA_017432405.1). The sequence goes on along the minus strand of JAFRJF010000103.1, from coordinate 19,557 downwards.
TCGACTTCGATTTCATCGCCTTCCTTGACATCGGTGGAAGAAAGCTCGGATTTCTTTACGATACCGTCAGACTTGTAGCCGATGTTGACGCAAACCTCATCGTCGGTGATCATTTCGACCTTGCCAGTGATGATCTGGCCGGGGCGAATTTGAACTATGGTCTTGTCAATGGCCTCTTCTGACATGACTTCAAGTTCCTGGTTCTCTTCGGGATTGACTTTCTTCTCGATGTCGTTCATTCTTGCAACAACCTCCTTAATAATACAATCCGGCGTGGATGCACCGGCTGTAATCCCAACCGTATCGGACGGCTTCAGCTGAATGCCGTCCAGCTCTGCCGCAGTCTCTATGAAGCAGGTCCTGGGGCAGATGTCCGCGGCAAGCCTGTACAGCTTGCGGCTGTTTGAGCTCTGCCTGCCGCCGATGATGATCATCACGTCGGCCCTGCGGGCGAGCTCTGCGACCTCCTGCTGGCGGTCGCGTGTGGCGGTGCAGATGGTGGCGCGCACGTCAAGGCGCGGTATGCGCTGGGAAAGCAGCTTGCACAGCGCGTCAAAGCGCTCCTGCACCATGGTGGTCTGTGCCACGACCCTGGCGCTCTCCAGCGGGGGCAGGGCCATGACGTCTTCCTCCGTCAGCACGGCCCAGGCCGGCGTCTCGCTCCAGCCCAGTATGCCCTGCACCTCGGGATGGTCGCCCTCTCCGATCACGATCAGCGGCGTCCCGGTCTGCGAGGCCTCGCGGGCCATGTCGTGAATTCGCTGAACGAAGGGGCAGGTGGCGTCGACGATCTCGCAGCCCCGCGCCTTCAGGGCCTGGTAGGCCGCCTGACCGATGCCGTGGGAGCGTATGACCACCCGGGAACCGTCGGGGATTTCATCGGGCCTGGCGACGCTGTGCACGCCGATCTCAGCCAGCGAAGCCACCACCTGAGGGTTGTGGATGATGGGCCCGAGGGTCATGGCCGGAGCCGATCGCTCGGCGGTCTCCACGGCCCTGCGCACGCCAAAGCAGAAACCAGCGTGGTTTGCCAGAATAACGCGCGCGATGGGGAATCGCCTCCGCCCTTTTTTCGATGAAATCCATATGCTTTGTCGAAGCATACAAGCATAATATGACTATTATGCTATCCGTTTTATTTCGATTGCAGTAGGGGTAATTCCTGCAATAATATGCATGATAACACAATTTTTACGTTATCCATAAAGGCCTGTCACAAAACTGGATTTGTGACAGGCTTCTGCACGATGGACTACGATCACGTTTTAAGTCCCCACACGGCATCCTCGATGCGGGCAGTGGCTGCCTTGAGCGTGTCGCTGTCCATGCGTTTTCCCAGTCCCTCGAAGCTGACGGGTTTTCCGAAGCTGAGCTGGGTCTTGCGGAAGGGGCGGTAGGGGCCGCCGATGTAGGCGGGAATCACCGGCGCGCCGGAGCGCAGGGCGATCATCGAAACGCCCGCCAGCATCGGTGTGCGGCTGTTGTCCTTGCTGCGGGTGCCCTGGGGGAACAGCGCCAGCACATGTCCCTCCTTCAAAAGATTCAGCGCGGTGCGCACGGCGTTCAGGTCGCTGTGCCCACGGTCCACCGGAAAGCCGCCCAGAGCGGTGCAGAACCGGGCCATGGGCTTCCACTTGAACAACTCGATCTTGGCCATGAAGTGCAGATAGCGTGGCCGGCAGCGTATGGCCAGGTAAAACGGGTCGCGGTTGCTGATGTGGTTGCTGCACAGTATGTATGGCCCCTCGGCGGGGAGGTTCTCCAATCCGTTCACCCGGGCAGGAAACAGCACGCCGTAGATCGCGTCCAACAGGCCGCACAGGAAGCGATAGAATCCTTTATTCATGAGACACTCCTTTGCGTTACCGCTTTCCGATCCATTGGAATTGAACTATTCCATACCTTCCACGAAGGCCATCAACGCTTCGGCCAGCTCGGCACGGGTGACGACGTCGCTCTGGGCGGTTTCGGTCATCGGAGGGACCTCCTCGCCCACCACGGCGGAGAGCAGGCCCCAGATGTCCTCGGGCAGTATGGGCGCGTTCAGCTCGGTATCGTCGGTCACCAGGCCGTATTCCACGAAGGCTGCCAGCGCTTCGTTGGCGTCCCGGTTGCCGCCCACCAGCACGTACAGCGCGGCCAGCAGGTCGCCTTCGGTGGCAGGCTCGTTTGCGCCGAAATCGTCCTCCGACAGCGGGGCCATGAAGCCCTCCTCGAAGGCGAAGCGCACGGCTTCGTAATGTTCGTCGCCTTCCACCGCGTCCTTCAACTCCACCTGGGTGGCGTCCACCGCGCCGAAGGGATTGAGAATGGCGTCGAACAGCCCGGCGTTTTCGTTGATGGTGGAGGCGGCACCGGCGGTCACCCGCGTGCCGTTTTCCAGCAGCTTCGCGTATAACTCAGCGTCGGCGCGCACGGTCTCGGGGGTTACCTGCTTCAGCTGGCGCATCCATTCCAGCCAACGGGCGGGGTCGAGGCCCTGCAGGGCGTCCATTCCCGCGTTCACCGCGCCGGTCAGCGCGCCGTCGGGCATGGCGTACTCGGAATAGGCGTTCATGATGTAGCCGTCCAGGGTATCCTGATCCAGCGCCATGTTTGCGATCTGTTCCGGCAGCCCCTCCAGCACCTCGAAGGTCTCGGCCACATTCGGGTCGCGGTAGGTATAGATTGCGAAATATTCGTCGGTGGTGACGCTGTAGGGACTGTACACGCCGTACTGGTCCCGCAGCAGGGGTACCAGGAAGGCGTCGCTGACCAGCTTGGTCAGCGCGTCCAGCCGCCCGTCGAAGGCCTGGAGGCCCAGGTCGCTCAGCATGCTGCCCACCGTGCTGAACTGCACGCTGTTGTCGATGATCAGCGCCTCACGCTTTTCGGGCGCAGGGAAGTCGTACTGCACGGGCTCGACGGCCTTCTCGTCCAGCGAAGCCAGGAATTTATCCGCTAGCTCCCGGTTCAGTGCGATGCTCTGCGCGTTGCCGGCGCACAGCGTCACCGCGCCGCAGCGGTTGTTGAAGAAGGCCTGTATGCCCTCCAGCTTCGCCACGACGGCCTGCGGGTCGTCGGCCAGCAGCTTCTCGACCTCGCCCAGGAATTCATAGTAGGGCACGCCCCCGGCATAGCTGGAGTAGGCGTATTTCCCGCTGGTGCGCGCCAGGGCGCGGCGCATGATCGTGACGACGGGGTTGGAGGATATGTTGCTCTTCATGGAGGCCTTCTGTGCCTGCACCTGCTCCAGCAGCTTTTCCGGGTCGTCCACCTTCGTGTCGTACACCAGCTCGCGCATCAGGTCGTAGCCCGCGGCCAGGTCGTCGTCCAGGGCGATCCAGTTCATCGCCATATAGGGGTGACAGCCGCCCGCGCCGTCCTTGGGTATGGTCACGCCGATGCTGCCGCCGTACAGGTAGCGGCTGAACAGGTTCGCCAACTCGGCCTTGGTGTGGGCGGTAGTGTCCAGCTGGGTGATCAGGGTGGTGTACAGCTTGAACCAGTGGATGTCCTCCTGGGGCAGGCCCGCGGCGTCCAGGTACAGGGATACATTGCTGATGCCCTCCACCGCCGCCGGCACGTCGATGCGGCGGATGCCGCCGTCGTCATCGGTGGCGTCGGATACCTCGTAGGACTTGATCTCCTCGGGCAGCGATTCCACGGTCACGGCCTTCAGCCGGGCTACGTACTCGGCGGAGTGATCCTCGGGGGCATCGGCATTGGTGGCCTCTACCAGCGCGGCGATCTCTTCGTCGGACATGGCGGCCTTGATGTCGGCCAGCTTCTTTTCGAGGGCGGCGTCCTTTTCCTCCTTCGCGCCGGGTTCGGGGTAGGTGGTGACCAGCGCGGTGGTTTGGCTGCCGACCAGCCATTTCGCGGCTGCCTGGGCGTATTTCCCCTGGTTGTTCCAGTCGTCCACGCTGAACAAGCCGTCCTGGTAGTCCTGGTGATCCCAGGGGTTGCCTGTGGTGGCGTACCGGCTGACCATAGGGGTAATGATGGTATCCACGGGGTTGCTGTTCTCCCGGGTCAGCCGGGCGGATATGGCCAGGGAGGCGGCGACGGAATCCACCAGTTCCTGGGGGAAGCCGTCGCTGGCGACCTTGGCGATCTCCTCGTCCACGATTGCCTTGAAGGTCTCGGTGTCGCCGGGATCGACATTATTGGCCATGAACATTATGGCGTCCTCGGGGCCGTTCATCTCGATGTAGGCGGCGAAGCTGCCGTAGGGAATGGCCTCATGCAGGTGCTGCTGCAGGTCAGAGGCGTTGGCTATGAACAGGTCGGTCATTGTGTCCAAAACCAGCTCGTCCGCCAGCACCTGCTTCAGGCCGGGGCATACGAAGGCGTACAGGACCGTGCAGGCATGCTCGGTACTCGCGCCGGCCTCCACCGGGAAGGGCAGCGATTGTACCACCGGAGCGGTGATGGGGGTGTAGCCCGCATCTTCACGGACGAATTCCCGCTTCTCGTAGGCCGAGAAGTAGCCGTCCAGCAGCTGCAGGAACGCTTTGTAATCGTCGAACTGGCCGTAGAGGTAGGCGGCGCAGTTGGAGGGATGGTAGTATTTGTCGTGGTAGTCCTTCAGCGCCTGCCAGGTCATGTCGGGGATGAAGTCCGGGTCGCCGCCGGATTCGTTGCCGGCCATTGAGCCGGGGAAGGCAGCGCGCAACATGTTTTTCATCGCCTGCCGCTGAAGGTTCGTCGCGCCGAGCATCTCGGAATACACGGTGCCCTCGATGCTCAGCGGGGCGTCCGCACTCTCCAAACGATAGCGCCAGGCTTCGGTGCGGAAGATGCGCTCGTTTTCCATGATGATGGGGTTGAAGCAGGCGTCGGTATAGAACTCTGCCAGCTTCAGCAGCTGCACTTCGGACAGGCTGGCGATGGGAAAGTTGGTGTCCCACTGCCCCGTCGAGGCGTTCAGGAAGGTGTTGTAGGTCTGGTAGCTCAGGTTGAAGAACATCTGCTCGCCGGGGTACTTCTCCGAGCCCTGGATGGTGGCGTGCTCGAAAACGTGGGGCAGGCCGGTGTTGTCGATGGCCTCGGTGAAGAAGGTCAGGTCGAAGGCCCGGTTCGTGTCGTCGTTGGCGATGTAGTACAGCTCTCCACCGGTCTGCCTGTGGGTGAAGCGCACGATGGTGGCGTCCATCAGCGGATAGTCCCGAAGCTCCGCAACCTCGAAGCCGTGAACCACCTCTCCCACCTGGGGCAGCGCGGGTGCGCTCTCCGCCTCTGCCAGCGCCGCGGGCAGAAGCCCAAGCGCCAGCGCAAGGGCGATCAACAGTGCAATTGCCTTTTTCATATGCTCCTCCTTGTTGTTGGAATCTGTAGAGAAAACGATACGTCACAGGCATTATATCACATTACATGCCGTTCGTATCGCTTTCAGTTATTGATAATTTGTGAACAAATCAGCGCCTGCCGATCGCTTCCAGCGCCAGTCGCCTGATTTCGGCCACGCTCTCCTCGAAGGTGTTGTTTGTGGTGTCCACGGTCACGGCGTCGTCGGCGGGGCGCAGGGGGGAGGCGGCACGGTGGGTATCCTGGTAGTCCCGGGCCTTCATATCCTCCAGGATCTTTTCGTAGGGCTCCGGATTGCCCTTCTGCGCCAGCTCCAGGCAGCGCCGCCTGGCCCGCTCCTCGACGGAGGCGGTCAGGTAGATCTTCAGGGTGGCGTTCGGCAGCACCTTGGTGCCGATGTCCCGGCCGTCCATGATCACGTCGTGGCCCTCGGCGATTTTGCGCTGCAGCGCCACCATGCGTTCGCGAACCTCGGGCACGGCAGAAACGTCGCTGGCGGCCATGGAGACCTTGGGCTCGCGGATGGCCTCGGTGACATCCTCGCCGCCCAGGAAGATGTGCTGCGCGCCGTCAATGAATTCCACGGTGATGTCCACGTCGTCCACGGCGGCGATGATGGCGCTCTTGTCCTTGTTCGCGCCTCTGCGCAGCATGTACAGCCCGAAGGCGCGGTACATGGCCCCGGTGTCCAGGTACATGGCGTTCAGCTCGGCTGCCACCGCCTTCGCGACGGTGGACTTGCCCGCCCCCGCAGGCCCGTCAATGGCGATGGAGAAAGGCTTTCTATTCATTCCTCTTTCCTCATTTCTCATTCCTCATTCATTTCCGCCTGCCAGCTCCGCGATGGCGTGGGCGAAGATCTTCACGCCCAGCATCAGCTTTTCCAGGTCGATGTATTCGTCGGCGATGTGGCACACGTCCATGTCGCCGGGGAAGCACACGCCGAAGGCCACGGTGTTGGGCATCATGCGGGAATAGGTGCCGCCGCCGATGGCGATGGTGTAGGCGTCCAGGCCGGTGACCTCGTGATAGACCTTCAAAAGGCCCTGTACGACGGGGCTATCGGCGGGCACGTGCAGCGGCGTGTGGCCGCCCATGCGCCGCACCGACAGCACCGGGCTCACCCGCATGGCCGCCTGCCCCAGCAGGGTCTCCTCGTTGCCGCAGAGGGGATAGCGGATGTCCAGCAGGGCGGAGAGCTCGTTGCCGTCATACCGGAGTATGCCCAGGTTGCATGTCAGTTCGCCGGACAGCTCGTCCTTGCAGGCGATGCCCAGCCTTTCGCCGGTGTAGTCCATGCCCACGGCCTGCGCCAGCGTGGCGATGGCCTCCCTGCTGCCGCCCCCGGCATTGAGCTCGGAGAGGGCGATAAGCAGCGTGCCCGCCGCGTTCACGGCCCGCCAGGGCATGGCGGCGTGGCCGTTGACGCCGGTGGCGACGATCTTCGCCCGACCCTCGCCATCGGCGACGGCCTTCAGCCTGAAGCCCTCGTGGGTGGCGACGATGGCGGACAGCCTTTCGTTCAGCGCGTCCAGGGTCATGCCGTTCAGGCCCACCAGGGCGGTGGCCTCGGCGGGCACCACGTTGGGGCGCTCGCCGGCGTACAGGCTGTAGACGGGCAGCTCAGCGCCCTCCTCGCCGCCGGTCACCGCAGCCAGGCGCATGTTGATGCCGCCCTTTTCGATGTTGATCACCGGGAATTCGGCGTCAGGGGAGAAGCCGTAATCGGGCATCTTCATCTTGCTGGCATAATACCGCATGTCGCTCATGCCGGTCTCCTCGTCGCAGCCCAGGATCAGCCGCACGCCGTGCTTGAGCGGTATGCCCGCCTCCTTCACCGCCCGCATGGCGTACAGCGCGCACAGCGCCGGGCCCTTGTCGTCGGTGGTGCCGCGGCCGTACAGCTTGCCGTCTTCGATCTCGCCGCCCAGCGGGTCGTGCGTCCAGCCGTCGCCCAGGGGCACCACGTCCAGGTGGGCCAGCATGCCCATGGTCTGTTCGCCGCTGCCGAGGGTGATGTCGCCGGCGTAGCCGTCGATGTCCCGCACCTCGAAGCCGAAGCGCCTGCCGTCCGCCAGGGCGGTGTCCAGCATCCGGCGGACTTCCTTGCCGAAGGGGGCGTTTTCACCGGCGGGCGCGTCCTGGATTGAGGGGATGGCGATCCACCTGCGTATGTTTTCGATCAGTTCGTCCCTGTAGGAATCGACCAGGCGGTCGAGGGTGGTGTAGTCCATATTGGCGACCTCCGTGAAGCTTGTTTTTTGATTCCGGATTGACATAAAACCGGGATTGGATTAATATGAATACGGAGAGCGAACCACGAACGCGGTTACTCGTCCGGATATTTGGCTTTGGGTGTTAAACCCGGATTACAGCCGCCACTTGGCAGAGTGGCGGCTGTCTTTTGCAATGCTATTGTATTATAGAAAGAATCATCTGTCAAGCGCGTTCACTTGTATTCACTCCACCCATCGCGTATACCCGGATTTCTCCACTAATTCCATGCCCTGGGGCGACTTTATCCAGTCCAGCAGCGCGACGACGTTGGGGTTGTCGTTGCCCTTGAGCCGTATGGCGTAGACGGTGGAGGTGATAGGATAGCTGCCGTTTCGGATGTTGGCCTCGGTGGGCTCCACGCCGTCCACGGCCAGCAGCTTCACATCGCTGCCCATCATGTCGGTGCAGAAGAACCGGAAGGAGTAGCCGATGGCGTTGGGCAGGTTGCGGTATTCCACGGTGTCCACGATGTCGCCCATGTCCCAGGCCACCACGCCCTTTGGGGCCTCCATGAGCGGGGTGTCGCCCATCAGCGCCTCCAGGGCCGTCTGGCTGCCGCTGTTCTTGGGGCGCTGGTAGGCCACGATGGGGCCGACGCCGTCGACGCCCAGCTGGCTCCAGTCGGTGATCTGGCCGGAGTAGACGCCCTTGATCTGGTCCACCGTGATGTCATCCAGAGGGTTGTCCTTGTTCACGATGAACACGAAGGCCTCCTTCCCGATGGGGATCATGTCGAACTCAACGCCCTTCTCAGCGGCCAGGGCCAGCTCCTCGTCCGAAGGCTGGGCCACGAAGATGATGTCGGCGTTCCCCTCGATCAGCCGCTCGTAGGCCCGGTTGGTCTTGGAGCAGGTGATCAGGGCGTTGTGTTCGGTTTCGTCGTCCACGAGCCAGGTGAAGCGGGTGTCCTTCGGATATACCGCCTGGCAGAAGGCGGCATACACCGGGAACAGCGCCGTGGCCCCGTCCAGGCGGGGGAGGGTCTGTTCCTCGGTGACCCGCTTGTCCAGCGTGCGCTTTTCGTCGAGGGTCGCCACCTTCTTCCCCTCGAAGGGCATGTAGTCGGACAGGTCGATGCCGGAGCCGACGGACTTCACCTCCACCGCCTTGCCGGAGGAGATGTCGAAGTAGCGGAAAGAATCGCCCGCGTCCGGATAGATGACGGAGACCAGGCCGTCGTCGTCCACGTGGATGTCGGCGTCGTCAAATTCGGGCTCCAGTACCCATGCGCCGGCCTTGTCGATCAGGCCGGTCTTCTCGTCCAGGTGCACCTGGGCATAGCCGTTCTGGAACCAGCCCCCGAAGTCGAACCGGGGCTCTACGGCAAAGCGGCCGGTGTGATCGATGTAGCCCCATTTGCCGTCCTGCTCCACTCCCGCCAGACCCTCGGAAAACTGATCCACTTCATCGAACCAGGGGCCGATGACCAGCCGCCCGGCCTGGTCCACATAGCCCCATTTGCCGTTCAGGCGCGCGGGAGCCACGCCCTCGCGGAAGGAGACGTCGAGGGCGTCGTAGATGGCGGGCACCACCTCGTAGCCCGCCTCGTCGATGTAGCCCGCATGTCCGTCCCGGTGCACCCGGAAGGGCGGCTCGGTATCGTAGCAGTAAATGTCGTCGTAAATGTAGTCCGTCAGCAGGAAGCCGCTGTCGTCTGCCAGGGCGAACCTGCCGTCCTTTTCCATGCGCTGAAAGCCCTCCGACAGGGCGGGGAGGGCGGTCAGTGCGAGAATGAGCAGGGTACTGAGGATGGATTTTATCTTGAGCATGATATAACCTCCTTCTGTTGATTTGAAAAAGTTGGGTAGCATGTATAATTCTGATTTGTCGACAGGAACGCTTTATTCTCCCTCGTGCAAAAACCGCCACACGCTCTCCGCCACCTTCTCCGGCACGCCGGGCACCTGTCCGATCTCCTCCGCCGTCGCGGCCTTCAGCGCCTCCACGGTCCTGAAGTGCTTCAGTATCGCTTTCTTCCGCTTATCGCCCACGCCGGGGATGCCGTCGAGGCGCGATGCGATGGATGCCTTGCCCCGTAGCGTGCGGTGGTGGATGATGGCGAAGCGATGGCTCTCGTCCCTGACCCGTTGCAGCACGTGCAGCGCCGGGGAATGGCGGTCCAGCAGCAGGCTCTCGTTCTCGCCGGGCAGCACGATCTCCTCGATGCGCTTGGCCAGGCCGATCATCGGTATGTTCAGCCCCTGGGCCTGCATGGCCTCCCGGGCCGCGGCCAGCTGGCCCCTTCCGCCGTCCACCAGGATCAGGTCGGGCAGCCATGAGAACTTGCCGCCCTGGGGATCGAGGCCCTGTTCCTTCCGCTCCGCCAGCTCGTCCAGCCCGTGGGACAGCCGGCGGGTGATGACCTCGTACATGCTGGCGAAGTCGTTGGCCCCCTCCACCGTCTTGATGCGGTAGCGGCGGTATTCCTTGTTGGCGCTGACGCCGTCCACCATCACCACCTCGCTGGCGACGGACAGCGCCCCCTGGGTGTTGGAGATGTCGTAGCCCTCGATGCGCCGGGGCAGCGTGGGCAGGTTCAGCAATTCCTGGAGGGTCTCCAGCGCGCCGACGGTGCGGGCGCGGCTGTTGGCGTTCTTGCGGTCCAGCTTCTTCGCCTCGTCCTTCAGGTTCTTCAGGGCCATGTTCACCAGCTTCAGCTTCTCGCCGCGCCGGGGGGTGAGGATGTAGGTCCTTGCCCCGTGCTGCTCGGTGAGCAGCTGCTCGATCACGTCGTGCTCCGGCGGCGTGGCGGAGAGCAGGATCTCCCTCGGCGGGGTGATCTCCGGCCCGTAGTATTGCAGCATGAACTGGGTCAGGATTTCGCCCAGCTCCTCGTCGCCCGCGCCTTCCAGCGTGAAGCGCTCCGAGCCGATCATGCGGCCCGAGCGCACGAACATCAGCTGCACCATGGCGTCGGCCTCGTGGGGCAGCACGGCGATGATGTCCTGGTCGGCCTGGGCGGTGGAGATGGCCTTTTGCTTCTGCATCACGGCCTCCACGGCGCGGATGCGGTCGCGGTACAGCGCCGCCCGCTCGTAGTTCATCTCCCTCGAGGCTTCCATCATCCTGTCCTTCAACTCGGTCAGCACCGGCGCGTATTTGCCGTTCAGGAAGTCGATGACGCCGTCGATGGTCCTGCGGTATTCCTCCTTGGAGATCAGTCCTGCGCAGGGGGCGGGACACTGGCCCACCTGGTGGTGCACGCAGGGGCGGCGGGGTTTGTCCGGGTTGATGGCGTGTCGGCACACCCGGATCGGGAACACCATGCGCACCGCGTCCAGCACCTCCCGCACCACGGTGGAGCCCTGGTAGGGGCCGAAGTACTTCGCCCCGTCCTTCTCCTGCCTGCGGGCCAGGTCCACCAGCGGAAAATCCTCGGCCAGGTTCACCCGGATGTAGGGGTAGGCCTTGTCGTCCTTCAGCAGTATGTTGTAGTGGGGCATGTGCAGCTTGATCAGGTTGCATTCCAGAGCGAAGGCCTCCATTTCGCCGTCCACCAGTATGATGTCGAAGTCGTCGATCTTCTCCACCATCGCCCGCACCTTCGGGGTATGCTGGGCGCTGTAATGGAAGTACTGGCTGACCCGGTTCTTCAGGTTCACCGCCTTGCCCACGTAGATGATCTCGCCTTCGGATTTCATCAGGTAACAGCCCGGTGAATCGGGCAGGTTGGCGATCTTGAACTCCAGCTCCGGCGACATCCGCGCGCCGTTCCACGGCTTTCTGAACTCGGTCATGGGATCCTCCTTGGATTCCTCATCATTCTCTTCCGCCATTATATCACGAGAAATGCTCCTTAGCAAATCTAAACATAAATGTGCTTTATACTATCACCAAAATATATCAAAAGCGCCAAAAAAGTCTGCAATTCACATTCCTTTTGGCGATCGACTTCTGCTATAATAGAGGCAGTGCAATACCATCTGCAGGGAGGATCGACCATGAAGAAGCTGTTATCTGTTCTGTTGGCCGCGGCGGTGCTGCTGTGTGGCCTGGCAGTCCTGGCCGAGCAGGACGGATCGAATGAGGACCGATTCAGCGCCCTGCGCATCCGGGTGCCCACCGTGCCGCCGATCGAGGTGCCGGAGATTTCGGAGATCGAGGTGCCGAAGGTGCCCACGCCGGCCCCCACAAAGAAGCCGAAGATCGAGGTGCCGGAGATCCCCGAGGTGGATGTGGACGCGCCCGACGTGCCCCGGGTGACGGCGGATCCCGCGGCGCCGGTGGCGTCGGCGCTGGCGGCGCTGGGCGTCACCGACTATCGCGCGCTGTACGACGCCCTGAGCCGCGGCGAAGCGGTGGGCGACGGCAGCCGCGGCGACGCCGCCAGGGGCCTGCAACAGCTGCTGGTCGCCTTCGGGCAGAACATCAAGGCGGATGGCATCGTTGGCCCCAAAACCATCGCCGCCCTGAACGCCGTGCAGGCGCAATATGAATTGCCCCAGACGGACAGGCTGGACGCGGAGGGCCTCGCGGCCCTGCTGCCTCTGCTGTTGGGGAGCGGGCAGGATGATCCGGAATAGGGCCTTCGGAACGGAAGGGCGGGGAGATACGTCCAATGCAATGTTTTCCCCGCAAAGTGGAAAGGAGTGTTCATCCATGAGGCGTAAAATAAAATACTTGCTGGCGCTGGCAGCGCTCTTGACGCTGTTTGTGACAGCTTCGGCGGATGCCGTCACCGGGCCGGGACTGGATCGCGTGGAAGCGGCGAAGGGCTACGAACAGGCCGAGGCATTGGCGGCGCGGCTGGGCGTCGGGCTGACCGACGGCGTGCCGGTGTACACGCCAACCCATGCCCAGCCGATGAACGCCTATATGGTGGTCGATCCCCAGTGCGAGGTGGGCATCGACCGGGACGACATGTACCCGGTCAGCGAAAAGGGCCTGATTCCTGAAATCACCGATTATCTCGATCGATGGATCGAAGATATCCAGAAGGCCTCCGCAGGCGCGATTCGCTTCGTGGCCGATCCCAACGACGCGGACATCCTGGTCAGCGCCCGCCAGAGCTTCAAACGCTACGGCGAATACACCGGCGGCGGCATGAGCGCCGAGGGCTACGCCTGCACTGTGACGCTGACGGCCAGGCAGCTGTCCGAAGCGAACAGCACCGCAGTCCTTGCGCTGACCACCGCGCCGCAGAACACCGTCACCCTGCGGGGCAACGGGCGATTTTGGAAGACCGCGCCGTCGCTGGCGGGCACCGACAAGCTGGACGGGTTTGTGAAGACGATCATGGACTGGTACGGCTATGGCGCTCAAGTGGGCTCGAAGGGCGGGTCTGTGAAACGCATACAGCAGTGCCTGATCGACCGCGGATTCCTGGGCGGCGCCGCCGACGGGAGCTTTGGCCCAAAGACCGAGGCCGCGGTGAATGCCTTGCAGGCGGCCTGCGGCCTCGTAGAGACGGGCTTTGTCGACGCCAGGACGCTGATCGAAATCTATTTCAATACCGCCGACCCGACTGCAGTGCGGTGACGAGACGGGTCAAACCCTTCCCGCGCCTTCGAATATGCTGATTTCCCCCCGCTTCTGGATCAGCGCCGCCAGCGCCGGGTCCCGGACGGTCCAGGCGGCCATGGGGGTGTGGAACATGAAGCGCTGGAAGTGGGGGCTGAAAAAGCGCTGGGCGTTGGCGTCATAGGACACGAAATCGGGCCGTGAGACGACGTTGGCCAGCAGGCCCGCCATGCAGAAGGCGGCGATGCCGTTCCCGGCGGGCCGGTAGCTCTGCAGGGGGCCCACCAGCTGCCCCCGCACCACCTGGGGCGCGTGGCAGCGGAACCAGGCCACGATCAGCGGATTGAAGGACTGCACAAGGTATTCCCCCTTATAATCGGCCAGCGCGTCCATCAGCCCCTGACACAGCCTTGCGTTGTCTGGGCCACTCTTCAGCTCGATCAGCAGGGGCGCCTTGCCGTCCACCGTGTCCAGCACCTGGCGCAGCGTGGGAATGCGGGCGCTGTCGATGCCCGCCAGGGGGATGGCCTTCAGCTCTTCCAGCGTCAGCTGGCGCACCCTGCGCTTGTCCCCGGCCAGGCGCAGCAGATCGTCGTCATGGAAAACCACCACCTGCATGTCCTTTGAAAAGCGGATGTCCAGCTCCATGCCGAAGCCCGCGTCCCGGGCGGCGGCGAAGGCGGGCAGGGTGTTTTCCACCAGGCCCCTTTTGACGTCGTGCAGGCCCCGGTGGGCAAAGCGCTCGCCCCGCCAGCGCTGGCACTTGGCATAGTGCAGGCTGGGGTGGGTCATGAAGGCCAGCACGACGAACAACACGAGCAGTATCAGCCATATGGACATGGTCGAAGCCTCCGCATCATTGGTAGGGATACACCTATTATATCTCATTTTGCGGTTGGTTGCAAATCGCGGCGGTGATGCTGGAGCATGACGATTCGTGAACGCAAATTTAGCTTGACAAGCCCGCGCCGTTTGTGTATAATACTCCTGTCATGCGGTCGTGGCGGAATAGGCATACGCGCACGTTTGAGGGGCGTGTGGGAGACCGTACGGGTTCAAGTCCCGTCGACCGCACTGAAAAAGGGCTGTCTCATTTTGAGACAGCCCCATATTTTTTTAATTTTCCCCCGGCCAGACGAAGGTGGGGTTCAGTTTCATCTCGCCGTTGTCGATGAGCAGGTTCTCGCCGGACATGGAGCGGTTGACGAGGGTCAAAAACGCCACCCATTCGCAGACCTCGTCCAGCGTGGTCCACTTCTTCATCGGCGTGACGTCCATGATGGCCTGCCACAGGGCCGGGTCCCGCATCACCGGGTCGTTGGATTCGGTCAGCACGCCGCCCAGGGAAATGGCGTTGCAGGTGACGCCCCTGGGGGCCAGGCGGATGGCCACGTTGCGCATGTAGCCCACCAGGCCCGCCTTGCTGGCCGTGTAGTAGGGGAATTCCTGGCCGCTGATGGAAGAGGCCGAGGCGTTGAACAGTATCGAGCGCAGCGCGTCGTTGCCCTCGATGTATTTTTCGGTGACGTTGATCGCGCCGACGAGGTTCGTCTCGATGTCGCCCTCGCCCTGCTGCACCCCGGCGTTATTGAACAGTATGGCTGCGCCTTCGATATCGGGGAGGGCCTCTCTGTCCCGGACGTCGGCGACGTGATGGACGTACAGCGGCGCGTCGATGCCGGACGGCTGGAGGTCGATGCCGTGCACCTCGTGCCCCAGGGACAGGTATTTCAGCGCGGCGGCCCGCCCGATGCCCCGGGCCGCGCCGGTGACGATGACCCTCATGCCACTGCGTGGGCGTTCAGATACGCGCTGCCCACGTTTTCGCGCTGCCACCGCCGGCACACGCCGTAGCCGATGGGGGAGAAGATGACCTCCATAAACAGCTCCATGCCCGCGCCGATCAGCGAACAGGAGACGCACTGGGGCAGGGTCCAGCTGAAGCCGCCCCAGTAGATGGGCGCGAACACCATGAACACCAGCGAGGCGAACACGAAGTTGTCCACGAACTGGCCGATGAAGGTGGAGACGTAGCTGCGGGTGCAGTAGGCCGCGCGGCCGTCGGGGTTGGCCTCGAACAGCCTGCCGATGGCGGCGTTCAGGCCGTTGTTGACGATGGCCGAGGCGAGGAAGGCCAGCGAGCTGCTCAGCACGATGAACCAGCTGCCGCCGAAGATGCCGTTGAAGGCGGAATAGTCGGTCTCGGTGGGAATGGCGCTGACGATGGCGAAGATGCCCACGGCCAGCAGGTTCACCGCCAGCGCGAACACGGAAACCTGCGTCGCGGCCCGCGCGCCGAAGCGCTTGGTGATGATGTCCATGCACAGAAAGGTCAGCCACGAGACCACGATGCCCCCATCCACGGCCAGGAAGCCGCGCTGGTAGATGGTCTTGTTGGCCAGCAGGTTCATCAGCACTACCGAGAGCACGAACAGTGAAACGATGGAGGAGGGGACGCTGCGCAGCAGCAAAACGGTGTCGGAAATGAAGTTCTTGATACGTGAGCGCATAAAAAAATCTCCTTGGTTTTATTTTATATAGCGAAGGATTTAGAGGCCGAACTCCGCTGACTGACATCATAACACAGTCGATGGGTGAAATGTTTGATTGAAGGATAATTGTTGATTAAAACGGTGTGGGGTGGCTGGGAAATTCTGATTTATCGGGCTGACACGCAGGGATTAGGGAATAGGGATTAGGGATTAGGAGCAGCCGCGCACCGAGGTACCACGTGGAATAGATCGGCCGTTCCCGTGACGGAACAGAGGATTGTTCGTGATTATAGGATGGTGTTTGTTTCTACCATGCGCCAGTCACTATTTCTAATCCCTATTCCCTAATCCCTAATCCCTCTCCCCTACAAATCAGAATTTACCATCGATAGAGTATCGTATTAATTAACGAATTATTAACATGCATTATGTCGCTCAAACTATTGACAAGCTCAATTTAATTTGATACAATTAATTTGCAAGCGAGATCAAAGGAGGTTCACACCATGAGCATTTATGATTACACCGTCAAGGCCCGCAAGGGCGCTACACTGAACCTGGCCGACCTGAAGGGCAAGGTGCTGCTGATCGTCAATACGGCCACCGGCTGCGGCTTCACCCCCCAGTACGAGGCGCTGGAGAAGCTCTATGAGAAGTATCACGACCAGGGGCTCGAGGTGCTGGACTTCCCCTGCAATCAGTTCGGCCACCAGGCCCCCGGCGACGAGAGCGAGATCCACGAGTTCTGCACCGCCAAGTATAAGACCCAGTTTGACCAGCTGGCGAAGATCGACGTGAACGGCGAGACCGAGGAGCCGCTGTACACCTTCCTGAAGGCCGCCCAGCCCGACGAGAAAGTGGAGGGCATGAAGAACAAGGCCGCCATGGCCATGATCGCCAAGATCAGCACCACCTGCAAGAAGCCCAACGACATCAAGTGGAACTTCACCAAGTTCCTGGTGGACCGGGAGGGCAACGTGGTCAAGCGCTTCGACCCCACCAGCGACCCGATGACCTTCGAGGCGGAAATCGCCGAGTTGATCTAATAAACAGGAGGTACGAAACATGTCTGTTATCAATGTGACGAAAGACAACTTTGAATCCGAGGTCCTGAAGTCCGACGTGCCGGTGCTGGCCGATTTCAACGCCGGCTGGTGCGGCCCCTGCCGCGCGATGAAGCCCATGCTGGACGAGCTGGCCGAGGGTAACACCGCCTATAAGATCGTCTCCATCGACATCGACGACCAGGACGAGCTGGCCGACGAGTACGACGTCTCCTCCATCCCCTGCCTGGTGGTGTTCAAGGGCGGCGAGGAGGTCAACCGCAGCGTGGGCCTGATCGCCAAGGACGCCATCGCCGAGCTGGTGGAGGGCTGAGCCATGTATGATATCTTGATTGTCGGCGGCGGCCCCGCCGGCATGACCGCCGCCATCTACGCCCGCCGCGCCGGAAAGAGCGTGCTGGTGCTGGAGGCCCTCAGCTGCGGCGGGCAGATCCTGAACACCCCCGACATCGAAAACTACCCCGTGGAGGCCCACATCTCCGGCTTCGACTTCTCACAGAAGGTCTATGAGCAGGCCAAGGGCCTGGGGGCCGAGTTCAAATTTGAAAAGGCCGTGGCGCTTCGGGACGAGGGCGGCGAGAAGGTCGTCGTCACCAACAAGGGCGAATACCGGGCGAAGGCGGTCATCCTCGCCACCGGCTCCGCCAACCGCAAGCTGGGCGTCGAGGACGAGGAGAGGCTGGTGGGCCGTGGCGTCAGCTACTGCGCCACCTGCGACGGCAATTTCTACCGCAAGAAGACCGTGGCTGTGGTGGGCGGCGGCAACACCGCGCTGGAGGATGCGCTGTACCTGGCGGACCTGTGCCAGAAGGTGTACCTGATCCACCGCCGCGACAGCTTCCGGGGCGACGACACCAACGCCGAGCGCCTGAAGGCCCGGGAGAACGTGGAGATCATCTACAACGCCAATGTCACGAAGCTGATCGCCGAGAAGAAGCTGAAGGCCATCGAGGTGACCGACAAGCTCACCGGCGACGTGCGCGCCATCGAGCTGAACGGCCTGTTCGTGGCCGTGGGCCGGGTGCCCGAGAACAACAACTTCGCGAACCTGATCGACCTGGACGCCTCCGGCTACGCCGCCGCGGGCGAGGACTGCCACACCCGCACCCCCGGCGTGTTCGTCGCCGGAGACAACCGGGCCAAGGCCCTGCGCCAGCTGGTGACGGCCACGGCGGACGGGGCCATGGCCGCCACCGAGGCTGTGAAGTTTGTGAATGAGATGTAATGATGATAAAAAACGCCGATCCAAAATGCCATCATTTTGAATCGGCGATTTTGTTGTGCTTGTAACTGCTTAGGTGTATGCATGTTCTGAGTTGTCGGGGTGATGCGGTATCCCAAAGCCTTCCCCAGGCAGCGAAGCTGCCGGTTCAGGGGAAGGTGGCGCGGCGCATAGCGCCGTGACGGATGAGGTCGTTCTCTTGGAAGGAAGCGAGTAAATAATCGTTACCGCGGGGGACCGACCTCATCCGACCCGCTACGCGGGCCACCTTCCCCTGAACCGCTCCCTTTGGTCGCTGGGGAAGGCTTTGGGTTGCACTACCAGCCATTCCTATAGGCTTTGTTATCCCCACGACAAATCAGAATTTCCCCGATTCGAGAAGTTATGCTTACTTCACCTTTGCGCTCTTCGCCTTCGACCACGCGGAATAATACTTCTTCCCGCTGACGGTCTTGTAGGCGCGGACGCGCACATAATACTTCTTTCCGATCGTCAGCTTTTTCAGCACGGTCTTCACCGTGGCAGCCTTCTTTATGGTGACCGTCTTCGCGGCGGAAAAGCTCTTTTTCAGGCTGTACTGCACCTGATAGCCGGTGATGTTCTTGCCCTTCTTCCACGTCACCGTCAGCTGCCGCTTGCCCGCCGTCAGCTTGGACAGCGCAACGGCCTTCGGGTTGATCTTAAAGGTCTTGCTGACGGATTCGCCGTACCTGCCGATGCCCGTGACCGTCACCGTGGCGGCGCCAACGGCCTTGTTCTTGGCATATTTGACGGTGTAGTCGGTGCCCTTGACCAGCTTCTTGCCGTTATACTTCACCACAGGCGCGGGCTGGATGGCCTTGCCGGTGAAGACCGCGTCCTTGATGCCGGTTATCTTGCACTTTTTGAGGGAGATGAGCTTGGGGACGGTTTGTTGCTTGACCAGTACCTTTCCGCAGACAGAGCAGTGGGAGCCCTCGGTTTTGCCCGCCTCGGCACAGGTAGGGGCGACGGCGGGGTCGGTGACGGGGGTGTGGTCGGATTTGACGACCGTATAGCCCTTCCCTTCCGCCCACTTTGTGGTGGCGGAATCGCAGGGTGTGTGGAAGGTCATCGTGGTGAGGCAGCCGAAGAAAGACTCGTCATCGATATCCATTGTGCTGTTCAACAGGGTCACATCCAATAAGCTGTAACAGTTTTTGAACGCCCCGCTACCAATTGAGGAGATGTTTGCGGGAAGGACTATACTTTCCAAGAGTTGACAGCCACTAAACATATCATTTGATATATAGGTAAGGCCCTTTCCGATGGAGACGCTGGTGAGGCTGGAGCAGGAGTAAAACGCAGAATCCCCAATGCTTGTGACGTTGTTGGGGATGGAGACGCTGGTGAGGCTGGAGCACCAGGAAAACGCATCTTCCTCTATGCTTGTGACGCTGTTGGGGATGGAGACGCTGGTGAGGCTGGAGCAGTTCCAAAACGCTTCGCCCCCAATGCTTGTGACGCTGTTGGGGATGGAGACACTGGTGAGGCTGGTGCAGCCGAAAAACGTACATGCGTCAATGTATGTAACGCTACCCGGGATGGAGATGCTGGTGAGGCTGGAGCAGCCTAAAAACGCAGAATGCCCAATGCTAGTGACGCTGTCCGGGATGGAGACGCTGGTGAGGCTGGAGCAGCCCTCAAACGCAGACCACCCAATGCTTGTGACGCTGTCCGGGATGGAGACGCTGGTGAGGCTGGAGCAGCCGGAAAACGCGCCGTACCCAATGCT